>NZ_OZ034788.1:969111-1292148 GCF_964028515.1 Wolbachia endosymbiont (group B) of Hofmannophila pseudospretella | reverse complement strand
ATACAGATTTGGTATAGCTCTCAGAGAAGCTAAATGCTCTATTGGCTGGTGAGTTGGACCATCCTCCCCTACTCCAATTGAGTCATGAGTCATTACATATATAACCTGTTGTTTCATCAAAGCTGAAAGACGTATAGCAGGTCGGCAGTAATCGGAAAATACTAAAAAAGTTCCACCATAAGGAATAATTCCACCATGAAGAGCCATACCATTCATACAAGCTGCCATAGCGTGCTCTCTCACTCCATAGTGGACATAAGAACCATCATAATTATTACTATCTATTGCCTGCATGTACTTATATTTAGTACAATTTGAACCGGTAAGATCAGCAGAACCACCAATTAATTCTGGCATAGACTTCGTTAATAGTTCCATTACTCTGCCAAAAGAAGATCGAGTAGCTTCTTTTGGCATTAGCTCACATATTTGTTTCTTCAGGTTAGCTAAGTCATTTTCGATATTGTCTGGCAAACGTTTCTCAAGTCTTCTTTGTAGTTCTTCATTGATCAAGGATGTATAGTTTTGCTTTGCCCTCTTAACTGTTTCTATCCAAGCGTTTCTCACATCTTCTGGTACATGAAATGGTTCATAGTCCCAATTCAATTTTTCTCTCATCTGTTTTACATCTTCCTCTGTAAAGGCACCACTATGAGCAGAAGATGTGCCAGCACGGCTCGAAAATTTTCCGATAATAGTTTTGCAACAGATTAGTGTAGGTTTATCAGACTTTTGCGCCTGCTCTATTGCAAGGGATATAGCATCAAAGTCATGCCCATCGATTTTGTCAACATTCCATCCATACGCTGAAAAACGCTTTTCTACATCATCAGAACAAGAGAGGCTAGTAGAGCCGTCTATAGAGATGTCATTGTCGTCAAAAAGTGCTATCAGCTTATTTAATTTAAGATGCCCAGCAAGGGACGCTGCTTCATGGCTTATACCTTCCATAAGACAACCATCTCCTAGCATTACGTAAGTGTAGTGACTGATTTCAAACTGCTTTGCAAGAATCGATTCAGCAAGTGCCATGCCAACAGCAGTGGCAAATCCCTGACCAAGCGGGCCTGTTGTTGCTTCTATACCAGAAGTTAAGCCAAATTCTGGGTGACCTGGAGTTTTTGATGTAAGTTGCCTGAAGTTTTTTAGTTCATCTATACCAATGTAGCCTGTCAGATATAATATAGAGTATTGCAGCATCGAACCGTGACCATTTGATAAGACGAAACGATCTCTACTGATCCATTGAGAATCATCAGGGTTATGGTTTAGATATTTAGCAAATAATACAGTTGCAACATCTGCCATGCCAAGTGGCATACCTGGATGTCCAGAATTTGCTTTTTGTACCGCATCAATTGATAAAAAGCGGACAGCATTTGCCATGGATTTTAGTAATAGATGATTCATGTATTAATAGGAAAACTTAAAAGTGAAGTATACTACATCATAGTGGCAAAAACAAGTTGACACTTAATGTTAAAATCATTAATAATTTATAGTTAGATTGTGAGAATTTTTGTATGACAACTGTTATCAATAGAAAGTATAGAATCAGTCGCAGGCTTGGTGTAAACTTATGGGGTAGAGCAAAAGATTCGGTCAATAAAAGAAAATACCCTCCAGGTCAGCATGGTATTCTTGGATTTAAGAAATTATCTGACTTTGGTAAGCAGTTTGCTGCACATAAAAAATTTAAGTTCTACTATGCAATTTCAAGCAAACAGCTTAGACGTACATTTTTAGATGCTTACAAAAGAAAAGGTTATACGGCTGATAATTTTATTGGTGCCTTGGAATCAAGGTTAAGTTCTGTTTTATATCACTCTGGTTTTGTGCCAACAATTTACTCGGCAAAACAGCTTATATCTCATAAACATGTTACAGTTAATGATAAGGTGGTTAACATATCAAGTTATAGAGTGAAGCCTGGTGATATAGTAAAAATAAGGGAAAGAGCAGCAAAAATTCCTATATTAATAGAGGCTGAACAAAAACAAGAACGTAAGGCTCCAGATTATTTAGAGGCAGACAGCAAAGCACTTTCAGTGAAGTATTTGAGAGCGCCTCAATATTCCGAAGTCCCCTATTCAGCAGACATGGAAGTCAATTTAGTAGTAGAATTTTACTCTAGATAAACAACATAAGGCCCGTGTGGCGGAATCGGTAGACGCAGCGGACTTAAAATCCGTGGGTTTTGCGACCTTGGGAGTTCAAGTCTCCCCATGGGCACCAGTTTAATTTATTAAAAAAGTATGAAATGGCTTGATATAGAAGATATTGCAGAAGCTCTAGAAGAGAAATTTCCAAATGAAGATATAATTAGTATTAGATTCACTGAACTTAAAAGAAAAGTCTTGGATTTAGAAGAGTTTGATGATGATGAAAAGTATTGTAATGAAAAAATATTAGAGGCCATTCAAGCAGCTTGGATTGCAGAAAGATCTTAAAAAACAGATAGCTATAAGAAAATTACGGCATACAGTAAAAAGATAATCTTCTTGGAAATACTATACTTTACTCGAATTTTACTTAGTTTCATAATAATTTAATAAATTACAATTAAAAATGATTACAAGTTAGGCAACAATATACAAATACTGCTTTTTATGTGTGAGGCCGAGGGTCATGAAAACAATAAGTTAGTTTTTTGTATAAGAAAGTTGTAATATAATTTAATTTTAAGTACTGGAAAGATGTTTAAATATAGCGGGCCAAAGAAATTAAAATCTATAATAGAAAACTATGCATTAAAATGCATGAAAAATAAGATCAGCAAAAATGAAATACGTCTTATTTTAAACTGGAAAAGTATAGTTGGAGAGGAATTAGCAGAATGTACAAAACCACAAAAGATCTCATACGCACAAAACGTAAATTCTGGTGTTCTGCATCTGTTAGTAACAAATGGCAGTAAAGCATTAGAAATGCAGCATATGGTTTCTCTTGTAATAGAAAAAATTACAGTGTTTTTTGGCTATAAAGCAGTATACGGTATAAAAATCAAGCAAGGGAGTTGACTATTTAACTATATAAGGTTAACCTAGTTACATAGGATAAATTGGTATATTGAAGTGAGTAGAATTTGTGAATTAACAAATAGAAAAAAGTCTTTTGGTAATAAGGTATCGCACTCAAATCGTAAAACAAAGCGTACCTTTCTCTTAAATTTACATAAAGTTACATTGACGAGTAATATATTAGACAAAAAGTTTAGCTTTCGTATAGCAACAAGAACTTTAAGAACTATAGACTATAAAGGTGATCTTGATGCTTTCTTGCTCAATACAAAAACAATTAAACTAAGTAAAGAAGCACAAAAGATAAAAAGAAGATTAAAGAAAGTTTTAGCAAAACAAGAGGTAGAATTAGCTGTTTCAGATGCATAGTAAGCCTATATGGCTCAGAGCAAAAGCTCCAGCTGGTAAAATATTCAATAAAACCTTAAACACTGTTAAGCTACATAACTTACATACAGTATGCGAAGAAGCTGCGTGTCCAAATATTGGTGAATGTTGGAATAAACGTCATGCTACTGTGATGATTCTCGGCTCTGTTTGTACTCGTGCTTGTGCGTTTTGCAACGTTGCAACTGGCATTCCTGATAAGCTCGATCCTCATGAACCAGAAAATTTAGCAAAAGCGATAAAAAAGTTAAATTTAAAGCACGTTGTCATTACCTCTGTTGACCGCGATGATTTAGCAGATGGTGGTGCAAATCAGTTTATAAGGTGTATAGAAGAAATTAGAAAGATAACTTCGGAAACAACAATAGAGATTCTTACTCCTGATTTTTTAAATAAGAAAGGAGCGTTTGAAGCAATAGCTGTTGCATCACCTGATGTTTATAACCACAATATCGAAACAGTACCAAGACTGTATGCAAAAATAAGGCCAAGAGCTCGTTATTTTCATTCACTATATTTGCTAAAGATGGTGAAACAGATCAATTCTAAGCTTTTCACGAAGTCAGGGCTTATGGTTGGTCTCGGAGAAACAAAGGAAGAAATATTTCAGGTCATGGATGATTTACGTAGTGCCGAAGTTGATTTCATTACAATTGGTCAATATTTGCAACCAACTCCAAAACATGCAAAGATTGATAGATATGTTACCCCAGAAGAGTTTGAGCATTATAAATATATTGCTTATTCCAAAGGCTTTTTGGTAGTTGCATCAAGCCCACTAACTCGGTCATCATACCACGCTGAAGAAGATTTTAACAGGCTCAAGGCTTGTAGTTAATATCTTATTTTTTTTAGAGTATAGTTTAATATAGTAATTAATATTATGACTTTATTTAGAATATAATTTAATATAGGTATTGATGAAGCGAAAAAGTTATGGGTGATTCTAACGAAAAAGTTGACTACACTGAGTTATCAAAATGTTCTTTTTCTGACAAAATAAAGCCAAAAAGAAAGGTAACATTTTGTCAGCAAGTCCAAGTTAAAGAAATTCCACTTGAAGGAAAAAAAGGAGAGTGTAAACGACGCAAAAAAAAGAAACAGAAAACACAATTATGGGAAAGAGGTGCAGCAATTATTGTTCCACCAGTAATTGGGCTGCTAGGAGGTTTAATAACTTTAACACTCATAACAGAAGAAATAAGTTCACCATTTTTAATTGCAGCTTTAGCTGCTATAGCAATTACAGCAGCAATATATGAACTTGAGTATTTACTTAAACCTGAATTGCTAGAAAAGCCTGGTGAAACTTTAAAGGATTTAGTAACAGATTCTTTTGTAAAGGAAGAAAAAAACTCAAGAACTGTATAACAATAAATCAGAAAAGCTTAGTGAGTTGCCCTAGGCTTAACTTTTTACTTAGCTGATCACAAAAAGTATGAATTTTACAGCACCTAAACCAGCTGTTGTGGGTGTTAAGATCTTATATAAGCAATTGACAATTACTGAGATATCAGCTAAAATATTTACGTAGTATATTAGCAAGGGTAAGGTGAATTTTGGCGAATATGTGCATGATAAAGCTTTAACAATATCAAATGTAAGTGCTAAAATTGATGTAAGGAAGCTGGTAAACTTTCTACAGAATAAAAAAGACATTAAAGAGCTTAATTTAATAAATGTAGAGGTTGATTCTAAAGATGTAAAAGAACTAGGTAAACTTACACATCTTACTTCGCTCACTCTAAGGAACAATAAACTCGGTTTCGAAGGTGCAGGATATATAGGTCAAGGCAATCTACCAAACCTTACTTTACTTGAAATAAGCAATAATCATATTGGCGATATAGGTTTTGCATTTTTAATTGGCAGCAAACGTCTCCCAAATCTTACTTTATTAAATGTAGAAAACAACAACATTGTTGGAGTGTGGCGCCACCACTATGGAGGAGATATAGCACTCAAAAATCTCACCTCACTTTATGTAGAAGGTAACGGTAAAAAATTCTTGAATGATAAAGAAGTTATCCTTGATAGTATAAAAAAAAGCGCAATAACCGAAGCGCCTGGACACTCTAGAGTAAAAGATGGTGAAGGTGCTACAAAAAAATTAGTAGCTAAAAGAAAAAAAACGATACAAGCTACCAATAGTCAGTCAGATCCTAGTAGTAGGTTAAGTATAGAACTTTCCAAACAAGATGGGCTGCGTGAAATAGTACTTGACACTGAAACTACAGGTCTTGACGTCAATAGCCATCGAATTATTGAGATAGGATGTGTGGAGTTAATTAATCGTATTCCAACAGGCAAAGTATTCCATCGATACATCAACCCAGAAAGGAGCATAGACAAAGGTGCATTTAAAGTTCACGGTATCAGCGAAGAATTTCTAAAGGATAAGCCATTATTTTCAGAGATTGCATCTGAATTTCTTAATTTTATATCTAGCGATACTTTGGTAATTCACAATGCTGTATTTGACATTAAATTTTTGAACATGGAACTTGGTAAACTGAATGCCAAATTAATCTCTTCAGACAGAGTGTTAGATACATTACCGCTTGTAAGAAAGAGATTTGGACCACCAGCTTCTTTAAGTGCATTGTGTGAGCGTTTTGGTATATCACTAGAGAGTAGGAAGTTACATGGAGCGCTAATTGACGCTGAGTTGCTAGCAAAAGTATATATTGAGCGATTACAAACTCCTTTGGATCGATGTCAGCATACAGTACGTTTTAGAGAACACTTGCCAAGTAATGAAGAGGTTAGTAAGCAGTTAGATAAGATTAACGTATCTGTTCATGAGGGAGTAGTAGATAGAAGATTGTAAAAAGGCCTTTTGCTTTCAGTAGCAAAATTACTCTCTCAAGGGATGTATTTTCTAGCTTTAAAAACGCGAATCTCAATATCTGTATCCGTTCAGCAGAATGGCAAAATAAGATAGTATAAAAATAGAGTAAAAGTGCATTTACAATAATGAGGGCACAGCCCTTCTGTAGTCCCATTGAAACCGTTGCTTTTAGTATCTATGATGAGGTTGCTTGTGAGCAATTTGAACCTCAGTGTCACGCGCTGGAATGACATCATTGTTTTTTGCATGAAAAGACTGGATGATAGCTACTTTCATGATACCCACTTATTAGTTTCGTCTAATTTATTTTACCACTCTACTGAACGGATACATTCTAACTGAGAGCAAAGCACACTTACATCATTTAACACCTTCAGTGGCTCCCCTAGACTATGTTCTACTTTTGTCTCAAATTTAAATCCCAAATTTCCAAAAAATTCCTGAAAATACTCAATAGTAATGTCACACAAACTTCTACCACTTGTTTTATAATTTTTCAGCTCTTTCGGAATAATAAGAGACACTTTACCATCTTCATATGTTACATTTCTACCCTTACAGTTCAGTTTAAATTCTACTGAACTGTAAAAACCTGGTGTTTTGATATCATTAGCAAGATCACTGCTAAGTACCCTTATACATTCCATGCTAAAACTGAGTTTTAGACAATTGGAACTATGGCAATCCATACTATAAGTTATTATTATATCAGAATCTAACACAAGCAAGCCAAGTGGAAAAAGAGCCTTTAATAAATGCAGAAACAAAAAATGATTATATCCTTCTTGATGATAACTAGCTATCAATTCTTCTATAATAGAGTCATTTGGAACTGTTGCACCAACACGTATAAACATTTCCATAAAGACTACTTTAAGAAACAAACAATAATTTCTTTTCCCTTTTTCATTCCCTAAAATGAGATCTTTATGTTTTGAATATAGCTCCTCGATAAGCTCATTGGTTATTTTTTGTTTGTTGATAGTAAGGTTGTGTGATCTATCAAGGTCAATATATGTGTTGTAACCAGAGTTTATGCTACTCCAACCACCTGATTTCATTGGTATAGATTTTAAATCAGAATACTTGAGCTTTTTTACTTCAGATTTCAATGCGTTAACTATTTTTTTTGACATACCACAATCTTATATTATATACGTATTACGTACTTTTCATCATAAGTAAAGGTTTTCTGTAAAACTTGATTTACTTTTTATTATACCCACCTTATTAAAAAAAAGCAGAGATTTCAATATCTTATTCTAAATTCTTCAAGTTTAGATTCTTATCTTGGGATGTATTTATATCACTTAATACTCCAAGTGGCTTATCCAGATTATGCTCAAATTTTTCCTCAAAAAAGTGAAATCCAAATTTTTCGCAAAATTTCTGAAAATACTCAATAATGACGTCAAACAAATTCTTATCATTTGCTTTGTAGTTTTTCAGCTCCTTAGGAATAGCAAGAGACACCTTACCTTCTTCATACTTCACATTTCCACCTTCGCATTTTAGTTTAAACTCCACTGAGTTTTGTAAATCACATACTAAAATTTTATTATCGTTATATATGCCATCATTTACGCTAAAACTGAACTTCAGACAATTTGGATCTTCACAACTTATATAGGTCCTTTCTCTGTAAGAAGGAATTAAATAGTGGAATGAATACATGCACAATCCAAAAGAACGAAGTGCTTGACTTTGAGAAGAAAAGAATTGCTTGTACCCAGACCTGTTATAATAAGTTATCAATTCTTCCATAATAGAGTCATTTGGAACTGCTGCACCGGCGTGTACAAATACTTCCGTGAAGATTTGCTTAAGAAACAGACGATAACTCCCTTTTTTGTCCTTATCTTCTGTAATGAGATTTACATGTTTTAAATATAAATTTTTAATGAAATCATTAGTTATTGCCTTCCCATTAATAACAAGGTCACAAACAAATTCATATTCACTATTAAAGTCCATATCCAAATCCTTATATGTTCTATAATCAGAACTTTCTGTAGACTTCAAATCAGCATATCTCCTCTCCCTCGCCTTATCTTTCAGCTCATTAATCACTTTTTTTGACATATATACTATAATAGACATAAATCATTAATTTTTAACTAATATAGACTATGAACTGTAACTTGAGTTTCTTCCGGGTTTGCACTTGATTACTTTAACGATAGATCTTCCAATCCCATCTGATCTACTTGTACTTTTTCTAACTCACTTTTTACCTGCTTATGGTATAAGTTTGCTCTTCTCGCCCAAGATAGGTCACTATCTATTATATAAACGTAATTGCCATTGTTCTCTTCGAAGTAAAACAGCTTCAGTTTACTTTCGTCTTGACCAATTAATTCACTACGAATTACTTCTACAGTATAAAATTGACCCAAATTCATACTTACTTCACGATGTTGCATATACCTTAACACCCGTGGCTCATATAATTTTCTTATCTCACCATTTTTGAGATCACCTATTGTACACTCTATCTTCTTTAATCCGTATTTAATAACTCTCACTAATCTCTTCGTCTCATCATCCCACAGCTGTTCTTCTTCCAATCTTTTACATGCGGTAAAAAATTGTGATTCTTCTCTTTGCATAAACCGAGATAAACGTTCTGCCAACTCATAGCACATTTTTTCTTGACTCAGTATTTCTCTTTTATATTGAGCTAAAATATTAATCGCTATACTTGGACAACTTACTGCAATCAAGTCATTATTTAAATCCGTTTTAATAATTTTGCCGCTCTCTGGATTAACATGTACAGTAACTTGCCCTAACAAAATTCCCTTAGAAATCGTTATGTCTTTTCCTATATGAGTGTCAATGGCTTTTAAAGAATCAAAGTCTATATATATTGCACCTTTCTCTCCTGTCATTTTTTCTGAAAGAGCAAGAGCAATCAATCTAAAGGTATCTATTTCAACAGCAAAATACATCCTTTGCTCCTCTGACATATTATACATATTCTTAAAGAAATCCTTTATGCTAATGTCTTCACCATCTATCTTCCATCCTGTATCTATTTCGCTCCAGTCGTATTGGTGTAAATCTACAACATGCACTCCTTCCATTCCTTTCAGTTCACGCTTTAAATCATCTATTTGATTTTCTTCAAATCCAGGACCATTTATAACCAGATATATGTCCCTCTCCTCTTTATTTGTTAATTTATGATTTGATTATATATAAGTAACTAATACCAAAATCCATTACTGACCGAACAAATAAGAAACATTACAAACTCGTTTAATAGTAGTACTGGAAATATTGACAATAAAATTACACAAAACATCTTCAAGTAAACCTATGGTATCGTAGATACTATTGCGTAAAGTATTGTATTTGATATATTGCCACAACCTTTCAACAGGATTCAGTTCCGGTGAATAAGGAGGCAAGTATATGATGGTAATGTTTTCCTGAATTTTCAAACTTTTTGATCTATGCCAACTTGCACAATCCATTACAAGAAAGGCTTCTTTCGTGCCTAAATCTTTCGACATCTGCTCCAGAAATATATTCATACAATCAGTGTTTACATATGGAGCAAGTAGGCTAATTTTCTTACCACTTCTTGGATTTACCGCACTGTAGATATAGAAATTTTGTCTACCAATTTTCATTTTAACCTGTGTTCTGACCCCTTTTTTAAACCATCCGTGTCCGATTTTTGAATGAGTTCCAAATCGTGATTCATCAAAAAAATACCTCCTTTTCAGGGTGGGAATTGACTATTTTATTGAAGTATTTTTTAAACTCTTCTTGCTTGTTTTTATCTTGTTTATGGTGAATTGGCCTCGGTGTTATGTAAGAAAACTTCATCCTTTGTATCTCACGGTGCACTGTTGATTTGCTAATGTTTAGGCCAAATTCCTCTGAGATTTTTATTTGCACTTCCTTAATAGTAATATTTGGATTTCTTTCTACCCATATTTCAATTTGCTCACGTTGATTTTTGTTTAATTTGCTTTTTCTTCGCCGCTGAGACGGGGAAAATAATCTTTCTACTCTACCAAATTTTAGATGCTTTATCCATTCAGTCAAAGCAGTCCTTGAAATTTTACATATTCTTGCCACAGCGCTTATACTACTTTCTTTTCCTGCTATCACCGCTTGTAACTTTTTTGAAACATATGCGTTATTTCTGACCTTTTTTAACATTTCTTTCGCCAAATTTACAACTTTTTCGTCTAATAGTTTTGACCTTAATGCCATTTATACCTCTCTATTTTATCTACTTTAGTATCACTTCTTTCCCATTATTGTCTATCTGTTCTTTATATAGTGGGAATTGGTATAAGATCACTATTCTTACCATTCGGTAGAGATGCACCATATACTCTTGGCACCCAAGTTAGTATTATTGGTGCTTTATTTGATAATTTTTTTACATTACCGATCATTGTTTTACCTCACAACATTCACGGCATAATAAAACATTAGTAAAAAAATTCAACCAATTGCTTTCACATTCTTTTAAAAGAAGACAATTTTATTGGCATCCGTTCAGCAGAGTGAGTTAGACGAGAAAAGAAAACTATAGGGTCAATATGTGACACTAAAATCCAGAAAATTTAATTTCAAACCAGCACTTCCTTCCTTGTCATTCCAGCACGTGACCAGTTCTTATTGCCTACTCTGAACCCCAGTGTTAGCTACTTGAATGACAATAAAGGGAGTCCTCATTCCCCTAAATAAATACTTTTATTGTGCTTTGCGCTTCAAGCCATTGACGGCATATACATCTGGCTCATCTATCACCTTCAGTGGCTTGCCAAGGTTGTGCTCTATGTTTATATTACGCTCAGAATTGTACTCTATTTTTGTATCAAACTTAAAGCCCAATTTCTCGCAGAGCTTTTTAAAGTATTCAACAAGCTTATTAATAATATCAGTAAGCTTATCAAGCAGACTGTCATCGCCAGCTTTGTAAGCTTCTAACTCTTTAGGAATTGTAAGCAACACTTTACCATCTTCATATGTCACATTTCCATCCTGACATTTCAGTTTAAATTCTACTGAACTGGATAAATCACACGTTACCTCATTATACATGTCAATGTCGCACATATTTGTATATTTCATACTGAAATTAAGTTTTAGACAATCGGGTTGGTAACAACTCATATATTGCTTGTTTGTTGAGCCGCCACCCATTGTGCACAATTTTAACGAATCAAGCGTTTGATTCATAATAAAAGCAGCGGGAAAAATATATCCACCTTGATAATAATTATCTATCAACTCTTCAATAATAGATGAATTGGGAATCGTTGCATCAGCATGCATAAACATCTCTCTAAAAACTTCTTTAAGAAGTAGACGATAATCCTCTTTTCCGTTTTCATCTTTCAGAATTAGATTTTTGTGTTTTGAGTACAAACCTATGATAAACTTTTGATTGATCGATTTACCATTAATAGTAATGTCCATTCTATTAAGATCCGTATATGTTCCCTTACCAGAAATTACTTCATCCTTAGTTTTAGCTTTGAAATCAGCATATTTGAACTTTTTTATTTCAGATTTCAATGTATTAACTACTTTTTTTGACATATTATATTACACGTTATTTATATTAATGTTAGCAAATACTCTATTAATTGTCAATTTTTAGAACTTTTGCTTCCGTCATGATTTAAAGTTTTCAGTCTCTGCTTTAAGGGACTTTCTATAGAAAGTCCCTTAAATAACTGTTATGCAAGCGATAGCTTTTCCATTGCTACCCTGCCTACTTCTGTTTCTTTCAGCTTGTTATCTACTCGTTCATGGTATAGATCTTTTCCCTTCATCCAGGATAGGTCGCTCTCTTGCTTAAAAACATAATTACCATTGTTCTCTCTAAAATCAAATGACTCACGTCTGCTTTCTTCTTGACCAACTAATTTACAATCAACTACCCTTACAACATTGAATTGACCTAAATTTAATCCAAGTGTGATAAGGAAGGGGAGAAAAGCTCGTTCATACAACGCCGCTATTCTATAATCTCTTAAATCTTTTACATACCTTTCTGCATCCTCTTTCTTATTAATCATTTCTTTCATCATCTTTTCTATTTTATTTTTCTCTTGTCCCTCTGTCATCTCTTCCTTTTCTTTAAGCATATGAGGGATACAATTACCTAGTTCACTTATTATTAAAGTTAAATACTTTAATAATTCACCGCACATTTCTTTTTGACTTAGTATTTTACTTTTATATTTAGATAAGATATCAACTGCTACGCTTGAATCATTTATTGCAATTAGATCATTATTTAAGCTTGTGTGAACAATTATTCTACTATTCGGGTCAAACATTACCACTACATTCCCTAACAATATTTTTTCAGGGATTGTTATATCCTTCCCTATATGAGAGTTAATGGCTTTTAAAGAATCAAAATCTATATATATTCCACCTTCATGTTCCGAAAACTGCTTTAAGAGTGCCAGAGCAACTAATCTAAAAGTATCTATTTCAACAGCAAAGTATGTTCTTTGTTCATCTGTCATGTTATACATATCTCTAAAGAAATCTTTGATACTAGTATCTTTACCATCTATCTTCCATCCTTGATCTATTTCGCTCCAGTCATATTGGTATAAATCTACAACATGCACTCCTTCAATTCCTTTCAGTTCACGCTTTAAATCATCTATTTGATTTTCTTCGAATCCAGGACCATTGATAACCAAATATATATCCCTCTCTTCTTTATTTATTAATTTATGATTTTTTATTATATCTAAGTAATTAAGGTCACTGTTTTTACCATCAGGTAAAGATGCACCATATACTCTTGGTACCCAAGTTAGTATTATTGGTGCCTTATTTGATAATTCATTTGCACTATTAGTCATAATTTTACCTCATTATATTGCTATATTAATAGAATAGTGGATTTTTTAATGAAACACAAGTTCCTGCTGGTAAGATCTCATTTATGAAGTCCTTCTCTCCTAGTTCACAATTTTTGTTTCCGTATTTTCCAATGAATCACCATAAGTGACTGCTTTTAGGTAAAATTTTCTTCCTCTTTGCACTTCAAAAGAAATTATTGAATCATCAAGCAAAGTAAACTTTTCACCTTCAGTGTGCTCATATTCTTTATACCAATTCCCACTATATAAAGAACAGATAGACAATAATGGGAAAGAAGTGATACTAAAGTAGATAAAATAGAGAGGTATAAATGGCATTAAGGTCAAAACTATTAGACGAAAAAGTTGTAAATTTGGCGAAAGAAATGTTAAAAAAGGTCAGAAATAACGCATATGTTTCAAAAAAGTTACAAGCGGTGATAGCAGGAAAAGAAAGTAGTATAAGCGCTGTGGCAAGAATATGTAAAATTTCAAGGACTGCTTTGACTGAATGGATAAAGCATCTAAAATTTGGTAGAGTAGAAAGATTATTTTCCCCGTCTCAGCGGCGAAGAAAAAGCAAATTAAACAAAAATCAACGTGAGCAAATTGAAATATGGGTAGAAAGAAATCCAAATATTACTATTAAGGAAGTGCAAATAAAAATCTCAGAGGAATTTGGCCTAAACATTAGCAAATCAACAGTGCACCGTGAGATACAAAGGATGAAGTTTTCTTACATAACACCGAGGCCAATTCACCATAAACAAGATAAAAACAAGCAAGAAGAGTTTAAAAAATACTTCAATAAAATAGTCAATTCCCACCCTGAAAAGGAGGTATTTTTTTGATGAATCACGATTTGGAACTCATTCAAAAATCGGACACGGATGGTTTAAAAAAGGGGTCAGAACACAGGTTAAAATGAAAATTGGTAGACAAAATTTCTATATCTACAGTGCGGTAAATCCAAGAAGTGGTAAGAAAATTAGCCTACTTGCTCCATATGTAAACACTGATTGTATGAATATATTTCTGGAGCAGATGTCGAAAGATTTAGGCACGAAAGAAGCCTTTCTTGTAATGGATTGTGCAAGTTGGCATAGATCAAAAAGTTTGAAAATTCAGGAAAACATTACCATCATATACTTGCCTCCTTATTCACCGGAACTGAATCCTGTTGAAAGGTTGTGGCAATATATCAAATACAATACTTTACGCAATAGTATCTACGATACCATAGGTTTACTTGAAGATGTTTTGTGTAATTTTATTGTCAATATTTCCAGTACTACTATTAAACGAGTTTGTAATGTTTCTTATTTGTTCGGTCAGTAATGGATTTTGGTATTAGTACCCTCTTGTCCTCTAATTAGGTCACTCAATTTGTATTTATTCTTATCTATAAGCTTTGCACTTTGGAATTTTATTACCTCTTTGCCAATCAGTGCTAACACAGTTGGACTCATGACGTCTATTTTACCAAAACGCAGTACTACTGTAATTCCCTCATCGGTAAATTCGATTACATATCCGTAAGTAGATTGTATATTTGCGCTCGCGATGGGCTTATAATTTTTATCATCATACGAAATAAAAAGCGTTGCTCCTTTCCAATTCTCTTCTTCACTATTTAAAGTAAAGCTTGCAATATTGTCTTTAATATGCAGTATTTCTACGATAGTTTTACTGATATGAGAAGGAGGGTATTCTTTAAGCATAAGTGATCTTGTTGAAGGAAAGGAGAGCTTGTATATAGAGGGATCATAACCAACTCCCATTACTTGAATGGACATGCTTTCAAACTTTGTTTTTATAATTCTCATCGTATGTCTTTTCTCGCCATCTGAAATTGCTATAACATCACTTGGTAAAAGCCATGCATATTTTATCGGGAGCTTAAAGTTGTATATATTTCTCTCTTGCCACGCAGAATAAAGTAAAACTTCAGCTATATTTTGCGCCTCCCCTTCCTCCATAATGAGCGGTATTGGAACTGTTGCAGCATTGCCCTGCCTTGGGAGTTCAGCATATTTCACATCAATTGGATAGCCAAAATTGCGGTTAAAATAAACGATGTTAATCCTATTGTTTAAATCTAATTGGCTAAGCTGTATCAACTTTAAACTGTTATTGGAAACTATCTCATCTATGGGTATTTCAGTTGTCACTCCCCTGCCCTTTTGAATAAATTTCAGTTTTGAGTTCTGTTCAACCACATCAAAAAAATAGCAACTTCGCAGCATTTTAATAATTGAACGTACGGGTTGCTGGTCATTTATCACATACCCAGATAACAATCCTTTGACACCACTTGTATCAAATTGTTCCCCTTTTAATCCTGCCTTTTGCAATAGATCAGACAAAACATCAGAAATATTAAGCTGTGAAATCTTTCCCTGAATCCAGTGCCCCGTCTGCCAGTTATGGCAATCGGCCCACATATCACATAAGTTGGGAAAATAAGGAAATGGTCTAGCATCCCATGCCCAGAGGAACATTTTCTCCACCATTTCTGAGCTTTGCCACTTTTTCAGCGTTCCTTCAATTGCAATTTTCTGCGAAAGAAAGCTCACCTCTCCGTTTGAGTATCGTGGATATTTACTCTCTATACTACCTTTATCAACAAACACATTGGGCTCATTAGTGCAGCCGTTCATACTGGGAAATCCATATTCGGTAAACCATATTTTCTTCATTTTTGGTTGCCATTTTGTTTTACTACCATCAGGATTTACATGAACTTCACTCCACCATTTCTCGATATTTTTCCACGCATATCTACTGTCATTATACTTTATTTTCTCAGGATCACTTTTTGAGTAATCATAAAAATAATCATACCCTACTCCATTGCTCCAACCACCCGTTACATCTTCTGCGGAATAGCCAAAAGGAGGTTCTTCGCCATCGGTAAGTGGAAAATAAGCATCGATGCCAACAACATCGATGAACTGTGAAGACCAAAGTTCATCCATATTATACCAACCATCGTATGAATGATATTCGCTCCAATCGGCAGCGTAAGTTACGTTTACTTCTTTTCCAAGCTGAAGTTTTACTTGCTTTGCAAGTTTAACTAGCTCTGCTACTGCAGGATAATTACCCTCTACATCTTTTACTCTGATGAGCTGCGCAAATTCAGACCCGATTATAAACCCTTTCACTTTAGCTCTTTTGGCAATGCTCGTGTAATGCTCTATGAATTTGCTATACTGATTCTCAAAAAAATCACTTATATTCTCAGGGGCCCCACTCAATTTTCCTCGCCACTCTTTGTTCTTTGTGTCAAGCAAGAACATTGGGTAGAGCATTACCTTATAACCTCTGCTATGCAGCTCTTCTATATATCTTATTAGTGCTGCATCACTAACTGTACCGCCATATCTTGGATTGCCATGATTATCTTTTGAAATGAGTTGGGCATTATCTCTGGTTATATTTCCCACTTGCCAATCATCAGGCACTATAGCAGAATCGTCTTGAAATTCAACTGCAGGATATATTTTACAATCTTTAATATTTAAACTGCTTGCAAACCAATTAACCACTACCGACGCCCATTCAACATTTGGTAAACTTTCCTTCAATTGGTCCAAAGAAAGCATAGCATCGCTCTTTTTTGTGTGATTATTGTGATTTACTCTTTGTGCCGGTCCATAGGGAATATATTGACTACTGCTTATTTTTTCTCGTGCAATTTTCTTCTGTATTTTCGTATCATACACAAACTCCCCTGAACCTGGTATAATATTGATATTTTTAATGTTTTCTGCTACTGAGAATCCACTGAGCTTCAGTGCAGTTTGCACTTCAAATGTAAACACCGGAACACGATTACTATAGTCTGCCAAAGGAAAATTTTTGATGACTATGTAAGAGCCTGTACGTGATCTCAAAAAAGGGATAGAATGAGAGGATAAAGTATATAAAGTAGGATATGCGAAGTTTATATCCAAGTGATATAAGTCGAGAAAAGTTTGAGATTATTGTAGCAGATCTGGAGTCTTGCAGGAAGAGGACAAAGCCAAGAACACTTGATTTATATCATGTATTTTGTGGAGTGTTATACGTCTTAAAAAGTGGCTGCCAGTGGAGAATGTTACCAAAAGAGTTTCCAAAATGGCGGAATTGTTACGACTATTTTAAGAAGTGGAGTGAAAAAGCAGATGCAAATAAAGAAAGTGTTCTGGAGCTGGTATTAAAAAAAAATAGTTGGCGTGGTCCGACAAAACAATGGTCGGAAAGAAAAAACCAGCTTCTGCATAATTGATGCACAAAGCGTAAAAAATGCAGATACTGCTGAAGAAAAAGGCTATGATGCAGGCAAAAGGTTTCAGGAATAAAACGCCATATTGCGGTAGATACACAAGGTTTACCCCACGCAATTTATATAACAACGGCAGAAATAACTGATCGTAGTAGCGCTGTGAGAATGGTTAAAAATGCTAAAGAAAACCTATCTGAAGTTAAAAATATACTAGTTGATGCTGGCTACACAGGAGAAAATTTTGCAACACAAATAAAAGCAACTATTGGCGCTACCGTTGAAGTAATAAAGCGAAACGAATTACACACCTTTGTCGTATTGCCGAAAAGATGGGTTGTTGAGAGATCTTTTGCTTGGTTGCAAAAATGTAGGCGATTGTGGAAAAATTGCGAGCGGAAACTCAACACTAGCCTGCAAATGGTCGTTCTTGCTTTCGCTGCTTTGCTTCTGAAAAGATTATGAACAGGCTCTAAGATATTCCTCTATAAGCTGGTACATTCTTCTCACCTTCGATTGATAACATAAACGGATCAGGGTTTTGGTCTTCTCTGCCGTAGTAAAAAGTATAATCTATTTGGTCAAAGCTAAGCGATTTTGTACCCGCCCAGATTCTATTTAATTTTTCTACTTTCCCCTTGCAAATTGCAATTGCGAGTGTTGCATAGTAGTTATATGTAATATTTATACCTCTTCCTGTTTTATTTTGAGTGGTTATCGCCTCCTCTTTTATTGGCTGTGACCAAATAATGTTTCCAGCAACGCGAGCAGTGCCATAGATAATTGGAATTGCTTTGCCATAAGTTGAGGTTTGAACTTGCAGATTTTTCAGCCTCGCCCCATGCGTTATCTTTTGCTCGGCATCAAGACCAAATATTGCATTATCAAGCTGTGCACCAAGCAGAGCACCGAGTTCTGAGCCAACAATCTGGCCAATTGGCCCAAAAATACTGCCCGCTTTACTTAAAATTGATGATAAAATTATTGTAGACATAATATTCTCCTTTTTGATAGATTGTTTTGAATTTTTGAAAGAAGATCCCAGACTGGGATGAAATTGGGACCTACTGTATAGTAGTGTCATGCAACTGGTATCCAGGAAAAAAAAGGATGTCATCCGAGCAGCACTTTTCCTGTCATCTGAGTAGCTGACACTGGGATCCATTGTTCTTTATTTCTGGATTCCAGCGTCACGCGCTGGAATGACATTAAATGATTTTTCTTTGAATTTGAGTTATGCAAGCAGCCCCTTCGATGTCACCCGAGTAGCCCTCTTCCTGTCATCCCAGTGCTTGTGACACTGGAATGACACCCTTTCAGAAGTTCAATGAACCTTCTGGATAAAAACTATTGTCAAGCACTGGAATGACATGATTCGAATTGTGTCACTTGCATGGCGTCATCCCAGACTGTGTAGTAATTCTCCTTATTCCTCGATTTACCGCTTACTTCCTCGAGAAGATACATCACTCAATGAAGAGCTTACTGATGAACTTCTAGATAAGCTTCCAAATGATAGCCTTATATCCTTGTTTTTAGTTTCTCCGTTACTATGTTTCTTATCTGGCTCATCTTTTATGTTATGCTCCTTCTTGAAATTTTTACAGAAAGTGCGAAGATATTTTATTTCGCCTCCCTTTTCTGTAGTTTCGTTTATTTTATCGATTAAGCAAATCAGATTTGCCATTGAGAATCCCTTACTAGCCTGTACAAGAATTTTCATATCGCTATCTTTTAATTTTTCGAGCCGTTCTTGTAATATTTTTTGACGTGTATCGTCTTTATCCAGCCCAGGAACCTCAATACACTCCAAACGACCACCCCTAATAAGCGCAAAATCTAAATGATTCTTATGATTAGTTGCAGCAACTACCGTTATATTTTTTGAGGATAAAAACTCTCGATCCAATTTAGTGAGTAAATGAGTTAAAGGTCCTGCATTTTCACTGAAAGTGCGCTTTTTGCCAATGCCGTCAATCTCATCTATAAAAATTATACACGGACTGTTTGCCTCTGCTTTCTCAAAAACCTGATCTATATTTGATTGATTAGACAAGCAAGATGCAGAAACAAACATAAACGCAAACAGAGATTTAGTTTGATTTGCAATTGCCTTACTAATACTAGTCTTATACCAAAATCCATTACTGACCGAACAAATAAGAAACATTACAAACTCGTTTAATAGTAGTACTGGAAATATTGACAATAAAATTACACAAAACATCTTCAAGTAAACCTATGGTATCGTAGATACTATTGCGTAAAGTATTGTATTTGATATATTGCCACAACCTTTCAACAGGATTCAGTTCCGGTGAATAAGGAGGCAAGTATATGATGGTAATGTTTTCCTGAATTTTCAAACTTTTTGATCTATGCCAACTTGCACAATCCATTACAAGAAAGGCTTCTTTCGTGCCTAAATCTTTCGACATCTGCTCCAGAAATATATTCATACAATCAGTGTTTACATATGGAGCAAGTAGGCTAATTTTCTTACCACTTCTTGGATTTACCGCACTGTAGATATAGAAATTTTGTCTACCAATTTTCATTTTAACCTGTGTTCTGACCCCTTTTTTAAACCATCCGTGTCCGATTTTTGAATGAGTTCCAAATCGTGATTCATCAAAAAAATACCTCCTTTTCAGGGTGGGAATTGACTATTTTATTGAAGTATTTTTTAAACTCTTCTTGCTTGTTTTTATCTTGTTTATGGTGAATTGGCCTCGGTGTTATGTAAGAAAACTTCATCCTTTGTATCTCACGGTGCACTGTTGATTTGCTAATGTTTAGGCCAAATTCCTCTGAGATTTTTATTTGCACTTCCTTAATAGTAATATTTGGATTTCTTTCTACCCATATTTCAATTTGCTCACGTTGATTTTTGTTTAATTTGCTTTTTCTTCGCCGCTGAGACGGGGAAAATAATCTTTCTACTCTACCAAATTTTAGATGCTTTATCCATTCAGTCAAAGCAGTCCTTGAAATTTTACATATTCTTGCCACAGCGCTTATACTACTTTCTTTTCCTGCTATCACCGCTTGTAACTTTTTTGAAACATATGCGTTATTTCTGACCTTTTTTAACATTTCTTTCGCCAAATTTACAACTTTTTCGTCTAATAGTTTTGACCTTAATGCCATTTATACCTCTCTATTTTATCTACTTTAGTATCACTTCTTTCCCATTATTGTCTATCTGTTCTTTATATAGTGGGAATTGGTATTACCAGTTCCTGGTGGACCATACAAGAGATATCCTCTGCCTTGTAACTCACAAATTTCCTTCAATTTTTCTCTTATGTCATTTGGTAATATAATATTATCAAATGTTGTATTCCATCCTCTTGCTTCACCTTTTGCGTAAAATTCCATATTCAGCTTTGCTTCTACTTCATTTTTTGTTGCAGGACTATTAATTAACCTTGCAGAAAGATCACTAACCTCTTTTTTTAACCCCTCCACTTTATCTTTCGTTACAAAACTATCTGAAATTCTCTCGACTTTTTTTTCTAGATCACTAAGCTTCTTTTTATTTTCTTTAGCCTCTTCATTCTCCAATTCTTCTTTAATTGGAGCTAGCGTATTTTCTTCTTTCCTTAACTCTTTATTTAGCTCTTCAACTTCAGCTTTCGAGTTTTCTTGAGATTTTTTACTTTGTTTAATCATTTTATATGAAAACACAATTACTACTGCAGAAAGCGCAAATAAAATAAAAATAACAGGGGGAGCTATATTTAAAGCTGCAACTGAAGATAAAAATGCAACGTAAGGAGCTACAGCAAAAACTCCAGATGTAATTAATGTAAGAGAAGCAATAGCACCAGCTATAAAAAAAGGTATATTAGCTCTACTAGACATATTTTAGCTTATAAACAGTTAATTTATAAATAATACATTTAAATAGTACAAGCTTTTCATAGTAAAGCAAGACTAACTAAAGAGATAACTCAAGGTGTCCTTAATCAATCTATGATCGAGGTATTATGCAGTATTAAGATATAAGATGGTATGTTGTATTTTTAATTCAGTGTTCTTTTTCTGTCATTCCAGGGTACTGGAATGACAGATACTATGATAAGAAATTCAATAACTTAAAGTAGGTAATTAAAGCCTCTAATTAAAATCTAAATCTATAGTTATCATAAGCAACACTAAAGAAGTGCGGAAGTAAAAAGTTACAAAAGAGCATTCCGCATACGCATGCTTTGTATATCTACACTTTGCCACCCTTCTGTTAAGCTTTGCCTCCCTTCCATTACATTTTGTCGCTCTTTTATTTGTTTTATTTCGTTATCGAATTCTGACATTAGATATTTAGCATAACCAGATGTTAATGCTGTTGATACAGATACAGCTATTACTGCCGTAATAGATGTTAATGTACCTTCCATTGCCTCGGTTATAAAAAGCGTCATTGCTACAAAATTCCCTAACATGGCAACTAAGCCACCAACAACTACACTACCTTGAACTACTTTATTTTTTAAAAACCCTTTTATACTCTCTACCGTACCTTCTTGGTGATTTATAATGGCATAATACAAAGGAGTTTTCTGCAAACTATCTTTTTCATAAACATCTGCACCTCTGTCTAGTAGAGCATCTACTATCTCTAAATAGCCATTTTTAGCAGCATAATGCAAAGGAGTACTACCATTTCTATCTTTTACATTAATATCTGCACCTGTTTTTAGTAGAACATTTACTACATCTATGAATTTATATATAGTAGCATAATGTAAAGAAGTACGACCATTTCCATCTTTTATATTAACACCTGCACCTCTCTTTAGTAGAGCATTTACTACATCTATGAGTTCATATATAGTAGCATAATGCAAAGGAGTACTACCACTTCTGTCTTTTACATTAACATCCGCACCTTTTGTTAGTAGAGCATTTACTACATCTACACATCCACTATAAACGGCATGATGCAAGGCAGTCTCTCTATTTTCACCTTCTACATGAACATCCGCATGCCTATCTAATAAAACATTCACTAAATCCTTACAGCCAGCTGCTGCAGCTGCAATTAATAATGTAAATTCGGCATCAGGATCACTTTGGATGAATGTATGATTTATACTAAAATTTTTATTTTCCCACTCTTGATACGCTATTGTATCTTCTCTTCGCAATACCTCTTTTATTTTATTAATTACGTTATCTTTATTTACACTTGCATCTTTATCAATTGCACTTAATATTTTTTTCAGATTTTCAAAATTCATCTTTACCTCCTATAACTTTACGATGCAGTTACTACACAATTACAAACAAAAGTAAACACATTTTTAGGAATTATTTAAAAAACCATTGAAAAAGTCAGTGATTTACAATAAATAACTGATCCATTTAATTGGAAGAAATATGTGATGTAATTATAGCCATTATAAACAACAACAGAAAAAACACGGAAGTAAAAAATTTATATTGATCTTATCATATTTATTATTAGCATGATTATAAACCTGGGAAAGCAAATACAAGTCAACTTATCTAAAAAAAATAGTGAGAGGGGTCTTATCTGGCGCAAAATTGATGGCCAACCTTAGTGAAAATTATTTTGCATCATTGAATAATAACAGCATTAAACCAACCAGCTCTATAAGAAAACTAATAGAGGCTTTTTTACTTGTCCCAATTATTATATCCAGTGCTATTACACTAGCATGTACCTATTTTTTTCTGAATGCAGTGAGTATTCAAAAATATGATTGCAGCTTTGAATAAGGAAAAAATTATGGCGCCTATGATTTTTGAAGGCTACTGCGATACAGACGTTTTTAATAGCTAGTTCAAGCTTTATTGCTGGGTGATTTTGGATAATGCAACTTTTCATAGAAAATAAGTGAATTTGTTAAAAGTGTCGGTGCTGAAGTTATATATCTGCCTCCATATTCTCCTGATTTTAATCAAACCATTGGTTTGTTATAAAAAATTGAGCCAGAAAGAATATCCAGCTATTCGAACTATTAGAAAAAGAGCTATAATTATAGACTCCGTATACACTATAACTAGACTTTTTTTTAAGAGGAGTGATACAGAAGTTAGTACTAAGACACTAAACAGTTTTCAAAAATGAAAATTATACCTTAAAACTGATTTTCATATAGTTCTTGCAAGCGATAACACTCTCACTTCTCTTGCACCAGAGTTTAAAATTTCCTGAGAGCAAGACCTTGCGGTTGCGCCAGTTGTTACTACATCATCAACCAATATCACGATTTTGTTTTTGATAATTTCGCTGTTACTTACTTTAAAAGTATTTTTCAAATTTTTTTCACGCTGTTTAAGTGAAAGACCAGCTTGAGGTTTGGTGTGACGAATACGTTTTATTGCAAATGGTGTATAAGATAAATTAGATAACTTACTTAATTCCTTTGCGAGCAATGCTGCTTGATTATATTTACGTTTAAATAAGCGTATTTTATGTAGCGGTATGGGAACTATGACCTCTGCATTTTGAAATATGTCTTTGTTAGTTTTGTACATCCACTTTGCATAGACTTTCACATAATTTAAATTATCAAAAAATTTAAAATTTATAATCATATTTTTGCTATGTTCATCATAAGCAAAAACTGATCTTAATACTTTAAATGGTAGAGGGTTGCTGATGCACTTACCACATGTATCAATGTTATCTGGAATTACTACACCACAAACATTACAGTAATGCTTAGTTAAAAAATTGATTTTTTTATTGCATTCACTACATAAATCATAACTTTTATCAATTATACGTTCACAATTTACGCATACGTTTGGAAATATGAGGTCTTTAGCTCTTTTTAGTAAAAGAAGATTCATGAATTTAATATATTAGGTATAGCTTTTAAAATGCTCCTAATAACCTAGTGATTAAGAGATACTTGATCTAACAAATACGTTTTGAGATACTTGCCTGTAACACTTTCTAGAGTTTGTGCAACTTTTTCTGGAGTTCCCACAGCAACCACCTTTCCACCCTTCACTCCTCCCTCTGGACCAATGTCTATTATATAATCTGCAGTTTTTATAACATGTAAATTGTGCTCAATAACTATAACAGTGTTTCCTAAATCAACTAACCTATGAAGTATTTTCAGTAAGTTATTTACATCTTCAAAATGTAATCCAGTTGTTGGCTCATCGAGAATATACAATGTTTTCCCGGTAAATCGCTTTGATAGTTCCTTAGACAGCTTTATTCGTTGTGCTTCACCCCCGGACAACGTTGTTGACGACTGTCCAAGCGTTATATAGCCAAGCCCCACTTCCTGTAAAGAAATCAACTTTTCCTTTATCATTGGAAGATTTTCAAAAAAGTCACATGCTTGATCTATTGTCATATCAAGCACATCAGAAATTGATTTTCCCTTGTAAGTAACTTCCAATGTTTCTCGGTTATACCTCTTTCCTCTACATTGCTCACATTTCACATAAACATCCGGTAGGAAATGCATCTCGATCTTTAAATGCCCATCACCTTTACAAGCTTCACATCTTCCTCCCTTGGTATTAAATGAAAATCGGCCTACATTATATCCCCTAGCTTTCGATTCTGGAAGACCTGCAAACCAATTTCTGATGTGAGTAAACATACCAACATATGTTGCTGGATTTGATGCTGGGGTCCTACCAATTGGTGACTGATCAACTTCTATAATTTTATCTATATACTCAAGGCCTTCTATTTTATCGCATTTACCATGCTTTGCAGATGAATGATTTATCTTCTGTGCTGAGTATTTATATAGTGTTTCTATTACTAAACTTGATTTTCCTCCTCCTGATATTCCAGTAACACAAATGAGATTCCCTATAGGAAATTCAACATTTATATTTTTTAAGTTGTTCTCACACGCGTTAACTACCTTTATGAACTGAGTTGCTTGCTTTCTTCTTTTTGAAATTGAAATTTCCTTCTTTCCACTTAAATACTGTCCTGTTATGCTCCCTGAATTTTTTTGTACCTGATCTGGTGTTCCTTCTGCAACAACTTTTCCTCCGTTTACACCAGCTCCAGGACCAATATCAATCACATAATCAGCAGCCATTATTGTGTCTTCATCATGTTCAACAACAATCACAGTATTACCCATGTCTCTCAGATTTTTAAGTGTGGCAATTAATCGATCATTATCACATTGATGAAGGCCAATTGAGGGTTCGTCAAGCACGTATAGCACTCCTGTTAAACCAGAGCCAATTTGCGAAGCAAGCCTGATCCTCTGGCTTTCACCACCAGAGAGAGTGCTAGATTCACGGTCAAGTGTAAGGTAATTTAGCCCTACATTCTTTAAAAATGTCAGCCTTTTGATTATTTCGTTTAATATTTTATTTGAAATTTGCTTATGTTGTTCTGTGAGCTTGTCTGGCAAATTTTCAAACCAATCAAGGGATTCATCGATGCTGAGCCTTGATATTTCACCTACATGTTTTTCATCAATTTTCACTGTAAGTGCTTCTTTTCTCAATCTATAGCCAGCACATTCTTTGCAGTCAGTAACAGAACAATACCTATCAATAAGTGATGCATCGTAATCCATTTGACGTTCTAGGATACTGACCAAACCTTGAAATTTCATTTCTCTAGAGCCAAAAAGTATTAAATCCTTCACTTTTTGGTCTATATTCTTCCACGGAACATCAAGACTAAATTTACAATTTTCAGCCAGTGACAGAATTGCATTTTTTAGAGACCCAGAATTTGCATGCATTTGACCCACTGGCTTTAAAGCACCTTCAGATATCGAGAGCGTTTCGTCTGGCACTATTAGCTTTGCATCAACACTTAGTTTTTTACCGAGCCCACTGCATGAACTGCATGCACCGTGGGGGCTGTTAAAAGAAAACAATCTTGGCTCTATTTCTTCAAGAGTAAAGCCAGACTCAGGACATGCAAAATTCTCTGAGAAAGTTAAAATTTGACCATTTTTATACTCGGAATTGTGGTTATCAGGTAAGTTTATTATTTCTGCATACATTAAGCCATGGCCCAGCCTCAATGCTAATTCTATACTGCCTGGTAGTCGATTTCCTATATCATCTGACATGGACACCCTATCTGCAATCACGAAAATATCGTGTTTCTTGTTTTTATCGAGTTTAGGCAAATCATCTATATTATATATTTCACCGTTTATTTTTAGTCTGACGTAACCCTGCTTTTTAATTTCCAATATCTCTTTTAGATGTTCTCCCTTTCTGCCACGCACAATAGGAGCAAGTATATATACTTTAGTTTCTAAAGGTAATGTTGTAATAGTATCTACAATTTGAGATACAGTCTGTTTCGTTATTGGCGATCCAGTTGCAGGCGAGTAAGGAATTCCTATTCGTGCATATATTAAGCGTAGATAGTCATAAATTTCAGTAATAGTTCCAACGGTTGATCTTGGATTTTTTGAGATCGATTTTTGGTTAATTGATATTGCAGGAGAGAGGCCTGTGATTGACTCAACATCTGGTTTATCTTGAATATTAAGAAATTGACGTGCATAAGCCGATAGACTTTCGACGTATCGGCGTTGGCCTTCTGCATAAATCGTATCGAATGCGAGGCTAGACTTACCAGAACCACTTAATCCAGTTATAACAACTAACTTATTTTTTGGTATATTGACATCAATACCCTGCAAATTATGCTCTCTTGCACCTTTAACTCTGATCATACTTCATGTACCTTTGACCATTACAGCCTCAAAATACATAAACTTACAACAACTTGCTACTAATTTTTTCAACTATTACGGAAAACGAGATAGCACAACTAGTGCAAAACATTTTGCCACACAACTATATAAACATCTGTTTTCGCCAAGGTAATTAGTACAACAAATGGTGTCATAAAAGTATGTTTTCTACAATCTCATCAAAAACATGCTTACCAATTTTTGGAAACAGCAAATTTTATTTTATATAAAATATAGAATATTGATAAATTTAACTTTTTTGTGAGATTATGCAGCGATAAAAATAAATTTAGAGGGAAAGGTTATGGCAATAGAGAAGGAGAAGTTTTTTGAAATAATAAATGAGGTAAGTGAAAGTAGCGATTTGGATGAAGATAATTTACTTGAAAGAATAAAGAATGAGTTAAAAGGAAAAGATGCAGGAGAGTACAACAAGTTTAGTAAAAATTTTAGTAAAGAACACCAATTTAGTATAAAAATTTCAGAAGAAGCTGCAGAAGATTGGACGTTGTTACATCTTGCTACAGCATGCAACAATATGTTAATAGTGGAACTCTTACTAAAAAAGAAAGCAAGTGTTAACGCTCGAGTAAAAGATGGTTCTAAAAATGATGGGCTAACTGCTTTGCATATTGCTACTTCTTGTGGACATGAAAGCATGGTAAAACAATTACTAAGTGATGATCGAGTGAATCCTTCATTAAAAAGTAAAAATAAGACTCCAAGGGAGGTGGTAGGTAATACAGAAAATAAGGAAGCAATAGTACAAATGTTAGAGGAAGCAGAACAAAATTTTTATACAAAGCATGAGAAAAAAACTGATACATCAGCAGATGTTATAAATTCTGTGGAACAATACAATACCATACGTAGTGGTAAACAGACTCCCATTACGTGTGGAAGTAGTGACAGTATAGTAAGTGAGCAATACTTACATGCTGGTGTTAAGAATATGGTAGAAAAATTTGAGTCAACGCAAAGAGGAAGTGTTACATATAGTGGTAAACAGACTCCTATTGGTGAAAGTGTTAGTAGTGACGACAGCGGTCTAGAGTCTGAGGCTACATTTGATACTTCTTTCTGCTCTGAAATAAATAACGACGGAGCAGCTAATGAAGTTAATGACCAAATTTTAGAAAGTCTGCAACCTCAAATTCAGTTGCAAGATAGACAAATTCGGAAGTTAGAAAAGCCAGGTAAAGAATTAAAACATGTTGAGAAAGAACTAGAAAAATTAAAGAGTGACGTAGCTGGACATGAGACTCGGTTAGAAATACTTGATAAGCTCAGTGAAGAGAATCAATCACTAAAACAACAAATACAAGATCTAAAAAGTAAAAATACAACTCTTAATAGTGAATTAGAAAAAATAAAAGGTCAGCACTCTAATGATTTAAATGAACATAAGATTAAGTTGGAAGAACTTAGCAAGCTCAATAAAGAGAATCAATCACTAAAGCAAAAAATAAAAGATCTGGAAAACGAGAATACAACACTTAATAGTGAATTAAGCAAAACCAAAGCAAATAAAGTATTACTAGAAAAAACAGAAAAAGGACAACTGTCTTTCTTAAAAATTGCTTCTGTAAATTTTGTAACCATGTTGACAGTAGGTGTTGCCTTTAGTATAGCTTTCCAATTACCAATTCTATTGATGATTGCAACTTCTGTGATGTCTTCATTAATAGTCGGTGGAGTTACATACGCACTATCAACGCAACCTACTGAATTAAAAGAAGTAAGTATTCAATGCTCAATGCAACATGATGCCTGTAAAACTTAACTTGTGCGCTTCCTGGTAATTTTGATATAGTTATTTCAGTTGAAATTTACAGATTTACAAATGGCAAGCTTAAGTGTAAGAGAAGCGTTATGCACGGCAATCAGAGAAGAAATGCAAAATGACCCTGATGTATTTATCATGGGTGAAGAAGTTGCAGAGTATGATGGTGCTTATAAAGTAACAAAAGGATTACTGAAAGAGTTCGGAGAAAATAGGGTAGTTGATACACCTATTACCGAACATGGATTTGCTGGTCTTGCTGTTGGAGCAGCGTTTGCTGGGCTCAAACCTATTGTTGAGTTTATGACTTTTAATTTTTCTATGCAAGCTATTGACCAAATTGTGAATTCCGCAACAAAAACAAATTATATGTCAGGTGGACAACTTGGATGCCCTATAGTGTTTCGTGGACCAAATGGAGCTGCAGCAAGAGTTGCCGCACAACATTCTCAGTGCTTTGCATCTTGGTATTCGCATGTTCCAGGTTTGAAAGTAATAGCACCTTACTTTGCCTCTGATTGCAGAGGTCTGCTTAAAGCTGCAATTCGTGATCCTAATCCAGTAATATTTCTAGAAAACGAGATTGCTTATGGGCATGAACATGAGATTCCTGATTCTGAGCTATCAAATAAAGATTATCTACTTGAGATAGGCAAAGCTGCTGTTATACGGGAAGGAAAGGATGTAACTATCACTGCTTTTTCATTGAAACTAATGGATGCGTTAAATGCAGCAGATTTACTCTCTAGTGAAGGAATAGAAGCTGAAGTTATCGACCTCAGAACCTTAAGACCACTTGACACTGAAACAGTTATTAACTCTATTAAGAAGACCAATAGATTAGTAAGCATAGAAGAGGGTTGGCCATTTGCAGGAATAGGAGCAGAACTCTCAGCCATGGTTATGGAACAAGGATTTGACTATCTTGATGCTCCGGTTGCACGTGTAACCGGCAAGGACATTCCCTTGCCTTATGCTGCAAATCTAGAAAAGAAAGCATTACCGCAAGTAGAAGATATAGTCGAAGCTGTGCACCAAGTCTGCTTTAGAAAGAAATAGCCCCATTAATTCTTTTTTTTATCTTCCATTCCACACTTCTCCAAAAAAGAAGTATCTGTAGAGTTTATACCACCCATTACTTTTATAACAATAGTTTTAGCACCGAAAAATACAGCACAAAATACACCAAGAGCAAAAAGAGCAGGCCACGGCATTCTACCAAATATTGCAAGTAAAGCTGCTCCTATTATCACTACGGTCATAAGCGGTCCACCTATTCCCCAAACGTAGCCAATAATATTACATATTACTTGAGCAGTTGTATCAGCACCAGCATCAGCACTTCCAGTGTGAGAAAAAGAAATAAACAGTATTATAAGAAAAGTACTAAAAGCTTTTCTAATTGTAGGATTCATCCTTATACCTTAAGTTTAAATATTATAATTATATCTAAAATAGTATAATTTTCAGTAAAACTAGCATTGTGATTTATACAATATTGCATAGCAAATGATGTCTATTGGTTGTCAATCACTTTCAATTACTTGAGAGCTTATTTCGACTTTTGAAAAAGAGCAATAACACCTATGAGTAAAATTTCACATTACCACTTTTATGTGTTATGATAAGTTTAAATTTATAAAGAAAATAAAATTGAAAGAATTGAGAGAGAACCGGATAGCAAGAACGAGAAAGTTTTTATCTTCACTGTTTTTTTTGCTACTAATTGCGCTATCAATACGTAGTTTTTTATTTGAGCCATTTCATATTCCTTCTGGTTCAATGAAAAGCACTCTACTCGAGGGAGATTATATTTTTACTAGTAAATATTCATATGGTTATAGTAAACACTCTTTTCCATTTTCTCCAAACATCTTTAGCGGTAGAATCTTTTATACCCCTCCGGAGCGTGGTGATATAATAGTTTTCAAGCCTACAAGAAATGACAGCATTAGATTTGTTAAGCGGGTAATAGGAATACCGGGCGATAAAGTGCAAATGATAGAGGGGGAGTTATATTTAAATGATCAGAAAGTAAAGCGAAGACAAATTGAAAATTTTTTTGATTATGAGTCAAAGCGTAATATAGCAAGATACATCGAAACACTCCCAAGCAGCAAGGAGCATGAAATTCTAATAGATAATGTTTCTAATAAGTTATCATACAATACTCCAGTTTATTATGTGCCTGATGATCAATTTTTTGTTATGGGAGACAATAGAAATAATTCTTTTGATAGCAGGTTTTCTGAAATTGGGTTAATACCAACTGAAAATATAGTTGGACGCGTAAGCATGGTTGGTTTATCGTTTAAATTAGGCAAAGTTGATTGGTTGCCGTTTGATTTTAGGTTACCTATTGCTCTGAGATTCGACAGGGTATTGCACAAAGTTATGTAAACTCTATCTGTTTGCTGATTCGCATAATTCTAAAGCAGAATTTTCTAACTCAGCGATAGCATTATTAATGTTATCTAAGTCATTTCCCTGTAAAGCTTCCTTTGCGTTCTGTAATAAAATTTTCAACTTTTGCTCAGTGGAAACATTTTCAACTAGATGTATGAGCTTGTTAACGTGAATTTTAGCCTCTGCAAGGGAACGAGCCTTCATATCTTCGTCAAAGTTGGTTACTGATTGATTAACCATATCTTGAATATCTTCTTCACTTAAGCCAGAGCTTGACTTTATTTCAACTGTCTGTTCGACTCCAGTAGTTTTTTCTCTTGCAGTGACAGTCAATATTCCATCAATGCTAACTGTAAATCCTATTTCAACTTTTGCAGAACCTGCAGGCAATTGTGGTATATCTTTGAGTTCAAATCGTGCTAGAGATTTATTATCTTTTATCATTTCACGTTCTCCTTGACAAACGTGAATTTTCATTGCTGTTTGCCCGTTAGCGTAAGTTGTAAACTCTTTTATTTCTGAAACTGGTAGTGGTGTATTTCTTGGTATAATTTTTTCAACTATTCCCCCCATAGTTTCTATGCCAAGTGATAAAGGCAGCACATCAAGGAGAATATTCCTATCTTTTGAGTTTGAAGTTAAATAATGAGCCTGCAAAGCTGCCCCATTGGCAACTGCTTTGTCCGGATCCACATCATTCAGCACTTTATTGCCAAAGAGTTTGATTAGTGAATTTTGCACTAATGGCACTCTAGTTGTGCCACCAACTAAAATTACCCCTTTTATATCATCGATTTTAAGATCTATGTTGCTTATAGTACGAGTAACTATATTTATAGTCTTATTAACTAAAGGACTGATTGCTTGCTCGAATTCTTCTTTGGTAATTTTGCACTCAAATAATTCACCATTAATATTGAATTCAAAAGTGCCAGAGGTATCTTCACTTAGGTACTCTTTTATAGCACGTATATTGCAGATACCAGTTTTAGTGTATGAATGTTGTAATTTGTAGGTAGTTGTATCAGATGGTGTCATTCCAGTGCTTGACACTGGAATCCAGCTCTTATTACGCGGTTGCAAGGTGTGCTCATTTGCAATTAAATTTTCTGGATCCCAGTGTCGGGGCACTGGGATGACATCTTTCTTGGTACAACATTCGTGCAGCTGGGTGTTAAGCATCTCTTCTGCACTTGATACCTCTTTTCTATACTTATCAAGCACGATTAAACTAAGTAGATGATCAAAATCATCACCACCAAGTTTAGTATCACCACCAACTGCAAGAACTTGAAACACTCCTTGATGTAATTTTAATATTGAAATGTCAAATGTTCCACCACCGAGGTCATAAACTGCATATATGCCACTGTTATTGTTCTTTTCAATGGAGTAAGAAAGTGCTGCAGCGGTTGGTTCATTAATGAGGCGAAGAACATCTATGCCAGCTAATTTTGCTGCATATTTGGTTGCGTTACGTGCTGAATCATCAAAATAAGCTGGTACAGTAATCACTGCTTTGTTAACTTTCATCCCTGTGAATTTTTTTACCCTCTTGCATAGAGTTTTTAGTATCTCAGCAGAGATCTCAATAGGAGTGAGATACTTTTCTTCTGAACATTTTACCCTAATAACTTTTTCACTTTCGTTATCTATTTCACAATTGATACCTTCTTTATGCAAGTCTTTAACACTTTTACCCATTAAGCGTTTTATAGAGCAGATAGCGTTTTCGCCAACATCGTAGCCTACTTTTAGTACATCCTTTTCATATGAAATGACAGAAGGTAATAGTTCACGACCTTGCTCATCTTTAAATATTTCTACATTGCCAGCTTTATTCACCATGGCAATTAAAGAGTTAGTAGTTCCAAGATCTATACCAAAAACTACCTCATTTGAACTTGGTTCAGAAATTTGAACTGGCTGCATTTTCCTTCATCTCCTCAAATGACTTATATAAATATCTCAATCTAAAAACTTGCGTAGCAGCTTCATCAAAATTTTTTGTAGCAAAAGCATTAATTAGGTTTTTAGTACAATCTTTTACCTTTTCATCAATCATCCTACTTGCAAATTGTAAATCATCGCAGTCTAGAAAGTATTCTCTTATTTCCATTGATTCATTTAATATTTCAGGATCAAGATGCTCTTTTTTGCTTTGTACGTCAAAAAGATCCAACAAATGTTCGGCACGCTTCAGCGGTGAATTCAGTACCTGATAAGCTTTGTTGATATTTTCCATATTTTTGGACTCTCTTTCATTTATATCAGTTTTGCTTAGCTCAATATATTTTTTCTCCAGCTCATCAAAGCTGATGTTAAAAGCCGGTTCAATTCCAAATAATGTGAAATGGTTGCTAGACATGAAAACTCTCTCCACAACCACATTTTCCTTTCTCATTAGGATTTTTGAAAATAAAACCTGATGAGAATTTTTCCTCTACATAATCCATTTCAGAGCCAAGGATAAACATGATAGATTTTGGATCGATCAGCACCTTGACTTTTTGATCATCACTGCAGCTTTCTTCAATTACCGACTCCAAAGGACGAACATCATATGCATATTCAATATCATATTTTAAACCAGAGCATCCTTTTTGCTTAATTAGAACTCTTATTCCTATTGCTTCTTCAAGGTTAGCATGCTTCTTTTTGTCCAATAAAAACCTTACCCTCTCTACTGCATTTGCAGTTAGAGTGATAGGTTTTTTAACAGAATTTACTCCTTGAAATTCACTCATATTCCTCAATGTTTTTGTTTATTTTGATAATCATGAATAGCAGCTTTTATAGCATCCTCAGCAAGTACTGAACAGTGTATCTTTACTGGCGGCAAAGACAATTCTTCTACTATTTGAGTATTCTTTATCTTTGTTACATCCTCAATAGTTTTTCCTTTGATCATTTCTGTAAGCAAAGAACTTGAAGCTATAGCAGAACCACAACCAAAAGTTTTAAATTTTGCGTCTTCAATAACACCTTTATCGTTGACCTTTATTTGCAGTTTCATTACATCTCCGCATGATGGTGCACCAACTAGACCAGTACCAACATTTGGATCATTTTTATCCAGAGAACCAACATTCCTTGGATTTTCGTAATGATCTAAAATTTTCTCATTATAACTCATAGATTACCCGTAAACCATTACTTACATTATAACATATTTAGGTTAAAAACTAAAGTAAAATACACTAGCAAGCGGTACATTTTACTCACAAAATATATGGTTACAAGTGTATTTACTTTACAAATACATATAGTGCATGTCATTCTTTATATGGTAATTTTAGAAGGAGTATTTCTTGAGTTTATTCAGTAATCTTTATCAAGGACTATTAAAAACCTCCTCTCGTTTTAGTGATGGAGTAAAAAATATTTTTTCTGGTAAAAAAAAACTAGATCAGTCGCTTTTAGATGAGCTGGAAGAGCTGCTGATTAGCATGGATATAGGTCATAAAACTTCTAGACTGCTTATTGATAAGCTCGCAAGTATCAAATTTGAATCAGAAGTTGAGCACAACGTTATCACACAGCAGTTAATGAACGAAATAGAAGCGATATTAAACCCTGTTGTGCAGCCGCTCATTTTGAATAAAAAACCACACATAATAATGGTGTGCGGAGTGAATGGTAATGGAAAAACCACAACCATAGGCAAGCTCGCATATAAATATAAGGAGATGGGAAAATCCGTTATGCTTGTTGCATGCGATACATTTAGAGCTGCTGCGAGTGAGCAATTAAATATTTGGGCAGAACGTTCTGATTGCTCTATTGTCACTGGAGAGCACGGTAGCGATTCTGCAAGTGTGGCATATAGAGCTGTAAATCAAGCGATAAAAGATAGCGTTGATGTTGTTTTGATTGATACAGCAGGAAGGCTACAAAACAATGTAAATCTCATGCAAGAGCTGTCAAAAATACATAGAACAATAAAGAAATTGGATGATACTGCTCCTCATGATGTTATTTTAGTTCTTGATGCAACTACCGGTCAAAATGCTTATAGCCAATTAGAGGCCTTTAGTAAAATGGTTGGTGTTACCGGGTTAATTGTAACAAAGCTAGATGGTACTGCAAAAGGTGGAGTAGTGATTGGGCTTGCAGAAGCTTATAAGGTGAAATTACACGCTATAGGAATTGGTGAAAGTATAGAAGACCTGAGGGAATTTACTGGCAAAGAGTTTGCTGAAGCGCTGTTTAAATGTGATTGAAGATCTCTTTAATTTTCTCATATGACTAAGCTTAATTATCATGAGAAGCCGTTTTTAGATGTTGTCATTCCAGCATGTGACGCTGGTTGCAAGTGATTATTGGGTTGGGTGAATCGTCATAGATAGCTAACGTATAAAAATCACTTCCGCATATTTTCAATCTCATTATAATTACAAATAGAGATATTTTAAGAGCTCAAAATCTATCTTTAGTCTGCAGACTTTTTAATCAAACTTATTAAAAAATGTATTCTTCAGTGTATATCTGTCGTATGTGCACTGCATTTTTTTTCTAACTCTTTTTTACACAGGAGGATTTTATGTTCAGAATTCCAGATACTTGACCTTTACTTTAGCTAAAAACCAACTGGTACCTATGGTTTTAGAAAGTGTAGGAAATAGAAACGTTTCTGTTTTTTGAGTAATTAAAAACCACTTCAGCTTGTCACTCATGCCTAAAAAGTTATTATATTAATGTAATATTGATACTTGTATACCAACATAAATATATTTTAAAAATTTAAGGAGTATATTATGACAATGTCTACCACAAATTAGTGAGAAATTAGCAGCTAGCGCAAAAAGTCTCTATGATGAGAGCGAAAAATTATTGCTTATAGCAGAGGAAATACACAATCAAGATTTAATGTATCTTTAATCACAAAAAAGAAGATATTCTACATCTTCTTTTTTTTATGCGATAATTAGCTACTTGTTTTCGTATTCGTCCAGACAAGGTAGTTATGAGTAAAAACAGCAAATGGTCAGTGCGTGAAACTGGAATCCAGCTAAACACTTTACAATGTTTTTGATGACGAAAAGACTGGATGCCAGTGTCTGGGCACTGGCATGACAACGGAGGACAATTTGAATGACACCCATATTTCAAGCAGGTATGATAGTGTCATTCCAGTGCTTGACACTGGAATCCAGAAAAAAAGAAGCCTATGTCAGCTACTTGAATGACATTATGGAAGACATCCTGCTCACAAGCAAAATGTTCATGTAGATAATATTTAACTATGATTGAAGACCTCTTTTAACTCTTTTATATGACCAAGCTTAATTATTTCAATATCATGAGAAGAATAATTGCCATTTTTAGGCATAATTGCTTTTTTGAATCCTAATTTTTGTGCTTCCCTTAGCCTGAGATCAGCATGCGAAACATTCCTAATTTCTCCTGAAAGTGCAACTTCACCGCAGATTATTGAAGAAGTTGGTAGCGGTAAATTTACTAAACTTGAAATAAGGGAAGCAGCAACAGCAAGGTCAGCTGATGGTTCCTGTATTTTGAGTCCTCCCGCAATGTTTAGGTATACTTCTTTATCATGCAAAAACATTTTACAACGAGCACTTAGAACCGCGATGATCATAGCTAATCTATTAATATCCCAACCAACTACTGCTCTTCTTGGAGTTGCCATATTAGTCCTTGCTATTAATGCTTGCACTTCCATTAAGATTGGTCTTGAGCCTTCAACTCCTGCAAATACGGCGCTGCCAACTACTTCTCTATCATGTACGGTCAAGAATAATGATGATGGATTATCAACAGGCATGAGTCCTGCTTTAGACATCTCAAAAACACCAATTTCATTTGCAGGGCCAAATCTATTTTTAATAGTACGTAAAATGCGATATTGATTACTATTTTCACCCTCAAAATATAGTACTGTATCTACCATATGCTCCAGGGTTTTAGGTCCCGCTATTTGTCCATCTTTCGTTATATGGCCAACTATTAAGAGAGAAACACCATATTGCTTTGCAAGAACAGTCAATTCATGAGCGCAGGTGCGGACTTGAGTTACAGTTCCTGGTGCTGATGTGACTTTGCTATCATACATAGTTTGTATAGAATCAATTATCAAGAACTTAATACTTTTATTTTTCCTTATTGTTGCTACTACATCAGTTAAAGATACTGTAGATAAAAGCTTAATTTTAGGTTCATTTATCTTAAGACGCTTTGCTCTGAGGCTCACTTGCTCTAAAGATTCCTCGCCAGATACATAAAGACATTCAAAAGAGGAAAGTTGTACAACATTAGCTGCAATCCTAAGCAAAAGAGTAGATTTTCCAATTCCAGGTTCACCACCAATTAAAATGCTAGCACCTTGAACGATACCTCCACCAAAAACTCTATCTAACTCTTCTATTCCTGTTAAAAAACGATCGGGGGTAATAATTTCACTATCTGATAACGCTTTTATTGAAATTGGTGCAGATGTACTTCTCGTTTCTGTTTTTAGTACTATTTCTTCGACAACCGTATCCCAACTGTCACATGCAATACACCTTCCTACCCACCTTCCAGTGCTATGACCGCAGAATTGACATACGTATGCAGTTTTCATAAAAGCCAAAATTATAATTGTAATAAAAATTAGCTAAATAAGTGAAATAAATTTAAATAGAGAAAATTACCAATCACACTTTTTATCTTGTGGTTTTATTTGCAATATTGCTACTAAGCTGACTAATAAGCAAAAAATTACATAAAGCCCAGCAGCAAAGTCTATTTTAGGAAACATTATAGTAAACCAAGTGCATATCATAGGAGTAAATCCTCCATGCAAGGCAAAAGAGATGTTGCGTGATAAGCTAACACCACTAAATCTAACATTAGTAGGAAAAAGCTCAGCAGTAACTATCCCTATAGGATTAATACCCCTCTCGATTATAGAAAGAGCCATCACACTCAACATAATTATGAGGTAGCTTTTATAGTAATATGCAATAGATAACATAGGACAACATATTACCGTTGTGATCACTATAAATAAGATTGCAGTACGTTCTCTTCCTGTTTTATCAGCTAAAATTCCAAGCACTATTGAAGATATCGGCATTAATATACTGGTTATAATGAGTACAACTTCGTTGACATACGTTGTGACATAAGTCTCAACCGACACTATTTCTTTTGCAATTGTTCTAAGAAATATGGTAAATCCAACAGCAACATTAACAGGTACAGATATTAAAATGGCAAGCATCAGGGCTCTCTTATAGCGTTTTATAAGCTCTATTATTGGTAAATTAGGTGAATTTCTTTGTTCTCGATTTTTTTCATACACTGGAGTTTCTCCTAGTGTATATATACTATATGCGCTTATTAATCCTAAAATGGCTGAAAAAATAAACGGCAGCCTCCAACCCCAAGCGTTAAAATCAGTGGTTTTTTTACAAATGATCACTGCAACCACAGAGAGCAATATGCCAATGGAGCGACCAAAACTTATTATTCCAAAAAACATTCCTAGTTTTTTCTTATTAGGTAAATGCTCTATGAGATAAACAGAGCTACCTCCTTGCTCAGCGCCAAGTGCAACCCCTTGTATCAGATGGATTGTAAGAAGCAACATAGTAGAGGTTATCCCTATTTTGCTATAACTTGGAATAAACGCAACGAGACTAGAAGGAATCGATATTAGCAAGATAGCAATCGTTAACGCCATTCTCCTTCCATACCTATCACCAATGTGACCAAATACAGATGCACCAAGTGGTCTTACCATTGCACCCAGTCCTGCAATTCCAAACAATTGCAATATGCTGTAGTAGATATCTTTTGCATAACAAAATTCTCTACTAATTATATTAACCAGATCAATAAAGAGCATATGGTCATACCATATTGCGATTCTACAGAGTATTGTTGCAATCAATACTCTTGTTTGTTGATTGTACACTTAGTTTAATTTATAAATGTCTACTTATTTTTATTTTGGCTGCTTTTTAGAACTTTGCAACTCAAGCGTATGGCTTATATGTAAATATTATTAAAATTGGAACTTGCATAATCAGCCAGTCTGGGATCAAATAAGAAAATCTGGTCATGCGCTGGAATGACATGGTGGAATGTCCTTCTTATCATTCCAGTACTCCTTTTCTTGTCATCCCAGTGCTCCGACACTGGGATCCAGTTAAATTTACGAGTATAAAAGTAATCAACGTTTCTGATGATGGAAAAATGGATCCCAGTGTCGGAGCACTGGGATGACACCTCTCTTAAATTACTTTAGCTACAAATATCAAGAAATTTACCAAGTAGAAAAAAGACAAAAGAAACCCCCTATTAGCTAGTTGTGACTCCTGAAAATTGGCCTGTCTTAAACAGCCCGTTTCAGCTTATATGGTTAAAAAACTGGAAGTTTTGTAAAGAAATAAGATGCACATAGTGCAAAAAATTAAAAATAAGACGACAACTGCGTTATGCTTTTGTCATTTAATCTGCACAGACGAAGATAAATAGTATAGCGTTATCCTTATGGTAAGGGAGTTGGGAAAATTTGTAAAGTAGGCTCTTTCATTAGTTTTTTTGCTAACATTAAAACAATTACTTAGAAAAATTGGAAAGACCATTAAAATATTTTTTTACTTTTTATTCTATATATTTCAACATATTACCTTTAAGTACTAATAATTATGGCATTATTGATAGTTGAGTCACCAGCAAAGGCAAAGACGATAGGTAAATATTTGAGTAAAGAATTCAAAGTGGCTGCATCCTTTGGCCACGTCAGAGATCTACCAGCGAAGAATGGTTCTGTTGATCCTGATAATGACTTTGCCATGAAGTATGAGATTATTGAAAAAGCAGAAAAGTATGTAAAAGAGTTAGTCAAGGAAGCTAGTAAAACATCAGATATATACCTTGCAACAGATCCAGACAGAGAAGGAGAAGCAATAGCTTGGAATGTGATAGAGGCACTAAAGGAAAGAAAAGCAATCAATGATGAAAGCAACATTCATAGAGTAGTCTTTAACGAAATAACAAAAAGAGCAGTGCAAGAAGCTATAAAAAATCCACGTGAAATTAATATGGACTTAGTGCGTGCACAGCAAGCACGCAGAGCTTTGGATTATCTAGTTGGATTTAGCTTATCACCGCTGCTGTGGACAAAATTGTCGGGAAGCAAATCTGCAGGGCGAGTGCAGTCTGTTGCATTAAAGCTTATATGCGAACGAGAAAATGAAATCAGTAAGTTTATAACACAGGAGTATTGGAACATAAAGGCAGAAATGCAAAATAGCAAAGATGAGGCTTTTTTTGCTATGCTAAGCCACTATGACAATAAAAAGCTAGAAAAATTTGATATTAAGAATGAAGAAGAGGCAAAGAACTTAGTCAGGGAGATCGAGTCAAGGCAGTATGCTGTAAGCACAGTAGAACGCAAGCAAGTTAAGAGAAACCCGCTTCCTCCATTTATCACCTCAAGTCTTCAGCAAGATGCAGTGAATAAACTGTATTTTAATGTGAAAAATGTTATGCGAGTAGCGCAAAATTTATATGAAGGTATCAATATTGGTGGTGAAACCGTAGGGTTGATAACTTACATGCGTACAGATGGGTTTCATATTGCAGATGAGGCTATAAACTCAATCAGGGGATCAATTAAGTCATTATATGGTGATAAATATTTACCGCAGTCTCCTCGTAAGTATGTAAAAAAGGTCAAAAATGCCCAGGAAGCACATGAGGCAATTCGTCCAACTGATATTAATAGAACGCCGGGTAGTATTAAGGATTACTTAACGCCAGAGCAATTTAAATTGTACGATTTAATCTGGAAAAGAACCATTGCAAGTCAAATGGAATCGGCGATTCTTGATCAAGTGGTAGTTGGAATTAGTTCTATTGACCAGAAAGTGATTCTGCGAGCAAGTGGATCAAGTATATTCTTTGATGGTTTTTATAAAGTCTATCAAGATAACATAGAAGCCGAAAATGAAGGCCTGCTACCTGCCATGAAGGAAGAGGAAGCGTGCAAGTTGATTTCTGTTGATCCGAAACAGCACTTTACTCAACCGCCACCTCGTTATAGTGAAGCGAGTATAGTAAAAAAAATGGAAGAAGTCGGTATAGGTCGCCCATCAACTTATGCAACAATTATTTCGGTATTACAAGATCGTGAATATGTTTCATTGGATAACAAAAGATTTATTCCAAGCAGCCGCGGTAAGATCGTGACTATATTTTTGGAAACTTTTTTTCAGCGTTGTGTAGAGTATGACTTTACAGCACAAATGGAAGAAAGGCTTGATTCAATCTCAAATGGACGTGCAGATTGGAAAAAAGAACTAGGCTATTTTTGGGTGCCATTTTTTAATCATGTAAATTCTGTTAAGCAAATGACACATGATGAGATTTTTAGTGGTATTCATGATTTGGTAGTCAATTGGTTTTGCTCAGAGGAAGGAAAGGAAGAAATAGGTAAAAAATGTCCTAATTGCTCTGGTGGTATATTGAAATTAAATTTTGGAAAAGCCGGTGTGTTTCTTGGATGTTCTAACTATCCTGCATGCAATCATACAAAAGAAATTACGGGCAGTAATGACAATTCAGAATATCCAAAAAGTTTGGGTATAGATGATGTGACAGGCCAAGAGGTAATGATCAAAAAAGGTCCTTTTGGACTTTATCTGGAGTTTAATAGTGAGTCAGAAAAGAAAAAAAAGATTTCTGTACCAAAAGATATAAATGTTAATGATATTGATCTAAATACCGCCACTCGATTACTTTCCCTGCCGAAAATAATCGGAGAGCACCCTGAAACTGGAAAGGAAGTAAAAATAGGTCTTGGACGATTTGGGTACTATATTCTCTATGATGATCGATACTTTTCTCTTAAAAAAAGCTCTAAGGAGGTATTAGACACACAATTAAACGAAGCTATACAAATTATTGAGAGCAGCCCACGCAAAGAGCTAAAATCTCTTGGTTTTAATGAAAAGGGAAAAGAAGTTTTTATCTGCAACGGTAGGTACGGATTCTATATAAAATGCGGTAAAACAAACGTTGCTTTGGGCAAGAATGCAGATATTGAAAGTATAGATCTGAAGAAGGCTTTAGAGTTAATTAAGAATAAAAAGTAGACTTCTTGCATAACCATTCTTTATATGTTCTTTATTGTTGTTCCAGCCCTACACGCTGGAACTGAGAAAAAAGAGCCTGAATTACAAGAAAGAAAATATTCAGATAACGAGAAAGTTGTCACCTGGTTAGCAGCTACAGTCGTGTGACGCAGACGTGCTACCAGGAAAATGTCTCTATCAGAGTTAAGCTTTGCTGGCAAAATGAAAAGTAAGACCAGCTTCTATACCGTGTGTGTGAAACACTTGATTGCCTATACTGATACTTTCTTTGTGTAAATTCTGCTCCGATGGTTTTTGATCTTTCTTCAATTCTAATATCTTTTTTCCATCTGGGTTTGCCGGTTGCTTTTCTTTCATTTCTCCTAACACCTCTGCTTCAAAATCAACATTACTACCAAGAACACCAAAACCTCTATATCCGACGTGCATATTTATATCTTCGTTTATACGATAATCAAAGCCAGCTTTCAATTGACCTGCAGGTCTTATTGACGATTTTTCAAACATTGTCATTCTTGTTCCACCAACTCCAATACCAACGTAAGGAGAAAAAGAGAAACTATCACTTTTCCAATAATGATAAACATTTGCCATTACAGATGCGTTTTCTACTTGGTCATGATTAATTACAGCTTTATACATATAAGTTTTTTTATTAGCATCCTCTTTTAGATACGAAACAGTTACTTGATTGCTTGATAAACCAACATTATCTACTTTTACAGAAGAGTACATCCCTTCCAATTCAGCTCTATAGCTATTATTGCCTAGTTCTCCTGTGTACCCAAACGTTACATTTGCAGCAAAAGGTGGGTTATAATCTCCTTTATACTTACTTATTAACTGACCTTCTGTTCTCTGAGCGTCTATGTCATTTATAGATACACGGTGATCATCTGTAGCATCTTTGCCTCCAATTTTTGCTTTCAACTTACCCAAGTTCAAATATTGACCATAATATCCACCACCAAAGTAAAATCCTTCTGTTTCACTTGCAAAAGATTGTTGTGACAACAATAAAGCAAGTGCTGTAACTGCTAATGTTTTTTTACTCATCATGACTATTCCTCTAGTTAAAATAGCTAATCTAGTACTAATTAATTAAAAATGATTTAATATGAAAAAACTAATTATTTTCTAAGCTAAAAAATAGGTAAAATTAACCTCTATCCTCGATTTTATTGCCGTCTAGTTTGTCCTCATCTTCAAATTCATCATCATCATCAAATTCATCCTTACTGTCTTCATCATCGTCTTCCTCATCATCAAAACCATCACCACCTTCAAACTTATCATCAATATCCTCGTCTTCAAATCCATCTTCAATCTCTGGCTCATCATATATTGCATCTTCAGTTTTAGCTTCAACAGGATAATCAGCAGCTTCAATAGCATTACTCTTTTCTTCATTACTAATCTTATCTTTGTTAGCAGCAGAAAAGACCTTGTTTGGATCATATGGCTCTTGTGTAGGCACACGTGTTGGTTTAATCAGCCTTCTTGTGAATGTGCTATCACTATAGTACAAAATTTTCTTTGACTTAATTGGATAAGTCGATTCTATCAAAATTATCTGATCATCACGTGGCAGCATAATAATTTCTTGAGGTAAGAGCAATGCTCTCTGTATTTCAGAGATATGCAATGATCTTGATGCAGGATTCAAGTCTAAAAATTTAGGTTTGTTTAATGATTCTTGTTGTACAGTTTTGTTTCCTATAAGCTGAGATATCAAATTAGCCGTTTCAATATTATTGGCTGCAAAAGTTATTCTATAGGTTGAGTTTGATAAAAAGGAGTTCATTCCTGCTTCTTCATATATTCCTTTAAGCTGTTCAGTATCTTGAACAATTAAAAATAACCTTACTCGATAGCCACGAAAGTATGCGATGCCCGTTTGAAATTGCTCCATTTTTCCAAGTGTTGGAAACTCATCCATTAAAAATAATACGCCGTAAGGCTCGTCATCCGATGGCAATTTTCTACATAAAAACTCAGTTGCCTGTTGGTAAAAAACCTGCATTAAAGGCCTGAGCCTAGTTAAGTTATCAGGAGTTAAACCAACATAAACTGTAGTTTTCTTCCTTTTAAAATCCAAAATATTAAAATCACTTGATGCAGTTGCAGTATCGATCAATGGGTTTGCCCACAATTCAAGCGACGAGTTCATAGTTGACACAACACCTGATCTTTCTTTGTCAGCCTTTTGCAAAAAAGCTGCAATGTTCATATACGCTACCGGATGTATTATTTTACCCATTGTGTCCAAAACTACAGCAAGATTGTAAACTACGTCATCGCTACGCATCGTACGCACAACCTCACCAAAAGATTTAACTTTCTCTGGTGCAGCAAGTAAATATAGTACCACCCCAACAAATAAGCTTCTTGCTTCGTTTTGCCAAAAATCTTGTTCAGGCATGATGAGGTTAGCTATTTTTTGCACATCGTCAACCATCTGTCCAGGTTTTTCACTAATCCATTCCAGTGGATTATAACAATGGCTTACCCCATCTGGCTGCGCTGGGTTCCATACATATACTTTTTGTCCTTGTCGCTCTCGCCAACCACTTGTTATTTCATAGTTTTCTAATTTTATATCATGCACAATTACCGAATCATTCCAAAATAACAAATTAGGAATTACAAAACCAACACCTTTACCAGAGCCTGTAGGTGCAAAGAGCAATGCATGCTGAAACCCATCAGCAATAAAATATCCTCTCTTATCTTTACCAAGCAATAGACCTTTTTTGCTTCTTAATCCCGCTTTTCGTATGTCTTTCTCTGATGCCCACTGTGAATCTCCATGAAGTGATTCTTTCTTTTTAAATGGCCGCCACTCAATTAGTCTTTCTCTCACATTCCACAAAATAATCATCAAAACAATTTGAGGCAGTACAGAAGATACAACTAATTTAATTTTGAGCTCAAAGCTATATAGCTCTGGATGATGCCAACAATATTGTATATGATCAAAAATTGTCGGCCAGAGAGCTTGAGGAAAAGGTGTCAAGCTAGGATTAATTGCTCTAAAATCTACACCATCTGGACCGTCAACAAACAGGTAGAATAATATACCAGACAAATAGAAGCAAAATTCAAATATGCTAAAAGATACCACACCTCCTATAAGAACATTACGTAGGTGATTTCCATTACTCATAAACTACTTTTTCTTAATTTACGTATAAACTTAAGCATTTCCATCTGAAGATCTAGTAAATAATACCTCAGAAATGATTCTTCTACCCCCACAAATTCTTTTTAGTTGAATAACAATATCAATTACATTTCTAATGTATGGTATGATCTGATCCGGGGGAATGCCAAGATTTGCTTGCATAACCATAAGTTTTATTTGCTCAAGAGCCATTGCCGGACTATCCGCATGAAGAGTTGATATTGACCCTGGGTGGCCAGTGTTTATTGCTCTAAGAAAACTAAAAGCTTCTGCTCCACGTAATTCACCAACTATTATCCTATCTGGTCTTAAACGTAAACATGCCTCTATCAAATCTTGAGTGGTCACTTTTGCCCTGCCTTGCCCTCCTTTAGAGGCAATTAAATGGACTTTATTGGGATGATCATTCAAAACTATCTCTCTTGCATCTTCAACAGTAATAATTCTTTCTTCAAATGGAATAGCACGCAAAGCAGCATTAGTAAAAGTGGTTTTACCAGTGGAAGTTCCACCACTAATTATGATATTTTTCTTATTTATTACAGCATATTCTAAAAACTCTTTTATTTTTTTTTGTTTCAGTAGCAAATCTAGGTGACGATCTACTGGATTATCGGTCACTCCTATAACAGTTTCAGAAAAAGCCCCCATTTTTTCATAATCATCCAATGCCAATTGCATAGAAGAAGGTTTACGAATTGAAATGACTACTTTATCAGGCTCACATGCTGGAGGAAACACTATCTGTATACGATAACCATTTGGTAATGTAGCTGAAAGCAGCGGTGTCTCTTCGCTCAGTTTTTGTTCTGTAGCTTGAGCAATCAACCTGCCAAGAGATTTTAAATGATTAAGATCAAATATTTCTAACTTTTCGCATCTTATTTCACCGCGATTTTCAATCCATACTTCCTTCGGTTTATTTATTGATATTTCATTTACACCTTCCTCTTGAAATATCCCTTGTAATGGCTCCAAGTATGTATCAAGTGCAGCATAGTTCATTTCAGTTATTTAATATTGACTGTGGAGGAAATACTATATCTTGGTTAACAAATACTTTCAATGCAGTTCCTTGATTAACATAAATAGTTGGTTTTTTATCTACACTCCTATCAACTATATCTCGCATGTCTTTGGAAAAATCATTAATTGATTTTTCAATTGCGCTTTCATAAACAGACTTACTATTTTTCTGAATTTGCTTTAATAATGCCTTCACATCTTCTAAAGTAATAGGGATATCCTCTTCAGTAACTTTTTGACCTGCAAGTGCTGTGCTTAGAACCTTCGCGACCTCTTCTTTCATGATCTCAAATAAATTTTGCTCGCTAGAAGCATTTTGAATTCTACTAATAGCTCTAGAACCTAATTTCCATTCTTCTTTTTTAATGGCTTTAATTGCTGTTTTAATATCACCTTCCCCCAATCCACTTACAATCACTTCTTTGAAAGAGAAAATATCTATTTCAGTTGCAGTAATAGACTTCACTGCATCCATGGCAGTTAGCGCATCGATAAAATTAGAGGCTTTTTGTCCTACAACAGCTGAACCAATCGAAACACCAGCAAGTGCCACTGAAGAGAATAATGCACTTACTATTTTATTATCAACTATTCCAGCTATCCCTGCCCTTCCAAGCTCATCGGTACCAGATGATGAAATAGCAACATCTATACCATGAGGAAGAGTGATCCTATTCCAATTTATGTTCACTCGGGCTTTTACAACATTTGAGTCGAATGAATAATCACCTATTAACCTTGAGCCTTTTGGTATTAAAATTGTATCACCAGTTTCTGCATAAACGTCTCTACTAACAATAGCACGGAGCATTCCTTGTAAGTCAGAACTTATTGCAGTTTCAAGAATAGCGTCAATAACTTTACCTTGAATAATCATTAAACCAAGCTTTCCAGCTTTGGTAGCTTTGCTCGACTGTGCTGAGGTATTGGATAAAACAGCATCTGCAGCTTTATCTTTCCCGCTACTACCTGAAATTGCTAACATTTGTGCACTACGCCTTTCTTTAGGATAACCTCCGCTTCCTATTGTAGGAAATGAAGTAGGCAAATTGCTAATAACATTACCAGAAGGAAAATTTTGCTTTGGTAGAACAGGTATATTTGACAAGGGAGTTTCTTTTAGTTGCTCTTCTTTTTTTGTCACTTCCTCTTTTTTGATTTGTTTTACTTCTGGTATGACTTGTGGAATAGGAAGAGGAGGTAAGGGTGGCAAGAGATCAGTTACTATTCTTTCGGAAACTATTGCATTATCTGGAACTTGTTCTAACTTTCCTTTCAATTCTTGAATGTTTTGCTTTGTTTCCTCTTTTTTAACAATCTCTGGACCCTCTTTATTAGAAGGACTAAAATAAAGATAGTACACTCCACCAACTAAGAGCGCTACCATAACTATCATCAATGCCTTATAACCTTGATTAGAGCCAACTGTTACTACCTTGCTTTCTATCTCTGATTCATCTTCTACACTATTATGCCTTTCTTTACTCATATTATATGTACCACAACTAAAGTGACCTATTTATAACTTCAACTTCACTACCTTCATAACGCATTAATAGCTTTTTATGTACTCCTTTTATTACAACATAATCATCAAATAACAGCCTTTTACAGGGTTTATCATTCTCTTCTATAAAAACCTGAGGAATTTTATTACTATTTCTAAACTTTAAATAGGTTAAATAACCATCATCGAATAACTCAATTGGAACTATATCTACGTTACCACCTTCATCAATATATGTATAGTTGTACCTCGTATTATTTTCTTGTATTACTTTTTCTGGCTTTTCTGTAATGTATTGCATTTGAGTAGGTAAAGAAACCTCATCTAAATCAACATCAAATTCATCTTCTTCTTGAGGATAATAAAAACGTATTACGTAAGATATATCCTTTTCAACGGAATAATCATGATCCACTTTTTTAGCATCAGCATCTGGGTATTTATCGTAATTTGGTCTTGAAATTAGATCAAAAATGTAATTTCTCTTTTTAGTTGTCGTAATAATCATGTTAGTGCGACTACTGACTTCAAATGGCATGACAAGCAGTTTATTATCATAAGGATTAATTTTCCAACTTGATGCATCACCAACAGCAATATTTTTGACTTTTTCCCCTTCTGCAAACTCAATATAAGAATAGTAACCTTGACTAAAAATTACTGTAAACACCTCATTAGGGCTATATACAAAAGTCTTTATTCTACTATCTACAGAAATAGGTTTATTATTAATAGATGCATTTAAGTTGCCACTTATTAGTAAAGCTAAAACTAACAATATCCTACACATATTCATCATCTACTCTATATGAAATAACTTGAAACCCTAACGGGTTAATATATCTTTGCTGATCATTCATTTCAAGCGATGCATATTTATACGACATCACAACTATCTTATTTTTCCTTGAGGAATTTCCATCTTTTCGTGTAAATTCTATAGAAAATCTCACTTGAAGAGCATCGTTACCTAATTTTTGAATTGAACGAATTTTCAACTCACCTTTAGCATCTGAATATAAATTAAAAAGGTCATTCATATTCTGCGATTTTATATAATTGCTAAATTCACTATATACACTAGGAGAAGAAAATAACCTTACTTTTGTATAATAATTATAATTATAATTATATGGGTCAAAAACCTCCCTTGCTTTTATATACTCTGAAATAAAATAATCGTTCAGCGTTTCATTTGCAGAATATTGTTTTACTGTAACAGGATCAACCAATTGCACTATTCCTGACTTTTTGTCAATTTCTATAACGAATGGCTCAATAGTGCTACTTGTGCTAATTTTAAATATAGCTAATATGCTTATAGAAATTGCAACTAGTAATATTAATGTAAATAAAAGTAAAGTATTTCTCTGAGCAACAACTGTGCTATAGCGACTTGAATTCCAATTTATATCCTTATCCAATGACTCATTACTTTTTTCTTGTTTTAAAAATTTCAGCATCTCAATATTCTTAAAAATCTTAACTTATATTAATTAACATAGCAAGCTAACAAACCCTTAATCCATGGCCTAACTTGCCAAATTTTGTTTCCATATATGAATCATTATATTCATTGCGTTCCATAATAAGTGGTATACACTTTGTAACTTCTATACCGTTATTTTTCAACTCTGATAACTTTCTACCATTGTTTGTAAGTAATTGTATTTTGTTAATGTTCAATTTCTTAAGTATTTTAGCTGCAACAGCAAAGCTCCTTTCATCATCTTCAAAACCCAATACTCTATTTGCATCAACAGTATCAAGATTATATTTTCTTTGCATACTGTATGCTCTTAACTTATTAGTTAAACCAATGCCTCTCCCATCTTGCATCAAGTATAATATAATGCCATTCCCAAAGTCGGTCATTATTTGAATCGCTTGATGTAACTGGCTTCTGCAATCACATGATAAGCTGTCTAATAAGTCTCCTGTATAGCATGAAGAATGAATTCTCACTAATGGCTCATTATCTTTATCTGGATTGCCAATGATAATTGCATAATGTTCTCTTCCGCCACTTTTAGTTCTATAAGATATGATATCTACTTCTTGAGTCTGCTTTAAAAATAATGATGTTTTGCAAACTTCATACACACTATGATTTCGTTGAAAATCATTCACAAGTAACGTATTTAGTGCAATAATGTCATTTTCTTCACACCAATTTTGCATTTCATGTTTATTCTCAAACGTCATATCAGCCACTAATGCGTATGGCAATAACTCTGAGAACTTAAGCAAGGCAACAGCATACGCATCTATTGTCTTTGAGCATTGCAATTCTTTTATGCTATCTTCCTTTGAACAATTTATTAAATGGAGCAGTTCATCAAAATTGCTTATCAATAGACGTTTGCTACTATGTTCTTTACTCTGACATATGTATTTTACCTTACTTGCAGTCACAGTAACATACACATTACCTGATATAAGCTTATATTGACTAAATAAATTTTTTTCTAAAGTTTCAGCAGCAGCAAGCAATAGATAGTTATTTTCATCATCATATATTAAAATTGGAAGACCACGCCTGACTTCACTGATGGCCCTTTCTACTTTATTTCTACTTTGATTTCCTATAAACATTTCACCTACACCAAACAACTTGGTGCGGTCGAGAAGACTTGAACTTCCAAGGCTTTGTGAGCCACAGCGACCTCAACGCTGCGTGTCTACCAATTCCACCACGACCGCACTTTATTCTAGTTTCTATATAATTACTTTAAATTACTTAATCATTTTAGGATTTTTCATCTAAAGTGTCAATCTGATACTAGGATAATTTAGGAAATGCCTGTATAATTTAACTATGAATTTTATGGTTACAAACTTTAATCATTTAAGATAATCTTAATACTAATTCTTAATTTAGGTCTTTATACAAATGAAAGTAGCTAATATCTTCATTTTTTTAATTCTATCTCTTACAATTAGCTTTCACTCCACTCATGCACAAATATTGTACACATGGTCTCAAATCATTCCAGAAAATAAATTAAGCATACGTGCGATTATAGACAATAACATGTGTCCCATTGCTTACGTCGATAATAAGGAAGTAGAAATGCTAAGTCGCAGCTCAATTAACAATACCGAAACAGTTTGTGAACTGATAGTAGAAACAAATGCTCAAAACATTAGTATTGACAATATAAAAGTTCCCGTATTAGCGAAAAAGATCAGCAAAATTGCCTTCATTGGCGATACAGGATGTAGAATAAATATGTTATTTCAGCAAGAATGTAATTCTGTAGATAGCTGGCCTTTGAAAAAAAATTTAGATTCAATCGCTTTTCATAAACCAGATTTAATTATCCATGTTGGTGATTATCATTATAGACAAGCAAAATGTAGAAACACAAAAAAGTGCGGCGATATTTATGGATATAGCAAAGAAGCTTGGTACGCTGATTGGTTTGAGCCTGCAAAAGATATTTTAACACAATCTCCTTTTCTTTTTGTTCGTGGAAATCATGAGAGTTGTAATAGAGCTTACGAAGGATGGTTCAGATATTTAGATTCATACCCCTTTTTCCCTCAAAAATGTGAAGATCTTATTTCCAGTTGGTTCTTAGATACTGGGCCGATGAAGTTTTTTATCTTCGACTCTTCATCCGGTGAGGAAATTTTTACAACCCAAAGCACAGTTGATGCTTTTGAGAGGCAGTTTGATAAATTGATACAAGATAAGCCCACGTGGTTTTTGACTCATAAACCACTTTGGAGATCTCCAAAAAAAGAATTTTTGACATTAAAAAGCCATGGTAATCTTACACAAATTGAAGCTTTTGGAGATAAATTTCCAAGCAATGTTACTACCATAGTTTCTGGCCACATTCATATAGCCCAGATTTTATTAATGGATAATGTTCCAGATCAGATTATAGTTGGAAACGGCGGTGCATTATTACACGCTCAAGATCAAGAACCTGTTTATCAAAACGTAGAATTTAACTATCCAAATAGTAGAAATTACTTAGCACACGAAGTTAGAAACTTTTTCGGCTTTGGCTTTGCAATATTAGGTTTAGACGATCACAAATTTACTTTCTATAACCAAGATAATAAGGAAATGTATTCTGCAAACCTAACGAAAGACTTTAAACTTAAAACAAATTAAAATTAGGACTATTTAAGGACGCAGAAAAAACGTGCTGAGCTTAAAAAACTCATAGCAACAAAAAACACTAAAATTCTTGTATATATCGACTAATCTGGAATTGATAACACAAAAGTCAGCGTATTAGTATGATTGCAGCTTTGAATAAGGGAAAAATTATGGCGCCTATGATTTTTGAAGGCTACTGCGATACAGACGTTTTTAATAGCTAGTTCAAGCTTTATTGCTGGGTGATTTTGGATAATGCAACTTTTCATAGAAAATAAGTGAATTTGTTAAAAGTGTCGGTGCTGAAGTTATATATCTGCCTCCATATTCTCCTGATTTTAATCAAACCATTGGTTTGTTATAAAAAATTGAGCCAGAAAGAATATCCAGCTATTCGAACTATTAGAAAAAGAGCTATATATGAGCATGTTTTAGCACAGACATTTTTTGTAACTAGGCGAATGCAATCAGTTTTAGCGGCTTGAAAGGATATCAATTAATAAAGAAATGCATCTATAGTAATTAGAAGAAAGAATGAAAAAGTACAGAAGTAGAAATGTGAGTTGACAAAATAAGAGAAATATAATATATTGACGATAATGAGACTATTTAAAATTAATTATGTCGGTAGTAGTAAATACACCAGGTAACATACAAAGAACGTCAAAATTAAGAGATATTTTACTAGCCCCTGTGAGGTGGCTAGTCATTGGTTTAGCTGTAGTATTACTCATAGCATCTATTGTTCTTGTTCTAGCATTAATTCTAGTCGCTCAAGCATTGAGTAAGCTATATGTTCTTGCAGGAGGCAAATTACCGGAATGGTTAGAGCAAAGAACTGAAGCATTTATGGAGGCAGCACGTATCCCACAAACAACGCATGATACTAATGTAAATGATGCAATTAATATTAACGTTCAAAAGCTAAAAGAAAACTATGGCGAGCCTGATGTTGATGATAAGTTTATAGAGGAAATAGAAGGATTTATTGATCAGTTAGAATGCATAGCAAATGGCACACAAAAAGCTTTAGATAAAGATCAACTCACAGCAGATGAGAAAAAACATGCACTTGAGTGCCTAAAGCGTATAAAAAATGACCCTGATTCACATAGTGGAAGTGGATTAAGATTGAAGCAAGTTTTAAGTTTGGTTTGGAAAGCTTGTAAGGATAAAAATAAAAAAAGTACTGATAATAATATAGATATTAATGCCCGCATATCACAGAGAAAATATCAACTGGTTAAACATTTAGTAGAATCGCAAACAGAATACGGAGTACTTGTTGGCAGTGCATGTTTTACTGGTACCTTTAACAGTATTGTCTCTTCCTTGTACACTTTTGAAGAGTTTTCCTTCTTGCAAAGAGCGGATAAGGCTACTGTAAAACAAGAATTTCAAAATGAGCTACAAAAAAAAGGTGAAGAATTATTTAATCAGCTTGCCAATGATGAAGAAAAAAAAGAAGTTGCAAAAGCTTTAAGTAATCCTTCTACAAATTTCTTTATTAGCTTTATAGAATCATTTAAAAATCACTCTGCACGTGCAGTTTTAGGTGATAAAAAATGTGATGAACTAATAAAAGAAAATTTTGCTAATCTTCAATACAAAGAATCAATATCTAGCTTTATCTAAAGTAATCACTTAACTAACGGCAAAGTGATACCATGTTGATTCATATATTTTCCTTTCATATCATCATATGACTTCTCACACTCACTTTCGCCGCTCAAAAACACAAATTGACATGCTCCTTCATTAGCGTAGATTTTTGCAGGAAGTGGAGTAGTGTTAGAGAATTCAAGTGTGACGTGACCTTCCCATCCAGGCTCTAAAGGTGTGACGTTTACTATAATACCACATCTTGCATAAGTTGATTTACCAACACAAATTACCAGTACATTCCTTGGTATACGAAAATATTCCACCGTGCTGGCAAGTACAAAACTATTTGGTGGGATTATACATACATCTGTTTCCTTATCTATGAAACTATTCTCAGAAAAATTCTTGGGGTCTACAATAGCTGAATTAACATTAGTAAAAATCTTAAACTTATTACTAACTCTTGCATCATAGCCATAAGATGATAATCCGAAAGATACAACACCCTTACTGCTTTTATGATTCACAAAAGGCTCTATCATTCTAGAGTTTTCAGCCTTTTCCCTTATCCATTTATCTGGCATAACTGCCATAATTGTCCTTTAAAGTTTTGTAATACTTATAATAATATGTAATAGAATTTAAATGTAAACCTGAATTAGCGTTACACTCTGGAATGGCAAAGTTTCCAGTATAAACTACCTATACAAAAATAAATTGGCAATATTTCAAGCCTGCCAAGCAGCATCAAAAACGATAGAAATAGCTTTACTCCACCACTAAAGGAGGAATAATTACCTGAAGGACCTATTAGGTTACTAAACCCTGGGCCAGAATTTGTAAGCATTGCAGAAACAGAGCTGATGCTAGTTATAAAGTCCGCATTGCTCAAGTAAGACATCACTATTGATGATATAGTGAATGTTAACATGTAAATCGCAAAAAACGTAAAGACGGATTGAACTTCATCATTTTCCAGTATTTTACCATTGAGTTTTACTCTATCGCTTTCACTTGGATTTAATAAAGAGCTAAAGTAATTCCTTATAGATTTTAGAAAAATGACTAAACGGAAGATTTTGATTCCACCACTAGCAGAACCACCACATCCACCAATAAAGGCTAAAAAGAAAGCTAAGACTGAAATAAAGCTCCAATTCAAGTAGTTGCACATTACATAGCCAGTTGATGTGATAAAGGAGGTAATGGTGAATGTGCTGTACCTAAATGATAAAAATACTCCTAAGTCAAAATTTTTATATAACCAAAAACAAGCAAGCAAAGATGAGATAACAACTATCTTAATAAAGTAAGAGACCTGTTCATCATAACAAACGTCTAATCGTCTTATAATTTTTAAATAGCTCAGAAAAGGTAAAGAGCCTAAAATCATAAAGATAATTGTTATGACCTCCAATATAGGGTTATTGTAGTAGCCTATAGAATCGTTATAGTTAGCAAATCCACCAGTTGATACAGCGGACATTCCGTGACATACTGCGTCAAATAATGGCATGCCAGCTAGATAGTACGAAAATATGCACAATAAAATTAGGCAGTAATATATTTCTGCAATATGTATTACTACGCTTCGCGTATGTGGTAACTTTCTTTTAAGAGCATCTGAGTACTCAGAATAGAGTAAATTATTTAAGCTCAAAACCTTAAATATGGGAAAAATTGCAATTCCTACTGTAATTACTCCAAAACCACCTATACCGTGCAGCATTGCTCTCCACAGTAGTATCCCCGGAGATTGTTGCTCGATGTAACTTAGAACAGTTGCTCCTGTGGTTGTAATCCCAGATACTGCTTCAAACAGTGCATCAATGTAGCTTAAACTATCAAGATAAAATGGAATAGCTGCAAATAGAGATAATGCAATCCAGGTACAACTGGTAATCGCAAAAATTGCCGGCATTCCATGTACCCTATTTAGTTTACCCAGTAGAATAAAAATCGCACTAAATGTGCAGGTAACTATAAATCCAACCAGAAAATTTTTCCATTCGTAACCTAGATAATTATTAGTAATAGCAGGAATAAGCATTGCTACGCCAAACAACAATAGAAAAATTCCCACAATAAACGCAATTGAACGTAAAACTTGCAGATTTTCCATAGACAGTACTGTGAAAGCTATATGTTATTAAAACTTCAACCGCTTTGCTAATTTTTTCTCTTGACTTGATTATAAATACGTATAATTATAGCGCTAAATTTGCCATAAGAGGTAAGGTATGTTATTAACTGAAAGACAAAAACACATTCGAGATTCATTAATTAGTGAAGCTATAAAGGGCAACTTTGAGAGTATAAAAAATAATTACGATAGTGATGTACAAAAAGTTTTGGAAAGCAAATTGCCTAGCGATGTACAAGAAAAGTTTAAAGAGGATTTACCTAACCCTTGCACCACTTTAAAGTTTATTACGTTCCAAAAAAATCAAAAAGAAATTAACCAATATAAGCAAAAAATTGAGAGTACTTCAAGTGGTATAGTTATGAAAGAAGCAAAAGGGAGTAATGATCCAAATGTTAAAAAAATTCAAGATTTATTATATTATGCAGTCCAGCAGAACAATCTTAAAAAGGTTCAGAACATACTCAACAGTAATCCTAATAGTGATGTACAAAAAGCCTTGAAAAGCAAATTTTCTTACAATTACACCATCTTAGATTTTGCTATTTTTACACAAAAAAAAGAAGGAGATATCATTAAGGCACTTTGGCAGAAAGCTGATCAAGAAACTCGTATTCTCCTTAGTAATAGTGCAATCAAATTAGCTAATAAGAGTTCAGATTATGATGTTAAAAATTTATTCCAGAAGTTAAGGATTACAATAGAAAGTACACCGAAAAAGCCACTAGAACAAACTTATGAAGAATCTAATCAGAAAAATGGTATTTGTGGTAGAGCTATACAAAAAGTGGAAAATTTAAAGAGAATAAGTGATCTTCACTACAAATTACGTCAAGCAATAGATTATCTGGATGTTAAAAAAGTTAAAGCAGTATTAGAAGATTGTGATACAAATCTAGCAATGATTTTAAATAGACCTATACATTCACAGAGCAAAACTACCCTTTTACTTTATCCTCTGCAAGTTGGTCTTAATAAACGATATATAGGTGATGGTGAAAGATTGAAACAAGAAGATCTGAGAAATATAAAAGAAATTACTAAACTTCTTTGGGATAAAGCTTCTCCTGATATTCGCGATTTCTGGTTTAAATTCCATCAAGATCAACAAGAAGAAAGTACAAAAGACACAAAAGCAACCTTTGAAGCTCATTTGAAAAACGCTTCTCCTGATATTCGTAACTTGTGGCTTAAATATCAAAGAGTGCCTGAAAATCAAGATGCAGCTGTAATAAAACTTCTTAAAGGTGAGCAACAACGACATGCCAAGATAGATAGTGAGAAGTGGCTTGAAGATTTTATTCAAGAAGTTAAGGATTACACAGAACAAAAAAGCATAGAAGAAAACCTTGAAATAGCTACAGAGAAACCTACAACAAAATCTGTTCTACAAGACGCACAACTTTCTCAAATAAATAGAACTTGTTGTATTTTATAGTAAATAAGTTCTTAGGAAATCTAAGCATGATAACAATAAAAACAAGAAATTTAAACGTTCTATTGTTAACCTAGTATCCAGAATAAAAAAATATCAAAGTCATCATATTATATCACGAACCTTTTCCAAGACTTTTTTCATATTTTCGCTTGAAAGTGGAATTAAGCCAAGCCTAGATAAATATCCACCTTCAGTACTAATAGAGTCTACAACTTCTCTAATGAATTCCCTTAATCCATCAACAGTATCTAAGTGTTCTTTCTTTATATAAAGATATAAAGGCCTTGCTAACATATACTCCCCCGATGATATATTTTTATAAGTTGGCTCAATTCCTGCGATTGTGCTTCCTTGAATCTCATCTTGGTTTTTCGCTAAAAAGCTGAAGCTAAATATTCCTAAAGCATTTTTATTGCTCTTCAATTTTTGTATTATTATGTTTTCATTAATTCCAACTTCTATATATCTTCCATCATCTCTGATATTACTACATGCTTTCTTTCTTTTTTCTTGGTCTTGATAATTCTCTTTGAAAATCCTTGAGTTCATGCATGAATATTGATCAAGCATAATAAAATTAATCAAAGTTTCATGTGTACCTGTATTTTGATGTGGACCATAGATTTTAATTTCTGTTTTTGGTAGAGCTTGATTTACATCAGACCAAAATTTCTTGTTATTCTTTACTAATCTATCATTGTCTTCAGAATATGAAGATAAAGTTTCAAACAGGTCATTTTTTGTAAAATCAAATCTATGGCTTTGATTTGAATTTGCAATAACAATTCCATCATAGCCAATTATGATCTCTATTACTTCATTCACTTTATTTCTTTTACATAATTCTCTCTCTACTTCCTTCATAGGGCGAGATGAAGTAGTGATATCTGGTGTGCCTTCCCCTATTCCTGAACAAAACATTTTGAACCCTGATCCACTTCCTATCGATTCTACAACTGGAGTTTTAAAGGAAAATATACGGCTGAATTCTTCAGATATAAATGAGATAAAAGGAAAAACAGTTGAAGATCCAACAATTCTGATATATCTTCTAGCATCAACATTTGACAATGGGATGAGTAATACAAATGCAAAAATAAGGAAAAGGCGTTTCAGCATCGTTTTCGCTCAAGAGTGTAAACTTAATTATCGTAATAAAAAATCAAACTGAAAAGCTTTTTTTCTAGATTTCAAAAGGTATAACGATCAAATGTGTGCGTAATGATGAGATCTGAATCACAGCATTCATACAACTGTATCTATATCGAATCCTCTTATGTTTTTCAATACTGAAAAATTCTTTCATATTAACTTAATGATGCAATATATCCTTTTCTTTAATAGATAAGTCATCATCGACTTTTTTTACATTATCATCAGTAATGTTTTGTATTTCCTTTTTGGCAACATGAAAATCATCTTCTGAGATTTCCTTATTTTTCTTCATTTCCTCTATTTCTTCCATAACATCTCTGCGTATATTTCTAATTGCAACTCGTGCATTTTCAGAAAATTGATGCAATAATTTCACTAATTTTTCACGAGTTTCTTGTGTTAAGTCTGGCAGAACTATACGTATAGTATTTCCTTCAACAACAGGATTTAAATTCAGGTTAGCATTGATTATCGCATTTTTTACTTCACCGATAACAGTAGCATCCCAAACTTTAACTGATAGAGTTTTGTTATCTATAGCTGAAACGCCTGCAACTTGGTTCAGTTTTTGATGTCCACCATAGATATTTACAACTATACCATCAAGTAATGATGAGTTAGCTCTACCAGTACGTACACCTTTCATATCATCATGAAAAGACTGAATAGTTTTTAGCATTCTTTCTTTTGTTTTAGCTTTTATTTCGTTTAACATAAATTACCTAATGTTTATAATCTGAGACTATAGTATAAGTACCTTGACCTTTAATAATATTGACCATTTTTTCACTTTTCAAAGAAAAAACTACTATTGGAATAGAATTTTCACGAGCAAGTGAAATTGCTGACGCATCCATAACCTTCAAATCACGAGTTAACAAATCTGTGTAAGAAAGCCTATCGTACATTACAGCATTCTCATTTTTTTTTGGATCAGCAGAATACACGCCACTTACTTGCGTACCTTTTAAAATAACATTACAATTCATTTCAACAGCGCGTAAAGCTGCAGCTGTATCCGTAGTAAAAAATGGATTACCCGTTCCTGCTGCAAAAATTATCACCCTGCCCTCTTCTAAATGATGAATAGCCTTCCTTCTTATATAAGGCTCACATATAGTAGTCATAGGTATAGCAGACAACACCCTAGAGACTATAGAGCTTTTTTCTAAAAAATTTTGCAAAATTAAAGCATTAATGACAGTACCAAGCATTCCAATATAATCACTGCTTGCTCTCTCACAGCCACTTAAAGATGCTGATGCACCACGAAAAATATTCCCACCACCAACAACAATACAAACTTGAACTCCGAGATTACAAACTTCAACTATGTCTTTGGATAGTTTATCTATAACTTCCATATCATGGCCAAATAGCTTTGATCCCATCAAAGCCTCCCCAGAGATTTTAAATAACACTCTGGGGTATTTTACTTCTGAAGTTTTGTTACTTATTTGCACCATCCAAAGTAAGTAACTTATAATTAGCTAATTTAACAGCACTTGATTCTATAAAATCAGCAATCTTCATTTTATCATCCTTTATAAACTTCTGCTCTAGCAGAACAACTTCTTCATAGTATTTAGCCATTCGTCCATCTACTATTTTTTTCGCTACCTCTTCAGGTTTATTTAAGCTCTTTACTTGCTCCTCAATTATAGAACGCTCATTGTTTAATTTTTCTTGATCTAAATCATCTATAGATAAAGCTTCAGGTTTCATAGCAACTACATGCATAGCTATTTGCTTTCCAATCTCTTGTGTATCATCAGATGATTGCAATGCTACTAAAGCACCAATCTTACCTAAGCCAGGCATATCACCATGTACATAGCCAGCAATAATCCCATCCTTAATCTCTAGGTAGCAAAGATTGCTTAACTCTAACTTCTCACCAAGAACCGATGTACCACTCATAATAGCTTTCTGCACTGTACCAACATCTTCATATTTGGCATTTTTTAACTCATCAAGACTAGTACAACGTTCTTGACAAGCAATTGATGCTAAATTTGAAACTAATGTTATGAACTTCTCATTTCTAGCAACAAAATCAGTTTCACAATTGACTTTAACCAATACACCATAATTTTTAGCCAAGCACATAGCAATAAGCCCATCCGAAGCTACTCTATCAGACTTTTTGTCAGCTTTAGCAAATCCTATTGTACGTAACCTATCAACGGCTTTCTTAATATCACCATCACACTCTTCTAACGCTTTCTTACAATCGCTTAAGCCAAGCCCTGTTCTATCGCGTAATTCCCTTATACTACTTGAATCCATCTTCATTTACTTACTATTACCTCCCTTTCTATTTCAACCTTAATACGCTTCTTTTTAGTTTGCACAATATCCTCTTCTTTTTCTTGAATAAGCTCATCATCCTTAACTCTAGACCTTGTCAAACTAGACTCTATTCCAGCTAATATAGAATCAGCAACTAATTTACAATAGAGCTCTATTGATTTTCTTGAATCATCATTTCCTGGTATAGGATAGGCAATACCATCTGGGTCAGAATTGGTATCAAGTACTCCAATTACAGGAATACCCAGTTTTTTAGCCTCTTTAACCGCTATATGCTCTTTGTTAGTATCAATAATAAATAAAATATCAGGAACTGCTCCCATTTCTCTAATTCCACCCAATTCTTTATCAAGCTTTTTTCTTTTCTTTTCAATGTTTCCTAATTCTTTTTTTGTTAAGATACTATCTTCATCATTCAATATTTTCTCATATTGTATCAAAGTTTTTATCGAAGAAGAAACAGTGTTCCAATTAGTAAGCATACCACCAAGCCATCGATCATTTACATAATACTGACCACAACGAACTGCTTCACTTGCAACAATATCTAAAGCTTGAAATTTCGTACCAACAAATAAAATGCGACCATCTTGAGATGCAACATCGTATAAAGCTTTCATCGCCGCCTCTAACAATGGTAATGTTTTCCGTAAGTCTATTATGTGTATACGATTCTGTTGATGTACACCATATATATATGGGGCCATTTTCGCATTCCAGCGACTAACTTTATGGCCAAAATGCACACCAGATTCAGCTAAATCACGTATAGTGACTTTAGGCAAATTTGTCATATTTATTCCTCCAAATAGTTTATCCTCCATGGCATAACCCTAACGGGACTACTTGCATAAGCCATGTGTGAAATTAAGTTATTTACATAGTAATAAAAAAGACAAAAAAGCGCAAACAAAAAATATTGACAAGTAGCAACACGTTGATTAGCTTTAAGATTACAAACGTTAAAAAGCAATGGGGGGTGTAGCTCAGTTGGTTAGAGCGCATGCCTGTCACGCATGAGGTCGTGAGTTCAAGTCTCATCACTCCCGCCATTACAGCAGAAACACCTTAAAATTCTTTAAGTTTCTTATTAATTTGAATTAATTTCTTTCAGAGACTTGACATGATATTGTAATTGCTGCTTAATCTATTTAATTTTATCGTTAATAATTGGGATTAAATATGTTCATTTCTGAGGTTTTTGCGGCAGATGCGACTAACAATGTATCAGCATCTGTTGCTAGCTTTATTCCACTCATTTTAATATTTGTAGTATTTTATTTTCTCATTATTCGCCCCAATCACAAAAAACTAAAAGAACATAGAAGGATGATAGATCAAATAAAACGTGGTGATACGGTTATTACTTCTAGTGGAATAATAGGTGAAGTAAACAAAGTTGACGAAGTAAATGCACAACTAATACTAGAAATAGCACCAAAAATTGAAATAAAAATCCTAAAGTCTGCTATATCTGAAATCTTAAATAAAGAAATTCAAAAGCCAGTAGCTAAATCTATTGAAAAAAGCAAAGTTGAAAAGAATGGCAAGAAAAATAAACTAGAGGAAAGTAAAAAAGACAAAAATGCTTCATAATTTAAGAAGTGTGTGGAATATTAGGTATAGTAAGTAGCGATGATTCAGTAATACCAACTTTACTAACCGCGTTGCAAAAATTGGAATACAGAGGGTATGACTCTTCAGGTATAGCAATTATAAATAATAGAGGTAAGATAGAAGTCAAAAAATCAGAAGGTAAAGTTGAAAGATTATGTGAAGTTGTTCATGAGAGCAAGATATCTAGTAGCAAAGTTGGTATAGCACATACTCGTTGGGCTACACATGGAGTTCCAAATCTTAAAAATGCTCATCCCATTTATATAAATAATGTTGTTGTTGCTCATAATGGCATAATTGAAAATTACAATATATTAAAAAAGGACCTGGAGGAAAAGGGAGTATCTTTTCATACCGACACTGATACAGAAGTAATACCAAACATATTAACTGCATATCTTAATGAAGGATTGTCACCAGTTGATTCTATATTACAGTGTCTAAACAATTTACAAGGTTCACTTGCTTTGGCTTTATTATTTGCAGAATATCCAGATACTTTATTTGTTGCAAAAAGAAATTTGCCTTTAGCAATAGGATATAACTGTAATAAAGTATTTGCTGCCTCTGATACTAATGCTTTGAGTTCATTTGTAGAAAAAATATTGCATTTAGAAGATAATGATATTGCAGTAATAAAATCTAACGAATTTAGTATATATAATAATGGTACACAAGTTAAACGCAGAACAGAAAATAGCAGTCCAAGAAATTTTCTAATTAGTAAAAATGGTTACCCTAGCTTTATGCTAAAAGAAATTTTTGAGCAACCGTATGCATTAAACAAAACAATAAATCAATTTTATAAACAATATAAAGAAATCAACAAAGAATTATTTTCTGAACTAGGTTACATTACTATAGTTGGATGCGGTTCATCCTATTTTGCTGGACTAATAGCAAAGTGTTGGCTGGAAAGTATTGCTCAAATTCGGGTATATCTAGAAATCTCGTCAGAATTTAGGTATAGCAGCGTCAAGCTCGAAGAAGGTAGTATTGGCTTATTCATTTCTCAATCTGGTGAAACTGCAGATACTATGGAAGCACTACGTTATGCGAGATTGCAGAAACAAATGATCATTAGCATAATTAATACATTTAATAGCAGCATAGAAAAAGCCTCAGATATTGTATTGCATACTCTTGCTGGACCTGAGATTGGTGTTGCTTCGACAAAAACCTTTTCTACGCAGCTTGCAATTTTAGCATGCTTTGCTGTAGAACTTGGAAAAATAAAAGGTATACTGGGTAGAGAGAGGATAAAGGAACTAAGCGGTGCTATTAATTCTATTCCCGAACATGTTGAGCATGTTTTGAATGTGATGGAAATACAACATATATCAGGCAGTATATTAGAGCACAATAATATAATTATAATTGGGAGAGGAAGCTCATATGGAGTTGCAATGGAAGGTGCATTGAAGATAAAAGAGCTTTCATATATCAACACAATTGGTATTGCAGCGGGAGAAATGAAGCACGGTTCTATCGCTTTGATAGACTCTACTGTACTTGTTATCGCAATTATTCCTTACGATAATTTATTCTTTAAAACGCTATCCAATATACAAGAGATTATTGCAAGAAAAGGTAAAGTAATTGCCTTTAGTGATAAGCAAGGAGCACCGCTCTTAAAGGGAATTTGCATAGATGTGGTGCAACTTCCAGAAGTTGACAATTTTGTTTCTCCAATTATCTACAGTGTTGCTATGCAATTTCTTGCTTATTCTATTGCAGAAAAAAAAGGGTTAGATGTAGATTGTCCGAGAAATTTAGCTAAATCTGTCACAGTTGAGTAACTTATTTAAAGTGAGTTGCTAATTAACAGCTCTAATTGTCAGTTATAAATTACTGAATTTTACTAATAAATTCATTAGCCCTCTGCGAAAGAATATGTAACTAATGTAAGGATGAAAGAGGCTAAAATCCACGCCTCAAATTAACAAGATTTGCCATTATGGTTACCAGACACAACTTAACCTAGCAAGCAAGAATTAACTAACAGAAAAATTGAAAACTAATATCAGTCTCTTAATGTAATGCTACCAATATTTTTCTAAAAAGCAATATGTTTTCTATTCAGGAAAGTCTACATCGCCATAACAATATTTACTAGAATGAGGTCTTGTCTCACTGTAAAAACGCAACCAATGATCAACGTCTATCTGAAGATCTTCTAATAAATTGTAGATTGTTTTACAAAAAAAGAGGAGTAAATGAGAGTTCAGTAACTTGATTATAGAGTTGTACTGCCTTTCCATATTGAAGCAAGTTGTTATTCCATCTCAAACCATAGCACAAAGTAAATACGTCAATTTACACTAAAATTATCTGTTTATGAGTTATATTATGTAAAGATACTATTTGACCTTGAGCTTTAAAGATATTATGTAATAGCATTATTTAATATGCGAGGTTTATTATGGTTAAAGTAAATGCAGGTGAAAATGCAAAAAAGCTCAAAGAAATTAAATTTCAGCTTATGTCACCAAAAAAGTCCAAAAGCAGTCAGTCTATGTCACCAAAACGGAGTCAGAATTCTGGTGAAAAGCTATGGAATGCATTAGAATCATTAGAAGGTGCAAAAGCAGAGTTAAAAAAAAGAAAATTTGAAATAGAACTAAAAAAAGACGATGACATATCAGACGAAAGAATAGAAAAAGTAGTGGAATTGGAAAAGAAAATAGAAAAAGAGGTAGAAGAAATAGCAATGCCAATATCAATGTTACTACTTAAGGAAACAATAATAAAATTACAAGGAATAAAAATAATAAATTTTGTTAAAAAAGTAGAAAAACAAGCAAAAGAAATGCAAGAATTATGTAATAAACTAGAATTCAATGCTGAAATAAAAGAAGAAGATCTAAATAAGCTCAAGGGCATAAAAAAAGAATCAGAAAAGTATTACAAAGAGTTAGTAAGCTGTACGTCTAATGCGAACCCGATAATGTTGCACACTGCTGTTATTGGTGTTGGTCTTGCTGTTGGGCTGGTAGCAAGTACTGTACTTGCACATACAACTAGACTAAGTCTGTTAGCAATAATTGTCATAGCCACAGCATCTGCACTCGTATCTGGTGGTGCTACATATGAAGCACTAAGACCTAATACTAAAGTAGATGAATCAAGAGAATCATATATAAGTAGCACTAGTCATTCACTTCCTTAATCTGATGGATAAAATTTTATTAATTTTTTTTAAGTTGCTTCTAAAAGGAGAAGGTCAATGATGTTCTCCTCACTGATTTGGTTAAAATGCAGAAAACGCCTATGTCAAAATTTACACAGATGTTAAGTGCTGCCACTAATTCCCAGTTAGTACAATTTGTGTATCTTATTGACATATTTAATTTATTCTGTTACAATTTTTAGTAGTTAGATGGGGGCAAAACAATGAAGAGTTTTAAATGGCTACTTAATCAAGTCAGACTTTCATGGATTAGCTTAATATCAAAAGTAAAGAGCTTTTTTCAAACTAACGATACACATCATCAAACAACTGCTAGAAATGGAAATGACCATACAAAAAAAATAAGTATAGAGAATAAAATAGAAACGAAAGGTAATGAGATTGATTTAGAGGATGTGTTTGAGGATGCTCTAACAGGAGAAGAGCTAGATGAAAAAGAATTTTTTTATGCTGTTGAAAGTTTTGATGAACAGGAAGTTAATGCTAATAGAGAAAAAAAGGAATATGAAAAAAATAAGTACTATAGTCTACAAGATGGTCTACAAGAAAAAAATGAATTTGATCACACAACGCACACTCTTACACTTGCTTTTGAAATTGAAAAGCCATTTCCAGACTCTGACTTTAGTAAATTTAAATTGTGCGAGCTTAAGCAAAATGGTGGTAAATATACATTTACTCTAGAGGATGACCAGAAAAATCGTATAGAGCTACACTCTGAATACCTTAATATGTATTTTCCTAAGTATTTTGAGAAACACAGTAAAAAAGAAGCATACACTGAACTTTTTTCTCAAGAAGAAAATGGAATTAGCAATGATATTATCATCCCATTACAAGTGCCAAAAGAGGTAGGGATACTTACTGAAAAGTTCAGATGGATGAATCCCATAAGAGCAATGATACAGTCAAAAATACCAGATTTTCCAGAAGATATAGATCTAAAAGATTGTAAAGACGATGTAAATTTCTCTCTTAACTCGAACAATACTATGTCTTTTTCTCTAAAATCAGCAAAAGCACAATATGCAGCTATGCTATCAGGTACTCCAACAGAAACAAACTGGCCAATAAAGGATATTCTAGTCAGAGGTAGTTTTATTAATCAGCATATTGATAAGCAAACTAGAGTTGAAAAAGTGATTGAGCCTTATATTGATAAGCATTCTATAGTTGAAGAAACTTTTGAAGTAGTTAACGTAGAATGTCCATCAGAGCTGAAGATTTCTCAACCTAGCATATAGCCTTATATTCTTTCATCAGCATGATATAATTTTGTGCAGATTGTGTAATATGTTTAATTTCCTCATCTGACATTTTTTTGAAGAATTGTGCTGGCCTGCCAGCCCATACTTCACCACTTTTTATCACTTTTCCATGTGTCACCAGTGAACCAGCAGCTACCATAGCTTCAGACTCCACAATCGCATGATCCATTATAACAGAGCCCATACCAATAAATGCTTTATCATGTATCGTGCATGCATGTAACACACAAAAATGTCCAACCGTCACCATACTACCAATAATCGTGTCACCGCCTGGATTTCTATCTACATGAATTACGGTGCCATCTTGAATATTCGTTTCATCACCTATTTTGATTGATCCAACATCTCCTCTGATCACACAATTAAACCAGATACTCGCATTCCTTCCTATTTCAACGTTACCTAATGATACGCACACCATCTGCGATAAAAGAACTTTCATCCATTTTTGGTTCATAATCTTTGTATTTTAAAATGTGATAGCTCATAATTTAAATAAGGTTTAATACATACTTGGATTCCAGTAGTCAAGTTACTCGGGTAAAGATATTCTTGACTTATGATCCTTATGCTCCTAAAATTTTTATTTTAGCTCTATTCATAATGTCAGTAACAGTACTTAGTGTACTTCAAATAATATTAGTTGTTGTATTGGTAATTTTAGTGCTCCTGCAGCCACCTGGAAGTAGTTCATTAAGTGGCTTTAGTAATTCACAACAGGGAATGAATTCAATAATTCCGGTAAAGTCTTCTGAAAATCCACTCAGTAGAATAACTTCTATAGTTGCTGGACTGTTCATTATAAATACACTGTTACTATCAGGATTATGTTCAAAAGATGTACATAAAAAATCAATTGCAGAGAAGATTATATCAGAAAAGAAGCAAGAAGGCCAATCAACTTCTGTTCCATTTGAAAATTAATGAAAGAAACCAAGTTTATCTTTGTTACAGGTGGAGTTGTTTCATCACTTGGTAAGGGTTTAGTTGCTTCAAGTGTGGGAGCACTTCTTCAAGCTCATGGATTCAATGTTCGCATCAGAAAGCTTGACCCATATCTCAACATTGATCCTGGAACAATGAGCCCAGCTCAGCACGGGGAAGTATTTGTTACTGAGGATGGTGCTGAAACTGATTTAGACCTTGGACATTACGAGCGTTTTACTAAAATTAAAGCAACCAAGGACGACAATATAACAACTGGTAAAGTATATAATAAATTATTAAAGAAGGAAAGGTGTGGTGATTATCTAGGCAAAACTGTGCAAATCATTCCTCATGTGACAGATTTAATCAAATCTTTCATTTTTAATGGTACAGAAGATTTAGATTTTGTAATATGCGAAATAGGCGGAACCGTAGGTGATATTGAAAGCCAACCGTTTTTGGAAGCTATACGCCAAGTTAATTATAAACTAGGAAAGCAAAAAGTTATCCTTATTCACTTAACTTTAATACCATATCTCACTGCAGCACAAGAATTAAAGACAAAACCGACACAGCATTCAGTTCGAGAGTTAAATTCTGCGGGGTTACAACCAGATATTATATTATGTCGCAGTGAAAAAGAAATTTCCGATAATCAAAAAGAAAAGATAGCCAATCTTTGCAATGTTTCTTTATCTAACGTAATACCTGCTCCTGATGTAAACCATATATACGAGTTACCGTCCTTGTATAATCAATGTGGGCTCGGGACACAAATTTTGGATCACTTTCACTTAAGTAAGCCAAAACCAAGCTTACCTGAATGGGACCAAATAGTACACTCTATGAAACATCCAACACAAGAAGTTATCGTTTCCATAGTAGGAAAATATACTGAATTTCCTGACGCATATAAATCACTGATTGAAGCATTAAACCATGGTGCAATTAGTAATAAAGCTAGAGTGAAGATAAATTGGGTCAACTCAAGAGAAGAGAATGGAAAATCTATAGATGCAAAGTTTATCAGAGAAAAATTACAAAGCTCTAATTCAGTCCTTGTTCCAGGAGGATTTGGTGATAATGGAATAGAAGGTAAAATATTAGCAATAAACTATGCCCGTGTAAATAACATTCCTTTTTTAGGAATATGTCTTGGTATGCAGCTTGCAGTGATTGAATTTGCTCGTAACGTTATTAAGCTTGAAGATGTACACTCTGAAGAATTTTATACTTGCAAACACCAAATCATCAAGCTCGCTGATGGTAAGAACGTTGATCTTGGTGGAACCATGAGACTTGGAACATACAAGTGTAATGTAAGTCCAAATTCAAAAATGGCAAATGTGTATAGTAGTGTCACTATTTCAGAAAGACACAGACACAGATATATAGTTAATTTAGATTATAAAAATAACTTAGAAGAGAATGGAATGATATGCAGTGGTATATCAGAAGATAAAACATGCATAGAGGCAGTGGAGCTAAAAAATCACTCATGGTTTATTGGTGTGCAATTTCATCCAGAATTTCAATCAAGACCATTTTCTCCTCATCCTCTCTTTACATCATTTATTAAGGCAGCTATTGACAATAGAGTTTAATAGAACTTAATAAACTCTATTCTAATAGAGAGGTAAAAAATGTTACTAAGAAATAGTAAACATATGGATCTGCGACCTTCGAGGAATTGAATAGGCATGTAGAACAAATAATATATAAATTAGAAGAGGATCAAATTATAGAGGATATAATGGAAGAAGTAGTTATAGCTATAAACGAACTAAAATCGGTAGAAGAAATAAAAAAATATTTAAAGCGAGAAATAGATAGCCTTGTAAAAAGGACAATAGTCCTTAGTGAATTCTATAACTTAGAAAAAATAGAAAAGCCAAGAAAAGAAAATTATATTTACCCAAGCACCTAATGTTTAAGTACCAATACATGGAACTTGCCATAGAGCAAGCAAAACTTGCTCAGAAAGATGGCGAAGTGCCAATAGGTGCTGTAATAGTTAATGGAAACAATATCATCTCCTCTGCACACAATATATCTAATGATCCAACTGCACATGCAGAAATGTTAACAATTAGACAAGCATTTTCAACTTCCACGCTTTATGAAGCTGAAATGTACGTAACGTTAGAGCCGTGCCCGATGTGCGCTCAAGCTATCTCTTTTGCAAAAATTAAACGTCTGTACTTCGGGGCTTACAATCCCAAAGGTGGAGGAGTTGAAAACGGCACTAGAATATTTCAATTCTGTAACCACATACCTGAAGTTTATGGTGGAATATTAGAAACAAAATGTTCTCTTTTGTTAAAAGATTTCTTTGAGAAATTGAGAACTTAGTTTAAGATGTGTGAGATTGTTTCAATATTTTTTGAGTAAAATCTGTATTATAACTCTTTCGTATATTTGACCAATTTGCTCATGCAACTTACATAAGGGATGTTATTACGATAACTCCGTTGCAGAAAAGTTTACTCAAAAGGGAGCTTCTTATTGATACTTCTCAACGTTCTGTTCAACAAACTAGAACTTCCATATTTGAATACGTAGAAATTAGATTTCTTGCACTACTGGAATTTAAAGAGTTCCAGCGCGTAACGCTGGAATCTAGATTTTCTTGCTAAATCCCAGACTGGCTGGTTATGCAAGAAATCTATTTTTTATCATAAATAACTTAAATATTATATTATAAACTCTGCTAAATTTATTCTCACAACAAAAACTTCTTCTCTACTTTTTTTTGAGTAAGGTCACCAATTCTATTTTTCTACAAAAATGTTCTCTGAGCTGAAAAGCCCAGAAAACATTTAGTCTTATATAAAATTAGTATCATCAGAAACAGAATTATCTTCATAGTAAGGACTCGCTCTTTGCGTATCATCAAAAACAGTTTTTAATAATACTTCCTTATCAGTATCCCATGCAACTTTCTTCATAATTGCATTATAATCTTTACAATTTTGATCATTTCCACAGTCCTTGATTTTACCATTAGCCTTTAGATAAGGCTTTAATAAATTATATTGTATTTGAGTATTATTGCCCTCTTTATCTATCATTTGTCCTGAGTTATTAACAAGTATAAATGGTGAAACTTGTTTTGCTTTTATAACACTTATTCCACCGGATTTTCTAATGAGATCAGGACATGATTCTCTAGAAAACAAGTTCTTGTTGCATTCCATATTATTAAAGAAAACGTCATAGTAACAGAAACTCTTAATTTTATCGTCCTGACAGGATAACTCTTGTGGATTACTCACACATTGACCACATTTCATATTACTAAAACTGGCTGCTGAATCAATATCCCCTGTAAAGGCAAATTTAAAATTTACTGCACCATAATGACCATCTGTTCCCTTTTCTATATGTTTTGCAATTCTAGGATTACTGTACATCTCAGGATACAATTCCCTGAGTAAATCAGATGTATTAAAACCTTGATGACCTATCTTATTATTCGCTTGATAGTAACGAGCATACACTCCACAATTTTCTTGCTCGGAATGATTTGGGGTTATTTCTTGTGATGTAATTTCTCCACTTTCATTCCCTCCCTTAATACTAGGTTTATCTGTATCGATTCTTTTCTCATTTTTACATTCTTCAGCTGCTTTTTTATACCACTCAGTCTCTGCTTTTGCCATGTTAATTTTACACTTTAAAAGTTCTTCTTTTACTCCTTCAATCTTACTCTGCATCACTTCTTCTTTCTCCTGTTCAATTTTGCACCTCAAAACTTCCTCTTTTGCTAATTTAGCTTCTAATTTTGCTTGTTCAGCTTCTGCTTTAATATCATCACATTTTTCCTGATTAATTGCCTGTCCACCGTTTTCTTTCATCTTCTCAGCATCTTTTTTACACTGTATTAACTCATCTTTTGCTGCCTCAGCTTCATTCTTAGTTTGTTCTACCTTCTCTCTTTCTTCTTTAGCCTGGTTTTTAAACTTCTCAGCTTCTGCTTTTGCTGTCTTAGCTTCATTTTCAGCTTGTTCTATCTTACCTTTAAATTCTGCCTCTACATTCTCTTTTTCTTTCTGAACTTGTAATTTTAACTCCTCAACTTCTGCTTTTGCTGCCTTAGCTTCATTTTCAGCTTGTTCTATCTTACCTTTAAATTCTTCCTCTACATTCTCTTTTTCTCTCTGAATTTGTAATTTTAACTCCTTAACTTCTGCTTTTGCTGTCTTAGCTTCATTTTTAGTTTGTTCTACCTTCCCTTTCTCTTCTTGAACCTGTAACTTTAATTTACTAGTTTCTGCTTCAGCATTTCCAATTTCTTCTTGCAATTCCGCAGTACCTTTTGTACACTTTACTAACTTATCTTTTACCTTCTCAGTTTCATCTCTACAGTCACGAAGTAAATCTCCTTCTAATTCATCATCATCTTCACCATAAAAAAGTTTGTTGGCATATAAATTACTATTATTAACTTGATCGCTATAGATATTGTTTGACATTGTGACCTCCTATACAGTCAAAACTGGAATTAAATTAGAGTGTAAAAGCTAATCATTCAACATGGGTAAAAGAAACCACAGTTCAGAAAATCTCAGGTTAACTCAGAAATTATTATAAGCCAAAATAATTAAAAATTTTATAACTTATATTATAGATCTAGCATGATAACCAACAATTATTCAATTTCCACCTTACTCACCAGCTTGACACAGTCCATCTTTATTCATTAGAGAGCCGTGATTCCTCTACTCTCCAATGATTAATCACTTGTCAGTTTTGAGTGTAGTAGTTGATAGCCTGTACGTAAATACGTTGCTTTTGTCCTTTAGAAATTTTTAGTCTACTATCTTTATCCAGAAAAAAATTGTAAAATTTCTATAGTTATGGTATAATTATAAATACCGCTTGCCAATAAGCTGAGTATAAAAATGCCGTTCGGACAAATCATTATATACAGTACGGAACTACTTGCTGTAATTGCAGTATTTCTCTTTTTGAGAAAAATATACAAAAATCATATTAGAAAAATTATATTTCCTCTAAAAGTTCTCAAAGAAGAGTGGGAAGAAAATAGAAGATTTAATGAATTATATCAAAAAAATAAGCAAAAAGAGTTGATGAAACAACAGGAAATGCTAAGGGAGAAACAAAAGAATATGCAAGTTTACAAAGAAGATCTAGAAATAGTTGATATAGCAAAACCGTTAGGCAAATGGACAAAGATGGTTATGATGGGTAATAGTTTAATGAAACATTTTGCACAATTGATACACAAAGAAAGTGATAAGAAAGGATTTTGGGAGCTATTTATAAAAGCTCAGTCTTCAACTAAGGGTAAATATAAAGGAAAAGGCAGATAATCCATGCTTGAATGTAAAAATCTATCCTGTGCTCGTAATAACAAAGTATTATTTAAAAACCTCAATTTTAAAGCTGAGCCAAAATCAAAAATCTTAATCACTGGTCCAAATGGTAGCGGCAAAACCAGCTTAATCAGAAGTTTATCTGGACTCTTACCACCAGTATCAGGCAATATAAGATACTGCGGAAAAGACATATATGATGACCCCAAATCCTTTATACCTTCCATGGTCTACATAGGGCATAAGAACGCTTGTAAAGATAGCTCAACAGTTGGTGAAAACATACAATTCTGGGCAAGAATACGGAACACTAGAGAATTAGTTATGGCAGCTGCTTATTGTTTAGAGTTGCAACCTGTATTTAACATTAGATATGGTGAACTTTCTGCAGGTTGGAAAAGAAGAGTTGCGCTTGCTCGCCTCTTAATTTCTAATGCAAACGTTTGGCTGATAGACGAACCATTTTGTAATCTTGATAGCACAACATGTGAATTAGTATTGAACCTAATCTCAATACGCTCTGAGCAGAACGGTATAGTAATTATTACAGGACATAGCTCTACAGAACAATTGTGTGACTTCAAGACAATCGATATACGTGATTTTAACAGACCTCTTGTATAATTTTTGGCCTTAAAATTAACTCATCTCTTTCAAAGGCTCTATATTAAAAATAGAAAGCCCAGAAGCGATTACGTGCGCTAAGGCTTGGACGAGAAACATTCTTGCAGCGGTGAGGTTCAAGTTATCTTCTAGTATGAACCGCATGTTTAAATCACTTTTGCCATACCCCCATAAAACGTGAAACGCTTCTGCAACTTCAAGTAAGTAGAAAGTAATTCTATGTGGCTCACAAAGCCTTGCAGATATTCCTACCACATCTGGCCACTTTGCTAAGGTTTTTATGAGGAAGAGCTCCCCATCAGTCTTTAAAAGTGAAGGATCTGCTGTTGGAAGCTCTTTTGGAGCATTACGCATTAATGAGTGAGCACGAGCATGGGCATATTGCACGTAAAAAATAGGGTTGTCTCTTGATTGTTCTTTTACTTTAACAAAATCAAAGTCCAAGACCATATCATTCTTGCGTGTTAACATTATAAAACGAGTGATATCCATGCCAACCTCTTCCACCACATCCCTGGCTGTAAGAAAGTTCCCTGATCTTTTGGACATTTTAACAGGTTTGCCATTTTCAAAAAAATTCACAATATTATGCAGTTTTACCTCTATCTTTGCTTGATCATCACTTAGCGCCGAGACAACTGCTTTTAGCCTTTTGACATAACCACCGTGATCACTACCAAGCTCTACGATCATATTGTTAAAACCACGTGATATCTTATCGAAATGATAAGCGATATCTGAGGCAAAATAAGTCCAGCTACCATCCTCTTTTTTCAGTGCGCGGTCAACATCATCGCCAAATTTTGTAGAACGAAATAACATTTCTTTTCTGGAAGTCCAACTTTCACTTTCTTTGCCTTTTGGTTTCTCTAGGTACCCTTCATACACCAAACCCTTGTCAGATAATATCTTTATACTCTCTTCGATTTTGCCATTTTTTTGTAGCTCATACTCTGAAGTAAAAATATCATGATTGACTCCAAGCAAGCTCATGTCCTCCTTTATAAGTTCTAAGATAGAACTTAAAGTATATTCTCTAATTACTCGATTATCTTCCTCTTCTCTAAGCTCCTTGCCATATTTTTTAGCTAGCCCCTCCCCTATTGGTTTTAAATATTCACCTGGGTATAAACCTTTTTCGATGCTAATTTTTTCTCCCAGAGCTTCCTTATACCGCAAATATACTGACTTTATTAGTGTATCTATCTGCGCTCCAGCATCATTAATATAGTATTCCTTAGTAACTTTATAACCAACTTTTTTCAATAAATTTGCCAGAACGTCACCAAATACTGCCCCTCTTGCATGACCAATATGTACTGGCCCAGTTGGATTTGCAGATACAAACTCAACATTGATGGCTTGATTGTTCCCTATATCTAGGGTGCCAAACTCTGTTTTCAGCTCATTTATTTGTTTTAAAATTCCATGCCATACTTCTATTTTAAAGTGCATGTTGATGAACCCAGGGCCCGCTATTTCCACTTTTGCAACTGGATCAAAAAGCTCAAACTCTTTAGCTAAAACTTCTGCGATTTCAATGGGATTCTTCTTTTCATGTTTTGCAAGCACCATAGCAACATTTGTATAGATATCACCATGTGCTCTATTGCTTGGAGGCTCTACGATAAAATTTTCTGCACTTGTGCTTATAACACCCGTTTGCTTTAATTCACCTAATTTGCCAAAAATTAGAGAAAAAATCCGCTTAAAAATGCTCATTCACTATACTGTTATAAAATCTATAGCAGTATAGCGGACAAGTGGGGCTAGTTGAAGAGTTATCTCATATCAGTTGTTTATACTTGTTTGAAGTATGTATTTTTAAAGGATTGTTAAGAGACAATTAGTGGATAGAGATGCATAGCATGCATCTCTATCCATAGTAAATAATTTACACTACTTATTGACAGTACGGCTGTACGATGTAGGAAAGCCAATTAGTAGAAATATTCAAAATGCCCTGGATGCACTGTATCAGGTAACACATCGTACATCATCTTATGGCCACAGTGATTCCATCCTGCATCGTAACTACTATGACATGGACTGCCATGATAATGCTTGGAATGCGAGAGACCATCGATTATAGGCTTGAACTCACATATTACAGGTTTTACCTCATTTACTGTAGGCTTTTTCTCATCTATTAAAGATTTAACCGCATCCGTTATAGATTGTTTCATTCCTTCTATTGCAGATTTAACCTCATTTTCTGTCTGTTTTTTCTCATTTATCGTTTTAACCTCATTTGTGATGAGTGTCTTAATCTCACCTACTGTAAGCTTTTCTTCGTGTACCGTAGGTTTTTTCTCATCTAACGTAGGTATAACCTTATCTATTATGAGTTTAATTTCATCCATTATAGGTTTCCACTCACTTTCTATAGATTTTTCTTTACCTACTTTGTCATCAATCTTAGGTTTAACTTCATCCATTATAAGCTTTATTCCATCTACTATAAGTTCTTTGATCTCATTCATGATAGACTTTTCTTTATCTACAGTAGGCTGTTCTACATCAACCTTAGAGCCTGTACGTGATCTCAAAAAAGGGATAGAATGAGAGGATAAAGTATATAAAGTAGGATATGCGAAGTTTATATCCAAGTGATATAAGTCGAGAAAAGTTTGAGATTATTGTAGCAGATCTGGAGTCTTGCAGGAAGAGGACAAAGCCAAGAACACTTGATTTATATCATGTATTTTGTGGAGTGTTATACGTCTTAAAAAGTGGCTGCCAGTGGAGAATGTTACCAAAAGAGTTTCCAAAATGGCGGAATTGTTACGACTATTTTAAGAAGTGGAGTGAAAAAGCAGATGCAAATAAAGAAAGTGTTCTGGAGCTGGTATTAAAAAAAAATAGTTGGCGTGGTCCGACAAAACAATGGTCGGAAAGAAAAAACCAGCTTCTGCATAATTGATGCACAAAGCGTAAAAAATGCAGATACTGCTGAAGAAAAAGGCTATGATGCAGGCAAAAAGGTTTCAGGAATAAAACGCCATATTGCGGTAGATACACAAGGTTTACCCCACGCAATTTATATAACAACGGCAGAAATAACTGATCGTAGTAGCGCTGTGAGAATGGTTAAAAATGCTAAAGAAAACCTATCTGAAGTTAAAAATATACTAGTTGATGCTGGCTACACAGGAGAAAATTTTGCAACACAAATAAAAGCAACTATTGGCGCTACCGTTGAAGTAATAAAGCGAAACGAATTACACACCTTTGTCGTATTGCCGAAAAGATGGGTTGTTGAGAGATCTTTTGCTTGGTTGCAAAAATGTAGGCGATTGTGGAAAAATTGCGAGCGGAAACTCAACACTAGCCTGCAAATGGTCGTTCTTGCTTTCGCTGCTTTGCTTCTGAAAAGATTATGAACAGGCTCTTAGATTCATCCGTTATAACTTTTATTTCACCTATAAGTTCTTTGATCTTATCTATTAAAGGTTTAACCTTATCACTTGTAGCTTTTTCTTTGTCTTCTGTATCATCAACTTTAGGTTTAACCCCATCAATTATAACTTTTATTTCTCCTATAAGTTCTTTGACCTCATCTATTAAAGATTTAGCTTCATCAACCGTAGGCTTTCCTTTGCCATCTGTTTCGACATCATCTCCTGAAGATTCATCTTCATCAACCGTAGGCTGTTTTACACCAACCTCAGGTTCATCCGTTATAACTTTTATTTTTTCTATAAGTTCTTCGAACTCATCCATGACAGACCTTCCTTCATCTATAGTAAGCTGTTTTAAATCAACATTAGCTTCACCCATTATAACTTTTATTTCACCTATAAGTCCTTTTAAATCATTAATGATAGAATTTTTTTCATCTACATCAACTTTATCCATTAAAACTTTTATTTTTTCTATACATTCTTTGGTATCATCTATTAAAGGTTTAACCTTACCACTTGTAGCTTCTTCTTCACCAACCTTAGCTTCATTCGTTACAACTTTTATTTCACCTATAAGTCCTTTGATCTTATCTATTAAAAGTTCAACCTCATCTTTAATTTCACCTGCATATACAGCAAGACTTCTTTTATATAATACAGATTTATCTGTATTGATATTTTTGGGCATAAAAACCTCCTAAAATTGTTATATAAAGTTAAATAAAATAAGAAAACTTACTATAAACTGACAGTCTGCCATGTTTTCAAGCAAGTTTATTACAACATGATTCAAAAATAATTTTCTAATAGAGAAACCCTAATCCATCATAAGAATTGTGGAATGTATCATGATAATTGTAATGTGGGCTGCAATGATTATGACATGAGCCAAAGTTGCTATTATGTGAATTAGGTACATTTGCAAGTATATAAGGCTGCGCATGGATCAATCCTGATGCTTTTATTAATGCATGAGAAGCCATATATTGTTGTGGTGAAATATTACGAGTACAAGCCATAATGATCCTTAAAAAATACTATGATATTATTATAAGCTAAAATAATTAATAAAATAATAATCTAGATACTAAATCTAGTATGACTCAAATTTTCTTTCAACTTCTACTATATCTTCACCAATTTTGCATACAGCCCATCTTTACTCATTAGAGAGTCATGAGTTCCTACTTCTTCTACTTTTCCGTGATTAATCACTATAATCTTGTCAGTTTTGAGTGCGGTTGACAGTCTGTGCGTAATTATAATTGTTGTTCTGTTTTGCATCAACTTGCTAAGTGCTTTTTGCACGAGGCTTTCACTTTTATAGTCGAGGGCGGAAGTTGCTTCATCAAGTATTAAAACCTGAGGGTTTTTAAGTATTGCTCTTGCTATTATGATGCGTTGTTTTTGTCCTTCAGAAAGTTTCAGTCCTCTTTTTCCTACAAATGTATCAAATTTATCCGGTAGCTTATCAATAAATTCCATCGCATAAGCGCTGATAGCAGCTCGCCTGACTTCCTTATATTCAGCACCCGGTTTGCCATATAGTATATTTTCCATTATTGAGCAAGAAAATATCATGTGATCTTGTGGTACTAAGCCAAACAGCGATCTTAGATCATTTAGCGCAATTGTCTTAATATTCTGTCCATCGATAGTAATACTGCCTTCACTTGGATCGTGAAAACGGAGCAGAAGCTTTAAAATGGTGCTCTTGCCACTGCCAGATGGTCCAACAATTGATACTGATTGGCCTGCCTCTATAGAAAATGATACGTTATTTAATGCTGGCTTATCAGCATAAAAAAATGTTACATCGTTAAACGCAATTTCTTTTTGAATACTATCAATTCTTATAGGATTTTCGCCATTTACTATAGAGCTTTTCATGTTCGTAAACTCAAACAAACGCTCTACAATTCCAAGACCTCGTTGTAGGTCACTGACGTTATCGCTCAAATTGTTGACAGCTCCTGCCGCAAGCGCTGAATAAAACACAAATGAGGAGAGTTCTCCAATAGTTATATTATTGCTTAAGACTTCTTTTATTCCAAAAAAAAGCAAAATAACTAGCGAACCTATCACACACGTGATAACTAGAGTTACTAAAATAGCACGCAAGAGTACTAATTTTACGTATGATTTTGATACTGAGTTTAGATGTTTCTGAAAACGAATTTTTTCATTTTCTTCTAGTACAAATGATTTAATGGTTACTATAGATCTAAAATTTTCCTCACTAAATGATGCAAGCTCACTTAATTTATCCTGAGCAAAGCGTGCATAATTGCGAACTTTTTTTCCAAGTGAAGTCATGATAATGAGCAGTATGGGTATTATTGCAGCTGCATATGCGGTTAAATGTAGATTTGTGTATAACAGCATTGCAACACTACCAGTTAGTACCACTGCATTCCTCAATATTGTCAATAAGCTGCTGTTTATTATCGATTGCAATGCAGAGGTATCAGTAATTAATGCTGAGATAACATCTTGCACACCTATATTCTCAAAGAAACTTGGTTGTAAATCAGTAATACTGCTATATAAGTCATATCTGATTCTTGCGACAACTTTTTCGCTGCCAATGCCAATGAAATATAACCGAATAAATGCAGTGAAAGAAATGCCTAAAACTATCAGTATTGCAACTACGAGCTTGGTAGTAAAGTTATGCTCTGCGCCAGAATCAATTATGTTGCTTAAGCCCCTACCAAAAAGAAGAATCGTTAAAGCTGAAAATAGAACTGCAATAAAAGCTATGCTAAAATAATGTAGACTAGGTTTTATATAGTAAAATAGCTGCTTAATGTTAGATCGCATTTTATTTTAAAGTTAAGTATTTAGCTTCAGGAAAAAGTTACAATATTAGTTTACAGTGTACTTCGTTAGAGCAATACGTTCAAGAAACTTTAGCTTGATTTCTACTGAAGGAAAAACGCTGCGAAATTACAGAAAGTTAGCAAAAAAACTACTGAATAGACCAGAGTTTAATATTCATTTTGTTCCAATATGTAATGCTACTATTCCATAGCTCATATTATAGAACTCAACATTCTTAAAGCCTATCTCTTCAATTTCCATTTTAAAATTAGTTTGAGTTGGAAATTCTCTGATACTTTTCACTAAATATTCATAAGAACCCTTATCTTTAGCAACTATGCTACCAATTTTAGGAATTACTTTAAATGAGTATAAGTCATAAAATTTGGTGAATATCTCATTTTGATAATGCATAGGGGCAAATTCCAAGCAGACAAATTGTCCATTTGGCTTTAGTACCCTATATGCTTCACTTAAAGCCTTCTTACGGTCGGAAAAGTTTCGAATACCAAAAGCTACTGTATAATAATCAAATTCGGAATCTTCAAATGGTAAACTCTCTGCATTTGCACATACCCAATTGAAATTTAGCTGATTTGAATTTATAGCTTTATCACGCCCTTTGTCCAGCATGTTTTGATTTATATCACATACTGTAACTTGAGCACTTGGCTCCCCTCTTGCTATTCTTATAGCTATATCTCCGGTTCCTCCAGCAATATCCAAAACCTTGGAGTTCTTTTTAAAATGCACACTACTTACCATCTTCTCTTTCCATAGCCTGTGAATTCCAAGGCTCATTATATCATTCATAATGTCGTAGCGATTTGCTACAGAATCGAAAACCTCTTTAACTAGTTGTGATTTATCCATATTTTATATAGAGATTGCTTACATAATTATTTTAAACTTTAGCAGTTAAATTAATATACTAATGAGAAAAATATACTACAATTAAACATATTTAATCCAGTAAATCATTAGTGTCGACAGCTTTTTTACAAAATATCATCTCTCTTATTATGATATTATCTGTAGCAGTTGTTGATATGGCAACAGACTTATACTCAGTTGCATTGCCAAGTATTGCCAACTATTTTAAGGTGAAAGGTAATATAGCGCAGCTTACGATCAGTTTAAATTTATTAGGAGTTGCAGTATCTGGATTAATTTATGGCCCATTGTCAGACTATTATGGTAGGCGCCTAATAATGCTTATTGGTATGACAATTTTTACTTTGGCAAGTATTGTATGTTGCATAGCTGATAATATTATACTTTTAATATTAATCCGTTTTATACAAGGAGCAGGAGCTGGTGTTGCAGGCGTTGTCGGATATGCAGCAATCAGGGATATGTACTCAGGTAGTGAATACTCAAGAGTAATCTCAAAGTTAAATATGGTAGTAGCACTTTCACCTGGAATAGCTCCAGTGGTAGGCAGTTATATAATTTCACATGGTTATAGTTGGAAGTTTTTGTTTTTTATCATATCACTTGCCGCAATTATTATGCTCATTTTTATTTACTTGAAGCTGCAAGAAACGCTGACTGTAAATAAAAGTAAAGCCAGTATTAATATCTTCAAGCAGTATATATTAATATTTAAGAATTATCGTTTCCTTGGATTTTCAACCATTCATGGATTAACTTTCATGTGGCTTTGGGCATACATTGCTAACTACCCGTTCATATTTGAATCAATGGGCGTTGAAGTACAATATTTTGGCTATCTTATATCAATCATAGTTATATTTTACATAATTGGAACTTTAATTAACAGAAGGTACGTACCAAAAATAGGGGTTAGCAAGATGCTAATAATAGGTTTGGTACTACCAATAATATCCGATGGTTTGTTGGTATATTTTTATTTCATAAACAAGTTGAGCGTACTTATTCTTCAAGTTATTTGGATTCCAAGCAATATTGGCCTTGCACTCGTAATCAGCAATAATGTGACTTCTGCTTTAGAAACGGTCAAAAGCATAGGACTTGGCAGTGCAGTCCTCTCATTCTGCAATATGATGTTTGGAGCTATTGGAATATACATAGTAGGAAAATTCTTTTCTTATGGCATTTTACCAAATTTACTGTTAACGGTTGCATGTTCTACAGTTGCAGTTTTTGTATATGGCTTACTCAAATACACTGAAAAACACGAAGGATAATCATTATTTCTACAACCCAGATTTCATGAATTATTAATTACCTTACTATAGTAATGCAATTTTATAGAGAAGTGTTAAATGGATTATTCAATCAGAGATATAGATGCTGCTTTACTTGATGCTGCTAAAAGAGGTGATCTTAATGAAGCAAAGCGCCTAATAAGTGAAGAAGCTGATGTTAATGCATATGATGGATCTCGAGGTAATTCTCTATATTGGGCTGTTAAAAATAATCATTCTGATATAGCAAAAGTTCTATTAGATAATGGAGCAGATTTTTTTGCTTATGACTCTTCTCGAAAACGCCACGTGTTAAATAAATACGAAGAAGTAAAAGCTGAACATCGTAAGGTTTCTCTACATCTGGCTGCCAGACTTGGCGACTTGAAAGCATTAGAAGACCTATTAAAGAAAGAAGCAAATGTTAATGCAAAAAATGATAAAGGACAGACTCCTTTACATTTGACTGTTGAAGTGTGCTATGTTGATATACCAAATTCAGATGAGGTAGAGGATTATTGGAATCAGTATTTTGCTGCTGAAAAAAAATGTGGCTATGTGAAAATAGTAGAAGCCCTATTAAGAAACGAGGAAATTAATGTTAATGCACAAGATAACAACAAAAAGACTTCTCTACATTATGCTGCTAAAAACAACAATAAAGAGATAGTAGTGGCTCTAATAAAAGCAGGAGCATATATTAATGCAGTAGATAAAGATGGAAATGCTCCTTTACATTTAGCTGGGGCAAAAGAAATAGGAGATCTATTACAAAGCGTAAAAGAGGCTAATGATAAACTGCTTGAAGCTGCTAAAAGCGGTAATATTGATGATGTAGAAAATCTTTTGAATGGGGAAGGAAAAGCACAGGTTAATGCAATAGCTAAAGGTGGAAATACTCCTTTACATTTAGCTGCTCAAAATGGACATAAGGATGTAGTAGAATTTCTACTCAGCAAAGGAGCAAAGGTTGATGCACAAAGTGATGATCTAAGCACCCCTTTACATTTTGCTGCTAAATATGGACATAAAGACGTAGTAGAATTTCTACTCAGCAACGAAGCAAAGGTTGATGCACAAAGTGATGATCTAAGTACCCCTTTACATTTTGCTGCTAAAAGTAGATATAAAGATACAGAAAAGATAGTAAAATTTCTACTTGATAAAGAAGCAGACGTTAATGCACAAAATGATGAAAGAGAAACCCCTTTACATTTAATTCTTCAAAAAATAGACCTAGATATAGATACAGATAAATTCTACACTCTACTAAACAAAAAAGGCATCAATGTTAATCTAACAGATAAAAATAAAGAGACTCCTTTGCATTTTTTTTTAAAAAAGAAAGCGATGGAGATACCTGAATTGGACGATCTACTGAAAGTAGAAAGTATCAATGTTAATTTACAAAATATAGATGGAAAGACTCCTTTACACCTGGTAATTGAAAAAAACAACTGGAATACATTGCCTAATGTATCGTGGAGCCGTGAAAAGATGGTCGATATTCTAATAGAAATGAAGGCAAATGTTAATGCAGTAGATAAGGATAAGAGGACTCCTTTACATTGGACTGCAGGATATGGTAGAAAAGAGATAGTAGAAGCTCTAATAAACGCAGAAGCAAATGTTAATGCACAAGATAAATATGGAAAGACTCCTTTAGATTTAGCTAGCATAGAAGAAATAAAAACTCTATTACTAAAACCCCCCAAAAAAATTGATGACAGTATAGCATCAAAAGATAATGAAGTAGGTCAAGAGGAAGATACTGGACAAGAAGGTAATGTCCAACCAAGTTTACAAGAACAAAAGGAAGAATCACAGGAACTCATTGCAGAAGAAGTCAGTGATGTACAAATTGAAGATGCTGATAATGGACATTCTATTGACATAGCACTGACAAAAAATGGTGTTAATCCACGAAGTGAATCATCAACAAGTGAAGAACACCCTAGCTCTTTTTTTGATAATTTGCTTAATATAATTATGAAGCCCTTTTCTTTAATAGGATCATTTTTTGGTGGCTTTTTTTCATGGTTGTTTGGATCTGATGAACCATCAACTGAATCTGATCAAATAATTGCACCAAGTAACTCAGGAGGAGAGGAGCTAAAAAACTATCAAGAGGGTGACAATAATATTATATAATAGATTTCTTGCATAACTGGAATGCAAAAGTTGATGTCATGAAACCAATTAAATTTACGGAGTATAATGGATTCCAGACTGGAATGACGCTCTTTTGGTGCACAACCTTTGGTGTATTACGAAACGATTCCCATTCAAGACAATGTCATCCCAGTGCTTGACACTGGGATCCAGAAATTTTGGGTACAAAAGTAATCCTAAGTTTTTATTGATGAGATTACGAAAGAGTGGATCCCAGTGTCAAGCACTGGGATGACAATAAGGAGCTACCTGAATGACAAGAAAAGACTACTTGAATGACAAAAAAGGGAGAATTGGCTTGCACATTCCCCTGAACAGATACCTTGATACATTAAAGTTTCTAGGTTTGAGTAGTGAAATCCGATCAGTATGAAAATTAGCAAACTCCTTTTTATTCGCTGTAGAATAAAATTTTTTATTTTAATGAAAAAATTGCTTCCGCATACTCAAGATGCCATTATAATGATAGTAGAGATATTTAGAGAGCTCAAAATCTATCTCGGTCTGCAGACCTTTTAACCAATTTTTCAATAAAAATTCAGCTACATCTGTTGTGTGTACATTCTGAATCTTTTTTATACAGGAGGATTTTATGTCCAGAATTCCAGATATTTGACCTTTACTTTAGCTAATAACAGGCGCCTGTAGTTTTTAGAATTAGTGTTAACACGGTTTTTCTACTTTTTTTTTCTTAATGTTTTAACTCAATACACACCATCATCATTTGCTGCTTCTAAATATATCATTGCTAAACACACGCCGCTGTGTATTTCTATAGATAACTCATTGCCTAAACTTCGATTAAAGCAAGAATTCTTTCCTGGAAAAGCAAGGTTACTAAGGCACAGTTCCCATTTTAATCCTTTAGTTGATATTTGAGCTTTCGGTATACCAAGTAAGGACATTTTAGTATTTTTTAGCAAAGAGGAAAAATAGGTAATACCCTTTTGTAAGGCGTACCCCACCATGGAAGGCGAAGGCATATAAAAGATACTATCTGTACTTGAAAAAATGTTGATATTTTGTAGTATATGATCAATTGCTCCTCCAGTAATACCCGTTACTATTGATGGCAATAACTTTACTGTTTTTAAGTGAGCCATTGCTTTAGAAAAGTCGCAATAATCTTGATCAGGTAGATATACTGTATTTAAATTAGCACGTAAATTCGGATTTATACTATCCAAATCTCCTATTACAAGATCAGGTTTCACGCCAATTGATAGAAGCTTGTTTGCTCCTCCATCTACAGCAATAACAGGTATATCTTGTTTAAAAAACGATGAATCAGGTATTTCTCCATTTAGCACTACAATAGAGCGATATTCTTGCTCCACGCTACAATGTAGCATATGGTTATAAAACGCTCCGTGCAGTTTTTGCATCGTAGTAACATTTTTGAACAATTGATATTATACTGATCACTAATCCAGCAATATTACTGAGTATCACAAAAGCTAAACCCTGACAAATACCGTAAATAAGCCAAGATGATGAACAAATAAGATAACTCACCAACATTAGCATCGATACGTCACGAGTAAGTTTTGTGATATATGCTTTATATACTTGAGGCAATAACCCAATGAGAGATGTAACGAACGCGATGAAGCCAAAGCATTCTTCAATATTTACATACATACATTTTCCTACGTTTGTTTTAACAAGAGTCAGGTTCAAAGGGTTGTACTTTATGTACTCTCAGCTTTTTTAGAGCACCCCTAATGCGTGTAATTTATAACACCATTTAGTCTATTAATCAAGAAATTAACAGTGACTTGCATTCATGAAACCCTATCGGCTTCTATGCTAATTATTATCCAAACTAATAGTCGGCTGTGCATCTTGCTCAGAGATCAGTGCAACTAGCAGATTATTTATCAATTGAACCTTTTGTTTTCCATCAAATTGTATGCTTTTATTTTTTTCAAAATGAGCTATTACTTCCTCGATAATTCCTATTGCATTTTGCACTATATGCTTTCTTGCAGAGGTGATGGCATGCGCTTGTTGACACCTCAGCATTGCTTGTGCAATCTCAGATGAATAGGCCAAATGCGATATTCTTGCTTCTGCAATTTCAATTCCAGCAATATTCAATCTTTGTTGTAGCATTGATCTCAATTCATTTGAAATTTTATCAGAATTTTTACGCAAAGATTCCTCATCGTTTTCGCTATCATACGGATAATTACTTGCCAGTTCTCTAATTACCGAGTCACTTTGCACAAAAACAAAATCATGATAATTATTAACATTATAATATGCCTTTGCAGGGCTGCTAACTCTCCAAACAATCACTACTGAAATCTCTATTGGACTTCCATTTGCATCATTAACTTTGATTTTTTCTGTGTTAATATTCTGAAATTTCAGAGAAACTCTATATTTACTCGAAAACGGAAGCGTTACGCATATTCCAGATTTAAAATAAGTTCCAATATAATGACCAAAAAACTCTATCACTCTTGCTTCATTAGGGTCATTAACAAAAAGTGACTGAAGAAAAGTTAAAATTGAAACAGCAGCAACTCCAAGTGCAATTGTGCTGTCATACACAAAAAGTACCAATAAAATTAACCCTAGCGCTATTAGTACAGGAAAAGCCCGAATTTTACTTAGATTTCTATCATTTATTGTATTTTTATCTGTACTGTCTTCATCAGATTGCTTTTTCACTTGCACCCTCTCTGCCGATTATTTCATCTACCTTACTTACAAATAATTTAAACTCTCTTAATTCACGATCAGGCAACTTTATCTCATTGCCATGAGCTATCGTAAGCGGATCAATATGTTTACCATTATATATAACTTCATAATGTAAATGAGGTCCTGTTGCAACACCAGTGCTGCCAACATAAGCAATGATTTGTCCCTGCTTTACTTTAGAGCCTAACTTTATATCGCTACTAAATTTGCTTATATGTGCGTAACAAGTTGAATATTTATTGTTGTGCTTTATTTTGATGTAATTCCCATAGCCACCATTCTTTCCTATATATTCTATTACACCTTCTGCAGTGGCGTGTATAGGAGTGCCAAGTTTAGCTGCATAATCTACTCCTTTATGAAAAGCAATTTTACCATGAATGGGATGCTTTCTATTACCAAAATTCGAGGATATACGAAAATCTCCGTTTAAAGGACTTACAAAAATTTCGCTACTCTTCAAGCTTACCCCCTCTTTATTAAAATACTCTTCTTTGCTGTTTTGTGACTCATAATGATACAAGCTAATGACCTTTTTATCTGTTGTCAGTGAAGTATATAAAATTTTTTCTTCAGCCTTCTGATCACTCTCACACAGAACTTCCAACTTGCTTTTGGGCACAATGTCTTTTTTAAAATCTACACCATAATCTTTATATATGCTGATTAATCTCATTATTGTATCTGGCGCCAAACCTCCTGCATCAAAAAAAGAGGATTTTATGTCACTGGATATGAATAACAACTTTCTATCACTTTCTGTCACCAAAGCAGCTTTTTTTTTCCTGATCCCGTCTTGGAATAACACTGGAGAGTGGGTTAGTGTCATTTCAGTGCTTGACCAATTTTTTAATCGAAAATGTTGTATAGCGTGCTGTTTACAATCAATTTTGCTGGATTCCAGTGTCTGGGCACTGGAATGACAATAGTCTTTCTGCGCAAATGTTTCAGTTGCATATGCTGGTAAAATACAAAGCAGTGGAAGTATTACCAGCCTCATAGTTTATCAGCAAAAATAAAATTACCTTCAACATACTGCACATCATCATTATCTTCTAGCTCTTCAACTAATGTAGATAATTTATCAATTAATTCTTTGTCGCTAACTTCAATCAGGTCCTTTGTTTGCCATGAAAGACGAGCAAGTTCTGGTTCTCCAAATTTTGTATAGAAAGCGTCACGTACTTTACCAAAGTCTTTTACTTCACAAGTTATAACATATAATTCTTCTTTGTTATTTTCCTCAACATTCAATACTTCTAATGCAATTCCATAGTTAAATAAATCTTCAAAATTTATACCCTCTGCTTTATAGACAATTAAGCCTACATGATCGAAAAGGTAACTCACACATCCTGTTTCTCCCAAATTACCGCCTTTGCGAGAAAAGATATAACGTATCTCAGAAGCAGTTCGGTTGCGATTATTTGTCAGAGCATGGACAATAAGTGCAGCACCAAAAGGTCCGCAGCCTTCATATTGTATTTCTTCATAACTTTCTCCAGCAACGTTACCAGCTGCATTTTTTATTGCTGTTTCTATTTTATCTTTTGGTAGATTTTCCTTTCGCGCAGCAAATATAGCAGAGCGAAGACGTGGATTGAGTTCTGGATCAGGCAGCCCTTGTTTTGCAGCAACTGTTATTTCCCTAATGAGCTTCGTAAATTTTTGCGAGCGCTTTGCATCCTGAGCACCTTTTCGATGTTTTATATTTGAAAACTGTGAATGACCAGCCATAAGAAAACTAATTCACCCCTTCTGCTAACATATTTTCATACTGCTCAGCTTCTAAGTCAAGGCCAAGAGCTAAGTGAGCTGTTATTAAATAACTAATAACTCTAGAAGAATACTTAGAATCTTTATCGCTTACCATATTTTGAAAACGCTTAATTGCTGCTAAATATTCACCACGCTTTAGGTAAAATTCACCAATAGAATACTCTTTTCTTGATATATGTTCTGTGATTAATTTTTCTTTTTCTTTGATCTCTTCTATATATTCGCTATTCGGAAAAAGATTAATATATTCAGTAGCTAGCTCTAAAATTTTATATGCAATTTGTTGCCCAAGCTGCACTTTGTTAATTTGCATGTAATAAGATAATACTCTTAAGTAATATACATATGGCAAATCTTCACCATTTGAATAAACATATATATAATCATCCATATCACTTGCAGCACTTCTGTAGTTACCCATATTATAGTAAGAAACTCCAGATAATAATTTTGCTTTCATTGCCCAATAAGATAAAGGATATAAATCCTCTATCTTTTTAAATGCTCTAATAGCTTCCTTATATTTTTTCTGATCATAAAGCTTAACTGCCTCCTCATATAGTTCAATTTCAGTGTGTTCTAGATCATTCGCATATAACTGCGTAAAGGGGCAAGTCAGAAGAAAAAAGCATATGATTAAAGTCTTATACATAAGATTTTTTTTGATCAAAATAAAGTATAGACTAAATATTACCTAAATAAACAAATTTTTGGCATTATCATCGAACGAAAAGCGGCTCTCGGCCAACATTACCTATATTGCTCGCACCACCACCTATTGCAACACCCTTTCCGCTCACTTCTATATTCTCTAGCTTTCTAATATAAGAATGTATGCTCAATCCACTTCCGACCATCAAAAGAGCAATACCTACTAGACCTAAAACAGGCCCAACAGCAGATGATGCTAATGCTACTTCAGAAATCAACATTATCTTCCTGATTAGTAATAAAGAAGAACCAGCAAGCATTAACTTAGCTACAGACATATTGCTTATCTTTTTTTCAGATTTCTCATCAAAGCCTTGCTCTTTTTCTAACTCGTGTTGTGTACTTTTCTTAGAGCCTGTACGTGATCTCAAAAAAGGGATAGAATGAGAGGATAAAGTATATAAAGTAGGATATGCGAAGTTTATATCCAAGTGATATAAGTCGAGAAAAGTTTGAGATTATTGTAGCAGATCTGGAGTCTTGCAGGAAGAGGACAAAGCCAAGAACACTTGATTTATATCATGTATTTTGTGGAGTGTTATACGTCTTAAAAAGTGGCTGCCAGTGGAGAATGTTACCAAAAGAGTTTCCAAAATGGCGGAATTGTTACGACTATTTTAAGAAGTGGAGTGAAAAAGCAGATGCAAATAAAGAAAGTGTTCTGGAGCTGGTATTAAAAAAAAATAGTTGGCGTGGTCCGACAAAACAATGGTCGGAAAGAAAAAACCAGCTTCTGCATAATTGATGCACAAAGCGTAAAAAATGCAGATACTGCTGAAGAAAAAGGCTATGATGCAGGCAAAAAGGTTTCAGGAATAAAACGCCATATTGCGGTAGATACACAAGGTTTACCCCACGCAATTTATATAACAACGGCAGAAATAACTGATCGTAGTAGCGCTGTGAGAATGGTTAAAAATGCTAAAGAAAACCTATCTGAAGTTAAAAATATACTAGTTGATGCTGGCTACACAGGAGAAAATTTTGCAACACAAATAAAAGCAACTATTGGCGCTACCGTTGAAGTAATAAAGCGAAACGAATTACACACCTTTGTCGTATTGCCGAAAAGATGGGTTGTTGAGAGATCTTTTGCTTGGTTGCAAAAATGTAGGCGATTGTGGAAAAATTGCGAGCGGAAACTCAACACTAGCCTGCAAATGGTCGTTCTTGCTTTCGCTGCTTTGCTTCTGAAAAGATTATGAACAGGCTCTTATACTCACGATAGCAGAAAGTAGCACTTGCTACAAAGTAGAATAAACTAGACATTGAAAAAGCTACGTCTCCTATTATTCCTTGCTCCAATGCTTCACCTACTATGCTAGCCACAATAACTAATGTAACTAAAGCAGCATCAGCATAGTTAAAGTAATCATCAACGGTACAAGGAAGGTCTCTCTTTTCTTTTTCTACTGTTTTCCCACTTTCAATATTCTCCAACTCTCGTTCTTTTTGTGCTATTTTTCTATTATTATAAATTAAATATAGCGTGCAAATAAGGGATAAGACTGTGAAAGGTAATATAGTATGGCCTAATGCGCTGCTTATAAGGCCAAGTACTACCTGATCGCTACATGTTTTTTCGAGCTCAATTGCCATCAATAATGCAAATGGAAACATTGTTACCAATGATACACATTTCCTATGTAGCTCTCTTTTTTTTAGTGTTAATAGTTCTTGTTCCAGCTTCTGCTTTTTTTTTCCTTCTTCAAGTATTAATAATTCTTGCTCAAGTTTTTTTCTCTTTTTTTCTTCTTCATCAACTGTTGACCAGAAATCTCGAAAAAAATCCTCTATTTTAGTATCTTTCTCAGAACTTGATCTCTTAAAGGAAGACTCAGTATTAAAGCTATCTATAATAATACCAGTCATACAAACTTGACCAATTTATAAACTAATACATTATACAGGATTTTAACTAATCAGTCAATATTGTGAAATTATTAACCTTCTTTGTATACTCTTAAGCAATTTAGTCAATCTGTTTGATGCCAGCTAGAACGTAATTATAGCCTGACCACATAGTCATAACAGCTGCAGCCCATAAGCAAATCACACCTGCATATCGAATTTTCTCATAATCACTCATTATTAGCGCTACCACAGCAATCATCTGCAAAAATGTTTTAATTTTTCCAGCCTTACTCACAGGTAGGCTAACGTTTGTAGCTATCAAAAACTCCCGCATACCTGAAACTAATATCTCCCTACAAACAATTATAACTGACGGTATAATTGTAATATCATCTATCTTGTGCTTATAAACTAGCATGATTATTGTTGAAGCTACTACTAACTTGTCGGCAATTGGATCAAATAACTTGCCAAAATTCGATTGGACTTTCCATGCACGTGCTAAATAACCATCAAAAAAATCTGTAATGCACGCAAACATAAAGATCAATATTGTTATTAGATTTGCATATTTACTTTCTATATAAAAGCTTGATATTATTGCCGGTATCGCGAGCGCACGAGAAATTGTTAGCAAATTAGGCACGTTTTTCTTAAGCATGTAAGTCACACTATTGGTAGATAAACTTATACAGAAGTACAGCAGAATTCACAAGCTAATAGTTGAATATTCATAAAAACCCCATATACTTAAAAAATTACTAACAATAAGCTCAAAGCATGAATAATGATTTAGATAACACCACAAAACAAGAAGCACTTAAGTACCATAATAAAAGTGGTAAACCTGGTAAGGTATCGATCATACCGACAAAACCCTTGTCTACACAGCATGACCTATCACTTGCTTATTCCCCTGGTGTTGCAGCCCCATGCCTTGCAATAGCTAAAAACCCTGAGGCTGTTTATGATTACACGGCAAAAAGCAATTATGTGGCTGTCATTTCAAATGGCACCGCAGTGCTGGGACTTGGCAATATCGGTCCTCTTGCTTCAAAACCCGTCATGGAAGGCAAAGCTGTTTTATTTAAGCGTTTTGCTGACATTGATGCAATTGATATAGAAGTTGACACAGAAAACATAGAAGATTTCATCAATGCAGTAAGGTATCTTGGTCCAAGTTGGGGGGGAATAAATCTAGAAGATATAAGATCTCCTGATTGTTTTATAATAGAGAAACGTCTAAATGAGTTGATGGATATTCCGGTGTTCCACGATGATCAACATGGAACTGCAGTAGTTGTTGCAGCTGGTATAGAAAATGCCCTCGATATTGTTGGAAAGAAATTAAGAAATGTAAAGATCATCATGAATGGTGCTGGAGCAGCTGGTATTGCGTGTTTGGAAATACTGAAGTCTATGGGTGCTAAGAACATAGTACTATGTGATAAACAAGGAGTAATACACAAAGACAGAAAAGAGGATATGAATGAGTGGAAAGAAAAATATGCAATTGACAGTAAAGAACGTTCCTTGCTCGATGCCATAAAAGATGCTGATGTATTCATCGGACTCTCTGCAAAGGATGTGCTCAGTGAAGAGATGTTAAAAAGCATGGGTAAAGACCCAATCATTTTTGCTCTTGCTAATCCTGATCCAGAAATAAGGCCTGAGTTTGCAAAGTCTGTAAGGCCAGATGCAATAATTGCAACTGGTAGATCAGACTATAACAACCAAGTCAATAACGTAATGGGATTTCCTTACATATTCAGAGGAGCACTCGACGTACATGCAACGACAATAAATGATGAAATGAAAATTGCTGCTGCAGATGCAATAGCAAAGCTTGCCCGCGAATCAGTGCCAAATGAGATATCTGCAGCCTATGGCGGTCGTAAAATGAGCTATGGACGTGAATATATAATACCTACTCCATTTGATCCAAGATTAATTTCTATAGTATCTCCTGCTGTTGCAAAAGCTGCCGTTACCTCAGGTGTGGCAAGAAAGGAAATAGAGGACTGGAATGAGTATGCAAGTCAATTAAAATCTCGTCTTGCTAGTGCTCTCAGCACGCTGAATCTATTGTCTTCACAATAATCAATTGCATATTTTAGACTTATAATTAAAATAAACCAATGACTATTACAATTCACGAGTTAGAGAAAATTATCAAACAATCATTTCCTGATGCTGATATAAAGATTAAGGACCTTGCTGGAGATGATGATCATTATCATTTAAAAATAACTTCCAAGTGTTTTTCTGGAAAGACAAAAATAGAACAACACAGAATGGTATATAAGGCTCTTGAAGGTCAGTCTATACATGCATTGCAACTAGAAACTGGAGCTTAAAATTAAGGTGATATTTATGAACAACTTTGAACAAATAAAAAAAGACATAGCAGAAAACGATGTAGTGCTGTATATGAAAGGCACCTCTGACTTTCCTCAATGTGGATTCTCTGGACTCGTCGTGTCAATTCTCAAAAAATTGAATGTAAAATTTAAATGCATCAACGTACTTGAGAATGATGAAATACGTCAGTCCATAAAAAGTTTTTCTGATTGGCCAACAATTCCACAATTATATATAAAGGGAGAATTTGTTGGTGGCTGTGATATAATCCGCGAGATGTATGAAAACGGTGAATTACAAAATTTGTTAAAAGAAAAAAAGGTTGTTGCGGAGTAAGTTTACACAGCAAAGTGGCAAAATAAGATAGATAAAAACATAGTGTTAGTGTCCAGACACTGCCTTCTTTTCTGGATTTCAGTGTCAGCTACTTGAATGACAGAACTCGATGTCATGAAAGTAGCTGATACTGGAGTTATACCTTATCACCAGGATTAACAAATAGATGACCCAATGTTATTAACTTTATAGGCTTACTTTCATTATTTGCGACTACCCAAACTCCATCGTCTTCATAATCAACAATTTCTATTGCTGTAAATACTACATAATTATTGTCATCAACAATCTTTATTCCAAGAATACCATCGTCATTTAAGCTTAAGGCTGAAGAAGGAATTTTATATGCAAATCTTTCACCTGAAGGGAGGCTTACACTAGCAGTCAGTCCTTGCAAGGATATAATCTCATTATCAGTTACCTTTACCTCCACTCTATAAGATCCAGTTTTAGGCTCAGCAATTTTACTAATAAAACTCACTTCACCTACTAATTCCCTTCCGTCTAGCAAATTAATTTGCGCTGCACTACTCAGTTTTATTTTATTTACTTCATTTTCTGAAACATACAACACTACAAGAACCTGATCAAAATTAACTATGTCAGTTATCTTATGTCCAAGATTAACAAAATCCCCTTCATTTACGTTGATCTTATCTACATAACCATCAATAGGGGATTTAATCGCAGTATTTTCTAAATCCAACTCTAGCCTTTTTAGGTCAGCTTTTGCACTCTGCAATGCAGTAAAAGCTGTTTCCACTTGTATCTGCGCTCCATAGCCTTTTTTATTCAATTTTTTAGAGGAATGATACTCAATTTCACGCTGATTTAATAAAGCTTTGGCTTTCTCAACTTGTGCAACTCTGTCATAATCTTCTATCTTTAAAATTACATCGCCTCTTTTTACTTTTTCACCATCAGACAAATAAATAGCAATAACTTGACCACTTGTTCTTGAGACAAGGCTTGCCCTATGCAAGGGATTTACTGTACCAGAAAAATTTAAATATACAGTGCGATTTTGTGGAGTATAATCCTGAGTTTTTACTGAAAAACTACTAGTTGTATCATCACTATGAACTGTTTGATCTTCTTTTAAAAACGTACTATTGATAAAAAACAGTAGAATAAGAACAATACTGGAAACGATGATTACTTTGTTTCTCATCTTTAAACAATAAAATTTATTTACCAACCTTGTTAGAAACAACTGCATAAATTTTCGAATCAGAAGTGTAAGTATAATACATCTATTGTCACTCTATAAACAGTTTTATGTGAGCAAATTTTTCTAAAATTAAGTAAGTTTGCTAAAATGCAATTTTAAATCAAGAAACCTTATCCGAAAAGTTATTATGTCAATATAAGAATTAACATTATATTAGCATATAAGTACTAACATGGTGTTAGTTTTATAATTAAGGAGTATATTATGACAAATCCTGTACTAAACCCTCCATTTCAATGGAAGGAAGTTGATTCACTTCATGATTGCTATAGAGAATGTGAAGAAAAGTCCCCAGAGTGGGCAATAGCAGAGCAAAATAAATGCCAGTGGTACTGTCATCTGAAAGATACTCATGGCTTATTTAAATCTGATTCACAAGAAGAGTCGACACCTATTGATATAAGTAGTACATTCAGAGAGATTGGAAATAAATTCTATGATCTTGCAGATTCAATGTCTGTTCTATAGTAAAATAAAGGATCAAAGTTCAATTAGTAAGTCTACTTTTGTAGACTTACTCTCTCATATTGACTCAACTGCAGAGCTGAAGTGCTAATGCCTGAGCTTTTTTTTACTGACTTTCCGTATTTTCAGGAAGAGGAGACCCTATTAACTCTATCTTGGTCTGTTGTACCACAATGTTCGTACAGCAACTAAAAGGGTGTCATTCCAGCGCGTGACGCTGGAATCCATAATCTTTTCAAAAACTCAGAATTCCTGGATCCCACCTGGGATAACACCTATTTATTTTCGGTGCTCCCTTTCTTGTCATTCCAGTGTCAGCTACTTGAATGACTCCTATTTATTTTCAGTGCTCCCTTATCTTGTCATTCCAGTGCGTGACACTGGAATCGAGAAAAGAAGCCAGTATCAGTTACTTTCATGACAACCATTTGTGTTTCTATGGTTGTATTTCTCTCTTCTACCTATTTTGCCACCCTGATGAGGATATATTATCATATATTTAAATAGGGTAAGCCCATCACTAAACGGGTATCCAATTGCTCAACACTATCAATTTTAATTTGTAAAGCATCCTTTATAAATTCATCAGCCTGTTTTATGCTCATCGTAATTATATATTTATTTTTTTGAATACGTGATGAATAGCTACATTTATGTAAGTCTAAAATTTCAACAAATCTGCTTCTATCATCTTTATAGTGAAAAATTACGTTAACACCCACAGCTTCTTCTTGATCATATTTAATATCAAGTTTTGGTTTATGGCCATAGTTTGCTCCAATAATCCTTCTTATTGAGTGTTCTACTGCCATTTTTATTATTTGAGGATTACTGCAGTCTGAAACAGGCACTGATTTATAATCATGAGCAGCTACTTTAGCATAAACCGACTGGCTTTCTAATTTATCTGAGTATTTTTCATTAAATTCTTTTACCCTTTTAAAATGTCTTTCATATTGAGTCAACCCATCTTTTCCTTTTTTCTCCATCCTTTTCAAGAATTCCTCTACTGGCTCTCGTTTGGCTAGAGTAATTTTGCGTATAAGCGGAATTTGTTTTTTCAAGCTAATCCAATATGATAGGCAAACAACTTTTGCATCTTCCGAAAATAGACCTTCTAATTTTTTCACTGCATTGTATAAGTTTGCTGGTTCTGGTTTATAATGCCCACTATTATTGCCTATATAAGTTATTTTACCATTTACCACTTTCATTAAACCAGAACATAAAACTGGCCTACCACCTGCAAGAGTTGAATGACGATAAGCCCATTCGCTTTTGTTAACATTAATATGTTCATGAGTTGCTAGCTTTCCGTCAAGCGTGATCACATAAGCTACATAACCTTTTTTACCCTTACTAATTTTATCAGTTGTATCATATAGTTTGCCTTTAAAGCCTTTTAACTTGTTACCTTCCACTTCTGGCATTAAGTCCACGTATAATTTTCCTTTATAAGGAATTATAGTATATTCTGCTTGGTCATCTGGAGTAAAATACTTAACCCTTGTATTAGTTCCAGGAACTTTTCTTCCTTCAACTCCAACTTCTGGAAACAAATTATAGCGTGGAAAAAAATACTTAAAATTACTTTCTATCCAGTACAAAATTCTGTTTATAATACCAAAAACTTTTCTATTACCTAAATCAATAGAGAGTTGCTGTTCCTTTGGTACTGCTAGATGATTGGACTTTGTACCAGATTTGCCAAATTCTTTGGCAGCATATTTAAACTTTTCTAGTAAATATTCCTTACGTTCTTTTGATATTGACATTTTTACCTCATTCATTATTACTTTATCCTATATTATTTTAGACAAAAAATCAATCTTTCTTAAGATATTAAGAAAAAAAAGTAGCAGCAAAATAGCTAAACTGACTTAGATTTATCGACAATTTGAAAAATCATCATTCCGCTACTTGTTAGCGAAATCTATGTTCGTACAGTTGTGCTGCCCAACAAACTTATGCTAAGCTGTGCTGCCACTAATTTTGCAACCGGTACTCTATAGGGTGAGCATGACACATAATCAACCCCTGATTTGATGAAAAACTCTATGGACTGTGGATTCGCTCCATGCTCTCCACATATACCAAGTTTAATTTCTTTTCTGGTTTTTTTGCCCCTTTCGATAGCTATTCTGATTAATTCCCCTACCCCTTCGACATCTAGCACCTCAAAGGGATCGTTTTTGAATATGTTGCTTTCCTTATAAGAATCGAGGAAATTAACTGAATCATCTCGTGAAAGTCCCATAGTTGTTTGTGTTAAATCATTAGTGCCAAAACTAAAAAATTCTGCGTGTTTTGCGAGTTTGTCAGCAATAAGTGCTGCTCTTGGCAGTTCTATCATCGTTCCGATTGAATAATTCACATCGAAATTTTTAGCTTCTTTCTTTACTAACTCGCATATCAGAACAAACTCTTTCTCGCTAATGATAAAAGGAATCATGATTTCAGGTTTCACTTCTATCTTCTTTTCTTTCCTTAATTCACTTGCAGCACTGAGTATTGCCCTAATCTGCATTTTATATATTTCAGGATGAGAAATAGCAAGCCTACACCCTCGATGGCCAAGCATTGGATTTTTTTCTGATAACTGTACTATTTTATTTTTTACCGATTCAACTGACTTATTCAGTGATCTGGCGATTTTTTCTATAATGGATTGATCATGAGGTAAAAACTCATGTAGAGGTGGATCAAGTAATCGTATAGTGACTTCCTTGCCCTCCATAATAGAAAACATTTCTTTGAAATCAGACTTTTGCATTTCTTCGAGTTTATTTAATGCATTTGCCCTTTCATTTTCATCATCAGCTACTATCAATTTTTGAATGAATTCGATTCTATCATTAGCAAAAAACATATGTTCTGTGCGACATAATCCTATACCTTCTGCACCGAATTCTTTTGCAATTTTTGCATCTTTTGGAGTATCAGCATTAGCTCTCACCTTCACTGTTTTGATTTTATCTACCCAATTAATTATCGTTTTGAACTCTTGCGATAATTCAGGCAAAACTGTCGGAAGAATACCAAGCATAACCTCTCCTGTTCCTCCGTCGATGGTGATTGGTTCACCTTTATTTATTTTTATATCCCCTATAGAAAGGTATTTTCCATCTTTATCAACATAAAGTCCACTTAGACTACAAATACATGGTTTACCCATTCCACGAGTTACAACAGCGGCATGCGAGGTCATACCTCCTCGCGCTGTTACTATTCCACTTGCAGCATTCATTCCATTAATATCTTCAGGGCTCGTCTCTGATCTTACCAAAATTACTTTTTTACCCTGCTCTGCAGCTTTTTCAGCATCACTTGCACTGAATACTACATATCCAGAAGCAACACCTGGAGAAGCTGGCAGTCCTTTGCCCATTACTTCTTGATCGATTTTAACATCAAGAACTGGATGTAATAAATTGTCAAAGGTTTTTGGATCAATTCTCAATATTCCTTCCTCTTTTGTAATCGCTCCTTCGTTTACCATATCAACTATTATGCGAATAGCAGCTTCGGCTGTGCGCTTGCCAGACCTAGTCTGCAAAATCCATAACTTACCGTCCTGTACAGTAAATTCGATATCCTGCATGTCCTTATTATGCCTTTCAAGTTTTTCACATACCGTGCATAATTCTCGGTAGACACTTGGTAGCAACTTCTCCATGGTACTTTCTTGCTCCCCGTCAATTGGCATAGGAGTATAAACACCAGAAACCACATCCTCACCCTGAGCATTAACTAAAAACTCACCAAAAAGCTTTTTTTCTCCAGTTGAAGGATTCCTTGTAAATATCACACCAGTTGCTGAATTATCATTCAGATTGCCAAAAACCATTGCTTGTACATTAACTGCAGTTCCAAGATTTTCAGGAATATTATTTATTTTTCTATAGGAAACAGCTCTATCATTTTGCCAAGAAGAAAACACTGCATTTACTGAATTGAGTAACTGTTCTTCAACGTTCTGCGGGAAATTTTTTCCTATTTTCTCATATACTACATCTTTGAAATCATTAACAATCCCCTTTAAAACATCAACATCAAGATCAGCTAAGCTTTTTGCTCCACTCTTCTGCTGTTCATTATCAACAACATCTTGAAATAGGTGATGGTCAAGCTGTAGTACAACATTCGAGTACATCATAATGAAACGACAGTAGCTATCATAGGCAAAACGTTCTCCACTTTTTTTTGCAAGACCAACAACGGTTGCATCATTTAGGCCAACATTTAGGACTGTATCGAGCATGCCCGGCATTGAATTCACACTACCAGAGCGTATGGAAACTAATAAAGGATTATTTGAATCCCCAAATTTACAACCGATGTCACTTTCGAGCATCGCCATGTAGTTTTTTATCTCGTTACGTAGATCACAAGACAATTCATTATCCTGGCAATAGGCCTGACAAACAGCAGTGGAAATTGTGAAACCAGGCGGAACAGGAATACCAATATTACACATTTCTGCTAGATTTGCTCCCTTCCCTCCTAGCAGATTTTTCATTCCTGCGTTCCCTTCACAGTTGCTTTGGCTAAAGTAATATATTAACTTTTCTTGCATTTCTCTCGAGATCTTCACTAAAAAACACATTATACATACTATTCTAATAAATTAGTCAGCCAAGAGTAATAAATTTTGCAACATTCAGCAGAGGCAATACATTAAATAGTCCCTTTTCCCAGTGTCCCTCTTGTCATTCAAGTCTGTCATCTCAATGACCTCTATGATGTCATTCCAGCGCATGACGCTGGAATCCAGTTTGTCCATAACCTCACCAAAAACGTTGTGTTTTAGCATAATTTTATATGCTTATTTGTAGTAAAGACTCCTGGATTCCAGCATCAAGTGCTGGAATGACACCGTCATACCTGTTAGAGTATGAATGTAGCCTTATCTCACACTCCTGTCATCCCAGTGCCCAGACACTGGGATCCAGAAGACTGATCAAGTAATAAGAACTAGTCACGCGCTGGCTCTCTTAAATTACTTTAGCTATAAGTGTTAAGAAATTTACCAATCAAAAAAAGGCAAAAGAATCCACATGGTGCTGATTTTATTACTGTAATTGATAATGTGCTAACGCTTAAACGAAGCGTGTTTAGGCTGAATAGAAAAAATAAAAAAGGCATGCAGCCGCCATAATTTCGCCAATAAATACAAGATTTATCAAGAAGCTTCTATTAAATGAAAGTTATGCAAAAAATCTATTGCAAGTCTTTTAATATTCTGTTAAGAGCTGAAGCAATATAAAAATTATTATGTTTGGATTAGAGAATAAGAAATTTCTGATTACTGGTGCATCAGGTGGAATAGGCCAGGCAATTGTAGAAATTATGCATAAGGCCAGAGCAACTTTATGTATTTCTAGTACAAAAAAAGAAGTACTCGAAGAAGTTGCTAAAAAATATGAAAAAAACATTCACGTACTTCCTTGCGACTTATCAAATTCTGAAGAGGTAAATCAACTAATAAATAAAGCAAGTGAGTTGATGAAAGGCTTTGATGGGCTCATATGCAATGCAGGCATTACACAAGACAGTTTATTACTAAGAATGACAGATGAATCATGGCAAAAGGTGATTGATATTAATTTGAGTTCTACATTTAAGCTAAATAGAGAAGCATGCAAGAAATTAATTAAAAATAATTGGGGAAGAATCATAAATATTTCCTCAATAGTAGGATTGACAGGAAATGCCGGGCAAGTAAATTATGCAGCATCAAAAGCTGGAATAATAGCTATGAGCAAATCTATAGCAAAAGAAGTTGCAAGTCGCGGTGTAACAGTAAATTGTGTTGCTCCTGGATTTATAGATACTAAAATGACTGAAGTTTTAAATAAAGAACAAAAAGAAAAAATATTAGATAACATTCCAATGAAAAGAATGGGAACAGGAGAAGAAATAGCAGCAGGGATATTGTTTTTAGCAAGTGATGAGGCAAAATATATAACGGGGCATGTGCTTAACATCAATGGTGGGCTATTTATGTAGCAACACTTATTTATGGACAAACTATGAGTTTTACCCTAAAATAAATATATATATGAATTTAGATTCACACTGGTTTATTACTTGGAGGCAAAAGAATGAGCTATATAATAAAAAAATTTTTTAATGCTTTATGTATAGTGCTGTTTCTCTCTTTTTCAGATTATGCAAATGCTGCTAATGATATAGATGATACAACTGCCCAAGTAATATGCAATATTATTGGTTATATTTGGGGAATAGGTGGGCCACTTATGACTGTAGTCATAATAGGTGCAGCTTTGCTTGCAATATTTGGTAGAATGCCATGGCCAGCTCTCTTTGCCTTGGGTATGTTTTGTGGTGTATTTTTTGGCGCTAAAACGATTATAATGAAAATTATACCCAATATAAGTACTGAAGTAAAAGATACGTTGGATAAATGCGGAAAATAATCTAAAAATAAGTGTGTTTTTGTGTGTATTGTTCCTTCATATCCTCAATTTGCAGCAAGCAAGAGCTATCTTTCGGTAAAGTTTTAATAGCTAACTCAGCGTACTTCATAAATTTCTCTAAATTACCTTCAATACACGCCTTTTTCGTCAAAGCAAAATAATACATTGCCATATCAGCGCTACGTTTATATGCAATACTTAAATACTTCCAGACAAAGGCATTATTTGTTTCTACGTTTGCAACCTGCTCTAGGTAAAAAATTGCCTTCTCTATTTCACCCTGTAATAATAAAGTATGAGATAACGCAAGTTTCACTAAATAGTTATTCTTCTCAGATAAATATCTAAGTGATTCTTCATACATTTTTATTGCTTCACTTAAATTTCCAGCTTTGTATAAAATCTCTGCTTTTAATTCATATAAGTACGGATCATTGCGTGACTCTTGAATCAATGAATTAACTTTAGTAATAGCCTCTTCTATCTTTCCTTGCCTATAGTGAATTACAGCATTTACATACTTAGAACTACCTTCATATTTATTAGATAACACATGAATAGGGGTAAAAAAAGAGTCTAGCTTTGCAACCATACGCTCAAACTTCAACAACTTATCTGCAAGGATTGGTTTTATATTATTTTTAACCTTATAATTCTGTACAGCAAATATACGTTTATCACTAAGTGGGTGAGTGCGAAAATACTCTTCAGTGTTTTCATGCTCAATACTCTTAAAATAGTCAAAAATCTCTTTCATACCCAAATTATCATAGCCAGATTCATCAAGGTATCTTAAAGCATAGCTATCTGCTACACTCTCTTGCTCTTGGGAATAGTTAAAAAACAACCTCGAACTAAGCGTTACACCACTAAGCAAGATTGCACTCGCAACCTGAGGGTTAATAACAATACTAGAAACTAATCCTACCATATAACTAATCATTGCTATTGATTGAAAATAACCTACAGCACTACTCATTTGTAATACATGACCAGCAGATATATGAGCAATTTCATGTGCTAATATACCAAGTAAGACATAAGGTTCAGTCGAATATTGTAAAAGCCCTAAATGAATGAAAATGCTATTATTGTTAATTACAAAAGCATTAATCGATCTATCATCAACTATAAAAACTTTTATTTTATCATTATCAATACCCGCAGCAGAAAATAAAGGTTGCGCTAGATCCTTCACTACCGCTTCCACTTCACTATCTCTAATAATACTAACAGAGTAAACGCTATTACAGCATACGAAGAAAAATAGTAAAACAAAAAGCTTAGACATGGAAGTTCCTTATTCGTATAACTTTTAGGAATCTTACATTTTAACATTTAAACTATACGAATTTATAAACGCTAGTTTAAATTTTGAACGTAACTGATAAGTTTATCGATGGTAGTTAACTTAATTTTGTGTTGTTCAGCAAATTCAAGCAACTGGGGTAAGCGCATCATAGAGCCATCATCATTCACTAATTCACACCCTACAGCCGCATGACTAGATCCAACCAATTTTGCTATCTCAACACTTGCTTCAGTATGACCGTTGCGTGCTAAAACCCCGCCCTCACTTGCAATAATAGGAAAAACATGACCAGGGGTAATAATATCATCCTTAGTACTTTTTCCATCAATAGCGGTAAGTATCGTATGCGTTCTATCATGAGCAGAAACACCCGTTGTAATACCATAACGAGCATCGATTGACGTAGTAAATGCAGTGTGAGGAATAAGTGCTTCATCTACATTACTTCTCTTCATAAATTCAAGGTTAAGTTTATTCATGTAAAACTTTGTCATAGCTAAAAACACAATACCAGTGCCATACCTAACCATAAAAGCAATATGTTCTGGTTTCACCTTTTCAGCTAAAACAACCAAATCACCTTCATTCTCTCTATTTTCATTATCAACTAAAATGAATAATTTACCGGAACGCACATCCTCTAATATATCTTCCACAGAAGAAATGAGAGACAGATCAATTGAAGGGTAAGCTGCTTGTACCATGATTTACTTAAACTCAATCTTAACTATTTTATACAATTTCTCTCCATTTGGCACTATCACTTCCACATACTCACCAACTTTTTTGCCAATTAAAGCACTACCGAGTGGTGAATCCGTAGAGATCAACTGCTTTGAAGCATCAGCTTCATACCCACCTACAATCTTATAAACATATTCTATTTCACTGTTATCATCACTGAGCATGCTTACCGTAACAGTTGCACCAAACATTACTGTATCACCAGACAAATTTTTTACTTCTATCACTTCTGCATGTGAAAGTTTACTTTCTACCTCAATTATACGGCCTTCAATAAAACTTAATCTCTCCCGTGCTGCATGATATTCTGCATTTTCGGATAAATCGCCTTGATCACGAGCATCAGAAATAGCCTGTATGATAGAAGGTTTTTCTTCCTTTAATTTCTCAAGTTCGACTTGCATACTCTCAAAACCTTCCCTTGTAATAGGAAACTTGTTAACAATGGATGAAGTCATAATCACCGCCTAAACGCAATTAAATTGAGTGACAAAATCACTCACAATACCAAGAATATCATCTTTTATATCATCATTCATGTCACCTGACAACTTTTTTAAAACTCCAGGGTGAACAGTTTGAAAATAATTGATAAGATCACACTCGAATCTATTGATGTTGCTCACCTGTACCTTACTTAATTGACCATATAGATTAGAAAAGATATACATAAGCAATACTTGCTCCTCTATTTGCATAGGTGAATACTGTTTTTGCTTTAATAATTCAATAAGGTATTTACCTTTGTTTAAGGACAATTGAACAGTAGCATCAAGATCAGAACCAAATTTAGCAAAGTCTTCCAGTTCTCTATATTGGGCCAAACTCAGCTTTATAGAACCAGCAACTTTTTTCACAGATTTCAATTGTGCAGCAGAGCCAACCCGAGAAACCGATAAACCTATATTCACTGCAGGGCGAAATCCTTTGTGAAACAATTCAGACTCAAGAAAAATTTGTCCATCGGTAATTGAAATCACATTAGTTGGAACATATGCAGATACATCACCAGCCTGAGTCTCAATAATCGGCAAAGCAGTCAAAGATCCCCGTCCTTTTTCATCAGACATTTTGGCAGCTCTTTCAAGCAAGCGAGAGTGTACATAGAATATATCTCCAGGATAAGCTTCACGACCAGGAGGACGTCTGAGCAATAAGGACATCTGCCTATATGCCACAGCATGCTTAGATAAATCATCATATACCACCAAGCAATGCATTCCATTATCACGGAAAAATTCTCCAATAGTGCAACCGGTATAAGGTGCTAGAAATTGCATAGGCGCGCAGTCAGATGCGCTAGCCACAACTACGGTTGTATACTCTAATGCTCCACTTTCTTTTAGCTTATTCACCACTTTTGCTACTGTCGAAATTTTTTGTCCAATAGCAACATAAACACAGTAAATTTTTTGATTTTCATTTACCTCATCATTAATCTTCTTCTGATTGATAATAGTATCAATCGCAATAGTGGTTTTACCAATTTGTCTATCGCCAATAATTAATTCACGTTGCCCTCTACCTATAGGAATCAACAAATCTATAATTTTAATTCCTGTCTGCAGAGGTTCATGCACAGATTTACGGTCAATAATACCTGGCGCTTTAGATTCTATATACATTCTGTTCTTGGCTCTAATTTCTCCGCCATCGTCTATAGGATCGCCTAATGCATTTACAACTCTCCCTAATAATTCATGACCTACAGGCACCCGTACAACATCACCACTACATTTTACAACGTCCCCTTCTTTTACATCACGGTCATTGCCAAGCACAACTATTCCAGCTGTATCATGATCTAAATCAAGAACTATTCCTTCTACACCGCTTGCAAAAGATACCTTTTCACCAAACTTTGCTTTTTCCAGCCCATAGACTAATGTGATACCATCCGTTACTGAAATTACTTCACCTATATTTTCTCGTTTTATAGGATTATCAAATGTCTCAACCTTCTCTTTTATTATGTTTACTACTTCAGAGGCATTTATGCTATTCTTCATATACAATTCCTTATTTTCAACATTTCCATTTTACTCAAATCAACCAATCTATCCAAATAACTCTTAAGCGAAGCATCAATCAAGTTAAAACCATACCTAACTACAAAGCCACCTAGTATAGAAGGATCAACCACATTACTAACTTTTATTATTTTACCAAGAAAGTTCAAAGATTCAGTAATTATTTTTATATCAGGTTTCTTTAAAACCTCTGCTGATTTTATAGTAATTTCCAATTCGTTTTCACTTTCCCTTACAAGATTTAAGAATTTTTCTAATATAAGGATTAATAAACGGGAGCGCTTGTTTGCAAGTGTAACCATAATAAATTTGACTAAGTTTTCACTCAAGTTCTCATTTATAGAAAGTATCGCTTCTTTTTTGTGCAAAAGAGAAACCATAGGATGAGATAGATACACAAAAACATCACTTTGATCTTTAAAAAAAGCTAACAAAAATTCTACTTCTTTTCTTATAATACCTAATCTGCTTCCTGAGACATGAAACAGTGCTCTAGCATAAGATGAAACTAAATTATTGTTTTTCATATTAAATTACCTATTCTAGTAAATCTAAGTTATTTAAGCTACCATTCCTCAATCCAAGCATTTTTTATATAAATAGGTCTTCTCCTTAAGGAAAGAAAACATAAATCATATCTGACTGAATAATCTAAAAAATCAAGATTTTTACTTAAGAAATATTTAGAAGAATTTATAATAGACTGACACTGAAAATGAGATATCGGTACTTCTTTTCCAAATAAACTTGTTTTAACTTCTATAAAAATCAGCTCCCTTTTTTTAGATACAATTAAGTCAATTTCACCCAACCTACAACGGAAGCGACGTTTTATAACATTATAGAATTTCAGCTTTAAATATATCGAAACTAACAATTCTCCAAAGTAACCTACAAAATAGCGTAACCTACTTACCATAAAAAGAATAATTAGCTTTGTGTAACTACTTTGCTTCCTTTTTTATTTTTACTATAAATCTCACCTTTTGCTGAAATATCTCTATCAACTAGCTCTATCACTGCCATTGGAGCGCAATCACCCTTTCTAGTACCAAATTTTATTATTCTAGAATATCCACCTTTACGGTCTTGATAACGATTAGCTAGAACGCTTAATAATTTATCAACTACTAACTTACTATTATGAAGACGTGAAAGCAAAAGCCTTCTACCATGTAAAGAATCGTTATTCTTAGCAATTGTAATAAACTTTTCCACATATGGACGAAGTGCTTTAGCCTTTGGTAAAGTAGTTACAATCTGCTCATGATTAATTAACGAGATAGATAGATTCTTTAACATTGATAACCTATGCTCGGTACAACGAGACAGTTTATTTTTCTTTATTCCATGTTTCATATACTACCTAATCCTCATCAGTATGTTGTTTAGCCAGTTCATCTATATCCTTAGGCGGCCAATTTGGTATATTCATACCCAAAGACAAACCTGAATTATTTAAAATTGCCTTGATTTCATTCAAAGATTTTCGGCCAAAATTAGCAGTTCTTAACATTTCAACTTCCGTCTTTTGCACAAGATCACCTATATAAGTGATATTTTCATTTTTCAGACAGTTATGAGATCTAACAGATAATTCCATTTCATCTACTTTACACAATAGAACAGGATCATAGCCCAAATCTTTAGCACCACTAGACAAAGAAACCTGCGATTTTTTATAACTCATATCAGAATTAATAAAAGGCTGAAATTGCTCTTGTAATATTCTTGCAGCATAGTCAATAGCTTGACTTGGAGAGATTGTACCATCAGTTTCAATTGACAATATCAGCTTATCTTTATCAGTAACTTGACCAACACGACTATTCTCTACTTTATATGAAACCCTCTCAACAGGACTATATAAAGCATTAACTGGAATAAAACCAATTAAATCTTGTTCATTCATAGATTTTAAAAATTCATTTTCTTTATATTTATTTACAGAAAGATAACCTTTTCCACTAGCAACATATATAGTAATGTTAAGCTCCACATCTTGACCTAGTGTACATATCACCAAATCTTTATTAATAATAGAGCATTGGTCATCAGTTTCTATCATTCCAGCTAATACTTGACAAGGCCCTTTAGCGCTCAAATTTAAGCACTTATTAGACGTATTATTTAACTTACATCTCAACATGCCCATATTTAATGCTATATCAGTTATGTCTTCCCTAACTCCTTGGATCGAAGTAAATTCATGATTCATGCCTTCAATTTTTATTCCATAAACAGCACTACCGCGAAGAGAAGACAACATTACACGCCTTAATGCATGACCCAACGTTAAAGCAAAACCACTTTCCAAAGGTTCTAGAACTATATCACTTTTTTTACTCGAATCACCTAATATTACCTTAATTGCATTAGGCTTAGTTAATCTATCTAAATTTCCACAGAAAGAAACATTATCACTATAATACATACAAAAACCTTCCAAATATCCTATACTCTTCTTTTTTTCCTTAATCTACACCCATTATGAGGTATCGCCGTTTTATCTGCAATTGAAGTGACAGTCAATCCACAACTCCGAAGTGCTTTAACTGCAGCTTCTGCACCAAAACCAGGACCACGAATTATTACAGAAACAACCTTCATACCAAATCTCTCTATTACTTTCTTCGCAGCAGAATCGGCAACCTTACCTGCAGCATAAGGTGTGGATTTTCTCGAACCAGAAAAACCACATGCACCAACAGAAGTCTGGTAAAGCGTATTACCACAAACATCAGTCACATTTACAAAAGTATTATTAAAAGTTGCACGAATATGGACAATACCAGTAATAAACCTTTTTGTATTCTTACCAACCGTTTTAACTTTTTTCATAAAAACTCACGATAATAACAAATTTTATTTTTTCCCAGCAATAGGCAATTTAGATCTGCCTTTACGAGTTTTAGCATTAGTATGGGTTCTTTGTCCCCTCACAGGCAAACCTTTTCTATGCCTTAATCCTCTATAGCAACCAATTTCGATTAAAGATTTTATATCCATAGCCACTTTTTTTCTGAGCTCACCCTCTATGACATATTTTTGCCTAATAAAACTACTAATTTTCTCTATATCTTCATCTTGTAATTCTGAAACACGCTTACGCTCATCAATTTTACAGCTACGACAAATTATATTCGCAGTAGTAATGCCTATACCATGTATATAAGTTAATGCAAAAGGAATACACTTCTTCACCGGAACATTTATGCCTGCAATACGTGCCACTGATACCTCGATACTTTATTAATAATAACTCTTAATTTATACCATAAAACAACTTATAGTCAAATCAAATTACAAGAAATTTTACTTTCAATCTCTTGCATTACTCTATCAACACTCAAATTAGCGTTAATTGTTAACAATTTGCCCTTATAATACTCGCGCAAACCCTTCATCTGAAAATGATATTCTCTTATCCTCTTATTAATTCCAAGCATATTAGCATCATCAATTCTCTTCTCCAATCTCGTACTTTTACATTTAGCACAAGTAGTATTTTTAAAAGAAGATATACTATATATAGTTTTACAATCCAAACAAGTAAGACGATCTTTTAATCTATCAATTGCAATATTATCGTCAAGCTGCAACTCAATTACAAGATCAACATCCCTATTGCATCTTTTTTGCAAAACTTGAGTTAAAAAATGAGCTTGATTTAAATTTCTTGGAAAACCATCTAACAAAAAATCACCATCTATTAATGCAAGCTGGTCACACAATAATTTACATATAACTTCATCTTGAATTAAATTACCAGATTCAACAGTATCCTTTATTCCTTTACCTAATTTACTCCCACTAGATATAATATTCCTTAATAAATCTCCTACTGAAACTAATTTAAAATTATACTTTGCTATTAACAAACTGGACTGAGTACCCTTACCAGAGCCAGGAGGACCAAAAATTGTAATAATCACTTTAGTCTCCTTGTTTTAGACTCATATTTCTTTATCCAACTATCGTACCTATTTGAAAAAACATAAGATTGTACTTGCATAATAGTATCAGTAATAACGTTAACTATAATCAGCAAGCTCGTCCCACCAAAAATAAATGGTATATCATAATGATACCTCATAATTTCAGGTACAGTACATATTACCACCAAATACGCAGACCCAATAAATGTTAATTTAAAAACTATATCTTGAAGATAATCAGAAGTATGTTTTCCAGGCCCTCTACCAGGAATAAAACCACCATTTTTCCTAAGAAAATCAGCATTTTCCTCTGGATTAAATATAAAATTGGTATAGAAAAAATTAAAAAGTACTATGAGTATTAAGTAAGTTATAATGTACATCACTTTATTTGCCATAAAGTAGTTTAAAATAAAATCAGCAATGGCATGACCTTTATAGAAATTTGCAATTGAAATAGGCGTTAATAGAATTGCGTTAGCAAAAATAGTTGGTATTACACCAGATAAATTGATCTTCAATGGAATGTAAGTAAAATCATCATTATGTAATTTTTTAAACTGTTTTTTGGGATATTGAACAATTACCTTTCTATAAGAAGATTCTGTAAAAATGACTAAAAGGAGCAGTAAAAAAAACAATGCTATAACAAAAAGGGTAATGAAAAATGACATACTACCATTTTTATTTAATGTTAGCAGAGATGATAAAGCATTATGTAATTCAGATGTTATGCCAGTAAAAATGATTAATGAGATACCATTTCCTATACCGCTCACACTGATCCGCTCACCAAGCCATATTAAAAATATAGTTCCACCTAAAAGGCTAAAGATACCTATAGTACGAAACATAATACCAGGTTCAACTACAACTAATACCCCTTCTCTATTCATTCTTTCTAACCCTATTAAGATCGTAATTGATTGAAAGATACAAAACACTATAGTCATATAGCGTATATAAGAGTTCATCTTTCGACGTCCTAACTCTCCTTCATTTTTAATTTCATTGATTCCTTTAACGGCAGAGGATAATAATTGCATAACTATGGATGCAACTATGTATGGCATAACGTTTAACGCCAAGATCGTCATTCTAGCTAAAGCGCCACCAGAAAATAAATTAAATACTCCAAAAACACCAGAACTCTCCTTTGGAAATATATCATTGATTATATCAAGATTAACTCCAGGGATAGGAACATAAGTGCCTAAACGATAACAAACTAAAGCCATTAGCGTAAAAAATATACGCTTTAGTAAATCACTTTTATATAACAACGTAGAATCCAAACTATTAAATGCAAATTTACTGTTCATGATTTACGATAGTATTTCTACACTACCACCAACTGAAGCTACAGATCTTTTTGCAGCTTCTGATGCAAAATCAACATGAAACACAAATTTTTCGCTTAATTTACCCTTATTAAGAAGTTTGATTTTACTTTTAACAGATCTGATAAAACCTAATTTATGCAGTAGCTCCTTATCTATGATAGAATCCTTGACTATTTTTTTAGCTTCCATTAAGCACTGTACATCACCAACATTAAATATAGAGTATAAGTTTTTGCGTATAGGCTTAAAACCTCTTTTAGGTAAACGAGTATATATAGACTGCTGTCCACCTTCAAAACCATTTATAGAAACGCCACTTCTCGCTTTCTGCCCTTTATGCCCCTTACCGGATGTTTTACCTTTACCACAACCAATACCTCTACCTAATAATTTAGGCTTCTTTTTCTTAGATAATTTGGTAAATATAGAATTTAATTTTACAGCATCATTCATACTTTACCTATTTCCAACTATCTCACTAATCTTTTTACCCCTCTTACCTGCCACTTGGCGAGGAGATAACATAACATCAAAAGCCTTAAATACTGCACATATAATATTATGAGGATCATTTGATCTAGTAGACTTAGCTACCACATCCTTTATACCTAATACCTCAAAAACCGACCTCATTGCTCCACCAGCAATAATACCTGTTCCAGTTCTTGCAGCTCTTAAAACTATCTCACCAGAACAAAATTTAGCCTTAATATCATGATGTAAAGTTCTACCTTCACGTAAGTACACCCTAATCATCGACTTCTTTGCAGCATTTACAGCTTTCACTCTTGCTTCAGCAACCTCTGCGTGTTTACCTATTCCACATCCTACCCTACCCTTACCATCACCAACAACAACCAAAGTTGAAAATGAAAATCTTCTACCACCTTTGGTAACCGTTGTTACTCTTCGGACTGAAACTAAAAGTTCTGATAAATCATTATTATTTTGTAAATTCTTTACAGCCATATTTAAAACCTTCTAAAATTTAAATCCAGAGCTTCTTAAAGCCTCAGCAAATTGAGAAATCAATCCTGTATACTTATATGCCCCCCGATCAAAGACGAATCGCTGCTCCAATTTTGTACTAGGCAGACGCTCAATCACTAAAGAAGAAACCTGTTTTATAGTTTCAGCATTTACCCTACCTTTACATACATTCCTAATTTTATCATCCAAAGTAGAAGCAGAAGCTAGGGTTGTTCCTTTTGCATCGTTAATCAACTGAACATAAAAATGTTTATTAGACTTAAATATGGATATACGTAAACGTCCAGCGCTCTTATCGAGCTTCGCTCTATTACGAAGTTTCCTTTTTTCATAGCCACTTAAAAAATTATATAATCTTTTCATTTTAATTACTTCTTTTTATTTACAACCTTACGCAGCATAAATTTGCCTTTTATTACAATACCCTTACCTTTATAAGGATCATATTTTCTAATTTTACATATATCAGAAGCCACCATATAGACTTTTTGCTTATCCATACCGCGAATCACTAAATGAGTTGGCTTTATACACTTAATCTCAACATATTTAGGCACTTTATACTTAATATTATGACTATAACCAAGATATAAAGTCAAACACTTATCATCACATTCTGCTTTATACCCCACACCATTAATCTCAAGATCAACAGAAAAATCATTAACCATACCGTTAATCATGTTATTAATATTACTTCTATAAGTGCCCCATATAGATTTTATTTTATCATAATCATCCCTGTCTTGATCAACAGAAAGTAACAATTGATTATCAACTATCTGACACAGAATGCCACTACACAAGCTCAGCTCTTTTTCTGCCCTAACACTTCTTATCAATACCCTACCATCATTATATTCAACTGAAAGATCAGCAGGAATATTGATAGGTGCGGCACCTATACGAGACATACATTTCTCCTATCATTTAAAATACACGACACAAAACTTCTCCACCAACTTTTAATCTACGTGCATTATAATCGGTCATCACTCCTTTCGGTGTAGATATAATAAAAATTCCAAGACCATTATATGCTTTAGAAATGTCCTTACACTTAGAATAATAACGACAACCGGGCTTTGATACCCTAGCTATATCATTAATCACAGGTGATTTATCATAATACTTCAACTGCACAACAAGCGAAGGGACACTATCACTCTCTTGCTTTTTATAATTAAGAATATACCCTTCCTCTTTTAAAATCTTCAATATAGAAGAATTCACTTTAGAGAATAGGACTCTTGTTTCCCTATGCATTGCCAATTGAGCATTACGTATTCTTGTTAAAAAATCACCAATACCATCAGATAACGACACTATTACACTCCTTATATCACATTTACCAACTAGATTTTGTAACCCCTGGAACTTGTCCAAAAGAACACAAATCACGTAAAACAATCCTACATAAACCAAATTTTCTATATACTCCTCTCGGCCTACCAGTTAAAGCGCACCTATTCCTAATTCTGATTTCAGAAGAATCTCTAGGCAATTTTTTAATCAGCTTACTTTGAGCTGCAAACCTTTTTGCAATAGATAAATCCTTATTATTCATTATAGATTTTAATTCTTCCCTTCTCTCCCTATACTGATCGCATAACTTTATTCTACGAAGATTCTTCTGTATCATAGATTTTTTTGCCATATATTTTTTCTCTCAATTATCAAAAAAAGGGAATTTAAGAGCCAGTAATAATTCTTTTGCTTCCTTATCACTAACTGCACTTGTTATAATATTAATATCCATACCTCTAATTTTACTTATTTTATCATAGTCTATTTCTAAAAATGATATATGCTCCTTGATACCAAAGGAAAAATTACCATGACCATCAAATTGCTTCACACTAAACCCTCTAAAATCTTTTTCCCTTGGCAAAGCAATATATATTAATCTTTCTAAGAATTCATACATTTTATTTCTACGTAAAGTCACTTTACAACCTACAGTTGCACCTTTTCTAATTTTGAAACCAGAAATAGATTTTTTTGCAAAGGTTGACACAGGCTTTTGCCCAGCAATCAAATGTAGATTATCAAATGGCTCATTTATCGCTTTATTGTCCGTAGCAGCATCTCCAACGCCCATATTGATACACACCTTGACAAGTTTAGGCACTTGCATTACATTGCCGTAATTAAACTTATCCTTTAAGGATTTTACTATACTATCTTTATACAATTGTTTAAACATATCAACCTAATCTATCACTTCTCCAGAAACTTTTGCAAAACGCACTTTTCTACCATCTATAATCTTAAATCCTACTTTAGTTGGAGTTTTACACTTAGGATCCAATATTGCAACATTGGATACATCAATAGCTAACTCTTTATTCAATATACCACCACCACTACCAGCTCTTGGTTTAGTATGTCTCTTACACACATTTACGCCAGAAACAACTACTTTCTTTTTAGCATCACGTATTATAACTTTGATTACCTTACCAATTTTTCTCTTATCTTTACCAGTTAAAACTATAATATCATCACCACTTTTTATTTTAGCACTCATTATAAAACCTCATCAGCTAATGACATTATTTTCATAAAAGAACCAGATAATAACTTTTTTACCGGACCAAACACCCGAGTGCCAAGTGGTTCACCTTGATCATTAATTAAAACCACAGCATTGCTAGAAAAACGAATTACAGAACCATCAGATTTCTTAACATTATTTTTTACTCTAACAACAACTGCTTTATATACTTTTCCTTTTTCAACTTTACCTTTTGGGTTAATAGACTTAGTAGATATAATAATCGTATCACCTACAGATGCAGATTTTCTACCACCTAACAAGCCAATACAAAGCACTGCACGCGCACCAGAATTATCAGCTACTTCTAACAATGTGTTTTTTTGAATCATACAAATACCCATTCCATTTTAGCCATTGATAACAACCCATTTTTTAGTAACAGAAATAGGCTTATGTTCCTGTATTAAAACCCTATCCCCCTTTTTGCAACTATTATTCTCATCATGCGCTGTATACTTCTTGTATTTTTTAATAACTTTTTTATACAGCTTATCCTTATACACTTGTAACACCGAAACCTTTACAGTCTTATCAGACTCAGCATTAGTTACGACACCACAAAAAACCTTCTTAGGCATTTCTTCCCTCTCTCTTTCTTCTATTTAATACAGTTAGACTACGAGCTATGCTCTTTCTTATTGAGCTAAAACGCGAAAAATTATTGCACTGGCCCAGCTTTTTTTGAAAAGCCAAATTAACAAATTCTTTTCTCAAATTCATAAGAAGTTCATGTAATCCTTGTGAAGATTCTGATTCAAATTTAACCATATCCATTGCAACTCCATTCAATTATGATTAGATATAAATTTACACTTCATAGGAAGCTTAGCAGTCGCTTTTTCAAGCGCCAATCTTGCTAAATGCATGGGAACATCACTACTAATTTCAAACAAAACCCTACCGGGCTTAGCTTTAAATACCCAAAACTCAACACTACCTTTCCCTTTACCCATACGTACATCTGCTGGCTTTTTACTAACCGGGGTATCAGGAAAAATTCTTATCCACACTTTACCAGAGCGTTTTAACGTTCTAGATATTACGCGTCTTGCAGTTTCAATATGCTTAGACTGAATCTTACCTACTTCCATAGCTTTTAATCCATAATCTCCAAAAGACAGCGTGCTACCACCCTTAGCATTACCCTTAATTCTCCCCTTAAATACCTTTTTATATTTACTCTTTTTGGGAACAAACATTTCAATATACCTTAACTACCAATATAAACCCAAACTTTAACTCCTATAATACCACATATAGTTTTCGCTTCACAAAAAGCATAATCTATATTAGCACGTAAAGTGTGCAAAGGCAAACGACCTTCTTTGTACCATTCAGTACGAGCTATTTCAGCTCCACCAAGACGCCCAGAGCAACTTACTTTAATACCCCCAGCACCCATCTTCAAACAATTTTGAATAGCTTTTTTCATCGCTCTTCTACATGAAATCCTTTTTTCTAGCTGATGTGTAATACTCCTTGATATTAAAGCTGCATCTATTTCAGACTTTTTAACTCCTACTACATTCACTTCGACACTACTTCCTACTTTTTTAGCTATTTTTTGCTTTATCTTCTCAACATCCAAACCTTTCTTACCTATTATAACCCCAGGTTTAGAAGAATGTATTATTACAGACACTAAAGTAACTGTACGCTCTACAGTTACTTTAGAAATACCAGCATGCTTAAAGGATTCATTTATATAACTGCGAATAAATAGATCTTGATGCAATTTCTGTTTATAATCGTCCGTAGCACACCAAACAGAATCCCAGGTATTACTATTTATTTGCAATCTAAATACTTTAGGATTAACCTTCTGTCCCATATTTTTACACTTTCCTTATTAATTTTCCATTTCTATAAATCATACAATTTCTTTCAATTTTATAGTTATATTACTATAAAATTTGCTCATTCTATTAGCCCTACCCATAGCTTTTGGATATACTCTACGCAAAGTAAGTGACTTACCTATTAAAATTTCCTTTATATATAAATTATCAACGTTCAATCCATAATTATTTTGAGCATTAGCAATTGCAGAATTCAACACCTTCATTATAAAACCGGCAGCCTTTTTTTCACAAAATCTTAATTGTACATTAGCAAAAGAAACTTTTTTATTACGCACTAAATCAGCAACCAAATTTAATTTGCGAGGAGTTGATCTTAAAATCTTAGAACCAGCCTCAACTATTATATCCCTATTTTTCATATCAATTGCCTACCTTCTTGTTGCCTTTTTATCACCACCATGCCCAGCAAATTTACGAGTAGGTGAAAATTCACCGAATTTATGACCTATCATATTCTGATTATCAACACTAACAGGAATGTAATCTTTACCATTATAAACAGCAAATTTTAAACCCAAACAATTAGGAAGAATTACAGAAGCCCTGGAATGAATTTTTATCACCTTATTAATAGAACCCTCTTTTAAAGCTCTCTGAACTAATCTTAGTACAGATGGGTGTAAAAAAGGTGGTTTCCATACAGATCTACTCATAAATTAACCTTTCAATTTTTTTATATACTTATCACTAGATTTATTTTTTTTCCTAGTTTTCTTTCCTTTTGTTGCAATACCCCAAGGAGTAACAGGATGACGACCGCCAGAAGTTTTTCCTTCTCCACCTCCATGAGGGTGATCAATCGGATTCATTGCAACTCCACGCACAGCCGGTCTAATTCCAAGCCACCTACTTCTCCCAGCCTTACCCAACTTTCTATTCTTATGATCAAGATTAGATACTACACCAATAGTAGCTTTACAAGAAGATAAAATCAACCTAACTTGACCAGATCTAAGCCGCAATAAAACATATTGACCATCACGACCAACAATTTGCGCACAACAACCCGCAGCTCTAGCAATTACAGCACCACCACCTGGCTTCAATTCAACGTTATGAACAAAAGAACCAACAGGTATATATTTCAACAACAAACAATTACCTGGCAGAATATCAGCATCATCTCCAGCTGTCACAACATCACCAGGCTTCATACCTTGAGGAGCTAATATATAAGATTTAGCATCATCCTCCTTATATGATATTAATGCTAAAAATCCACTTCTATTTGGATCATACTCTATTTTCTCAACTATACCCTGATCTCTTCTATTACGTTTAAAATCTATAACTCTATACTTCTTCTTGTGACCACCACCTCTATGACGAGTTGTAATTCTACCATGATTATTTCTTCCACCACTGGATTTCTTACCAAATACAAGAGACTTCTCCGGCTTATCTTTTGATAAACCAACTTTACTTATTAATACAGTCCCACGAGAAGACGGAGTAACAGGATTAAAAAATTTCATACCCATATTAAACGCTCATTATATCTAATTTTTGACCATCTATCAAAGAAAAATAAACCTTTTTTCTCTGTTTTTTACAACCAATCACACCCCTAAACCGTCTATATTTAGGTTTAACTCTAATAACATTTATAGAAGAAATTTTGACATTAAATAAAGACTCTATTGCCGATTTTATTTGACGCTTATTTACATTTACAAAAACGTACAAAGAGTATTTATTAAACTTCTCTCTTAAAAGAGAAGCCTTTTCTGTGATTACAGGAGATTTTATTATATTATTATATTTAATCATAACAATCTACCTTCAAGATGCTTTAAAGTGTCTTTTGTTAACATCACGCATTCATGATTCAATATATCAAAAACATTTAACCCAATAGGTTTGATTAAATCTACATAATGCAAATTTTTAGCAGCACGTAACAAATCATCTCCATAATCACCAACTATTAAAAAAGAAGAAAATTTAAAATTTTTAATATATTCACACATTTTAGATGTTTTCTTCACATCAACATTTAAACTATCAAGAACAATAACTTGATTATTTAAATATTTTAGAGATAAAGCAATTTTCAAACCAAATTTACGTACTTTTTTATTAAGAGAGTAAGCATGACTCCTCACAACAGGACCAAAAATAATTCCACCACCTCTAAACTGAGGAGATCGCAAGCTCCCCTGTCTCGCCCTACCGGTGCGTTTTTGACCATACGGCTTAGCTGTTGTACCAGAAACATCACTGATACCCTTTGTTTTATGAGCACCAACTCTTCTCTTTGCTAATTGCCATCTCACTATATCATGCAAAATACTCAATTTTTGCTTGGCAGAAAATATCAAGGGATTAAGCTCAACACTACCTACATTATTATTAGATAGATCAACTAATTCACATTCCATAACTAACTCACCAAATTATTAGCATCATCACTCATATTCAACAGCAGACCTACTGGAAAAGGAACATCTTTATGTAAAGGCTTTTTAACTGCATCTCTCACAAAAACATAAGAGTTTTTAAACCCAGGAACATTATTACCCTTTACAGCAATTATGCTATTTTCACAATCAATGGATAATATTTTCATATTCTGTACAGTTACTCTGCTATTACCTAAATGACCAGCCATTTTCTTCCCCTTGAATACTCTACCAGGATCTTGACATTGACCAGTAGAACCTTGTGATCTATGAGCGATAGAAACACCATGAGATGCCCTAAGCCCACTGAAGTTATGCCGCTTCATCACACCAGCAAACCCTTTGCCTAAAGAATAACCTGTAATATCAAGATATTGACCAACCACAAAATGATTAACCCCCACTTTTTTACCACATTCTATTCCGAATAGATCAGTTAATCTACTTTCATATAATTTACATTTACTATTTACACCCTTTTTCTTTAAATATTCCAACTGAGGCTTTGCTATTTTTTTTAAATCTCCTGTGCCTAAAATGACTGAATTGTAGCCACATTTATCTTGTCCTTTTATATCGATAATATAAGTTTCGCTGAGATGCAATAAGGTTACAGCCATGCGACTATTATCAAAATACATAGCAGTATGGCCAACATTCGTCATTAACAAACCAATTCTCCTAAGCGAATTTATTCTCTTCATTTTTCTTTTCCTAAATATTAACTTCCTTAACCTTTAAATCCACTTCTACACCAGCAGAAAAAGATAAATCTGCAAGCATCTTCATCATAGTAGAAGTAGGATTATGTACAATAATTAACCGCTTAGAAATTCTCATTTCAAATTGCTCACGAGATTTTTTATCAACATGAGGAGACCTATTAACAGTAAATTTAGAATCTTTTCTTGGCAACGCAATCGGACCAGATAAATCTGCATTAAACTGCTTTAATTGATCAATAAACTCCCGAATACACTTTTCCAATAAAGAACAATCGAAAGCTTTGATTCTAATATATATATCTTGCTTCATCTTAGTTGTTATACTCATTCTAAAATTTCCGAAACAACGCCAGAACCAACAGTTCTACCACCTTCTCTTATCGCAAAACGCAATCCTTTATCCATTGCTATTGGTACTTGCAACTCCACTTCTATACTTACATTATCCCCTGGCATTACCATCTCCTTTCCATCTAGCAATTTTATGCTCCCAGTTACATCCGTTGTTCTTAAATAAAACTGTGGCTGATAATTTCCAAAAAATGGTGTATGCCTTCCTCCTTCTTCTTTCTTCAATATATACACCTCCGCATTAAATTTCTTATGCGGGGTTATTGTCCCTGGTTTTGCCAATACTTGCCCTCTCTCCACTTCTTCTCTCTTTGTTCCTCTTAGTAATATTCCTACATTGAGTCCTGCACTTCCCTTATCTAGCAACTTCTTAAACATCTCAACACCAGTACATATCGTCTTTTGCGTCGCTTTCAGACCTATTATCTCTATCTCATCCCCTGTCTTTACCTCCCCCTTCTCTATTCTTCCTGTTACTACCGTCCCTCGGCCCGATATTGAAAATACATCTTCTATTGGCAACAAAAACGGCAAATCTATAGGCCTTGGAGGTACTGCTACATACTCATCTAACTTCTCCATCAATTTATCTATTGATTTCTTTCCATACTCACTACTATCATCCTCTAATGCTTTTAACGCAGACCCAACTATCACAGGCACTTCATCACCTGGAAATCCATACTTACTCAGCAACTCTCTCACTTCCATTTCCACCAAATCTATCATATCAGCATCAGCAACATCAGCTTTATTTATATATACCACGATATATCCAACACCCACCTGTTTTGCTAGCAATATATGCTCTCTCGTTTGTGGCATCGGCCCATCAACCCCTGACACTACCAATATCGCTGCATCCATCTGTGCTGCACCTACTATCATATTCTTTACATAATCAGCATGTCCAGGGCAATCAACGTGTGCATAGTGTCTCTTTTCTGTTTGATATTCAACATGCGCTGTTGCTATTGTTATTCCTCTCTTTCTTTCTTCTGGCGCTTTATCTATTTGATCATATGCTACAAAATTACCATAATGCTTTGTTATCGCCGCTGTTAACGTTGTCTTCCCATGATCCACATGTCCTATCGTTCCCACGTTTACATGCGGCTTTCCAAATGCTTCTACTATCGCTGTCATAACTTTAACTCTTCTACCTAAAATACAAATACATCAATAAATAATATGTTGATTTTATATAAATACAACAAAAAAAAGAGCGGATAGTGGGAATCGAACCCACGTCACTAGCTTGGAAGGCTAGAGCTCTACCATTGAGCTATACCCGCACAATGGAGGAGGTAGGATTCGAACCTACGTACGCAACGCGGACAGATTTACAGTCTGTTACCTTTAACCACTCGGTCACTCCTCCACAAAAATCTGTTAAGAGAACACTACCTTAACTTAAGTTTTATTATCCCTAATATTAAACATCCAAATCCAAAAGATCAAGTAATAAAAGCTAATCTAACTGAAATCAGTTAGATTTCATTTTGTATAACATAATATTATCAATAAAACGCCTAAACAAATAATGCGAATCATGAGTGCCTGGCGCCTCTTCTGGATGATACTGCACAGAAAAGACTGGGCAATCCTTCATCATTATTCCCTCTACACTATTATCAAATAGAGAAATATGAGTAACCTCAACGTTACTTGAAAGAGAAGCTGAATCAATAACAAAACCATGATTTTGGCTAGTTATCTCAACTTTTTTACTCTCCAGATCATAAACTGGATGATTACTCCCTCGATGACCAATATCCATCTTGACAGTCTTTGCTCCCAAAGTAACTGCAAGTAATTGATGGCCCAGGCATATGCCGAAAACCGGCACCTTAGACTTTACAATAATTTCTATCTCTGAAATTACACTCTCCCCTATCTCTTGCGGATCACCAGGACCATTTGAAAGCACTATACCATCTGGGTTCATGCTTAATATTTTGTAAGCAAAACCTGTATCTGGTTTGACTAATTCAATCGTACAATCAAGTTCTACTAAGCGTGAGATTATACTAATTTTTACACCGAAATCAACAATTACAACTCTATATTTTGCATTAAGATCGCTTTTAAAGTTATTACTTAAACTAACTTTCTTGGTTATTTCTATTCCATTCACAGATTTGTATTTCTTCAATTCATCCAATATATGCGCCTCACTTGAAGGACATATCATTCCATTTTGAGATCCATATTTTCTCAAATGTCTCGTCAACGCTCTAGTATCAATTCCCGATATCCCAACCACATTATTTTTCTCCAACCAATCATTTAAGCTAATATATGAAGAAGAGTGAGACATAGGAGAAAGTTCACGCATAACCACACCACTTGCAAAAACTTTTTCTCCTTCATTATCTTTATGATTTATTCCAACATTACCAATATGAGGAAAAGTGAACGCTATTATTTGATCAGCAAAAGAAGGATCGGTTATAGTATGTTGATAACCGGTCATACCAGTGATAAAACAAACCTCACCTATACACTTGCCTTTTTTACCTATTGATTTTCCTAAAAAACACTTGCCATCTTGTAAAACTAAAGCTGCATCCTGCATTTAACTCTCTCTTAAACTAATTTAAATATTATATAAGAATTTTAAATAACATGCCAAAACTCAATCGCAAACTTTTCCACATAAAAATATCTTGACCATCGCATATTTCATACTATATGAATAAACCATTAATTAAAATGGAGGGTGCAGTGCTTAGCAATACAGATCAGTCTAAAAAAATAAATGAGAAGTGGCTACTGATAGGAGCTGGCTCATTGTTGCTTACAATAATGCTACCATCAATTTTGCTTTTAGCAAAAATAGCTATAATGTTCATTATAATCTCAACTACAGCAATAGCAATAAAAGTGGCCTCAAAAGCAATATCAAATGTCTTAGAGGATAAAGAGAACCAGTCAACACAAAATAAAATTATAAATTTAGCTATTGGAGTAGTGTCCATACTTGCAGGTGGGTTATCATTACTTATTACAGCAAAAGTTGGTTTCATCGCAATATGTTCAACTATAGCTATTTTAACTCTGTACGAATATATTAAAGATGAAAAAATAGGTAAGGATATAAATCATAAATTTGATGAAATAGCTAATAACATAACTGAATTTTGCGTGAAAAGCATTGAAAAACTTATTCCATCACAAAGTTGTGAAGTGTAACCTTTTGTTTATAAATTTTTAGATGCATGGCTAACGTATAAACACTGAAATCAGCACTTCCTTTCTTGTTATCCTAGTAATGGCTTCCATCATCAAAAATGTTGTATTACTTTTATACTCGCAAATCTAACTGGATTCCAATGTCAAGCACTGGAATGACATTACCTTGAATGGAAATCGGTGCGTGATGTACATCTGTATAGAGATTAAATATGTCATTCAGTTTGTTATCATTCTAGTACTGCCATTCTATAGGTAACAGCTGTACCTGGAACTCCTCTCTTGTCATTCCAGCACTTGATGCTGGAATCCAGAAAACTTAATTTCAAACTAGTACTTTCCCTCTTTTCATCCCAATTTCCAAAATGTTACTCCAGCACTGAAATCCAGCTTTTTTATAACTATCGAAAACACTGTATTACTTTACAAATTTAACTAGATATAATTACTGGCATGGCACGTTCGTAAAATTACGATAAAAAATTACTTGACAAACTCTAATAGCTTTGTTACCATGCACAGCGAAGGTGTTCTAGAGCTCGGAATCTATCTTCGTCTGCAGGCTTTTCAATTCAGTTAATCTATAATCTTCAGTTAAAATACATTTTAGCTATACTTCGGTCGTAGCTGTATACATTTTTCTGAATCTTTTTTATTAACAGAAGGATCATTATGTTTAAAATTCTGAATTACGCATATCATTAACCTGCATGTCTTTAAAGGACAGATGGTACCTATGTCCTTTTTATATTATATTTTCTAAATTTATTATTTTACACCCCAGTCTTTTTCAAATATTGCAAGCCCTTGATCAGTAAGTGGATGATTAATTAACTGTCTAAGTATTTTTGCTGGCACAGTAATTGAATCAGCACCAAGTTTTGCAGCCTCTATTACATGCGCTGGACTTCTTACTGATGCAACAAGAATTTTTGTGTTAAAACCATAATTAGAATATATAGTGCATATATCTTCTATTAGCGATAAGCCATCATAGCTTATATCATCAAGACGACCAACAAAGGGAGAAATAAAACAAGCACCGGCCTTAGCGGCAAGCAGTGCTTGTCCAGGAGAAAAACATAATGTGATGTTAGCAGGTATTTTATGTTCTGTCCACAACTTTTTACAAGAAATTAATCCTTCATGTGTAAGGGGTAACTTCACTACGATATTACTAGCGATTTTCGCTAACTTAAGGCCTTCCTTAACCATATCCTCATGGCTATCTGCAACAACTTCAACACTAACAGGCCCTTTTATAACAGAGCATATCTCACTTGCTAAATTTTCGTATTTATCTTTATGTCCAGATTTTGCTATCAAAGAAGGATTTGTTGTTATGCCATCAATGAACTCTTTTAGCTCCTTAATTTCATTCAAATCAACACTATCAAGAAAAATTTCCATATTATTGTCCTAATTATTGTCCTATTCAAAACCCATTTTTACAAAATATTGTCATCTTTGAAAAGTATTAAATAAAATCGGATTTTTAACTCAACTCAATTCTAAGTCCGTTAGGAAAGAAAATATTGCACTGAGACACAGTATAGCGCTTTCCTTAATTGGTTGCATTTTATTAACAGAATTAGCATAACCAATTTCTGAAGTTTACTAGCTTTACGTCCAATAGAAATTCTTGCATAGCCTAAAACTTAGTGCTACTATTAGTATAGTAACATAAATAGGTAGTGAGGAACAATAAACAAAATGACTAAGGTCGAGTTTAACGCTCGCAATTAAATTCAACTAAAAAGGTTAATATAAAAGGAGTTTTGATAGCTTAATCACTCCTAAAGTAAATATATTATCAGAACAATAGTAATAGGGGGTATACTATGTCAACAAATTTCCCGATATTGAAAGATATATTAGCAGAACTGAAAAGAAAAAATAGCATTACTGTTCTAGAAGAATACTATCAGAGCAAATGGGAGATTTATGACTTGTTCATGGATTTAACAAATGATGAAAATTTGAAGCAAGCATATATAGATCTATCTTTCAACAAAAGCTTTAAAAAAAACTTTATAGAATTAGCAAATCAGGCAAAAAAAGCTGTAAGTAAGTATTTTAGAGACAAAGACATAGACCTTCGAGCTTTTTATGTAGAAACTAACACTTCTGATAAAGTGTTAAACATTAATCTTATTAATTACAATAGAAGTGAGCCAATAAGAATTAGTGATATCTTACAGCAAGAAAGGGATATTAGCACATTGAATATCTATTGCGATAAAAAGCATGACATATACGCTTACCGAAAAGGTAAGGAAAGACATTATGAATTTAAAGAGGATGCATATTATGAAATGACAAGCACTTGGCCTGTGCAGGACAAGGATGGAAAAACTGTTACCTGTACTATGGTTATGAATGTAAGTAATTCTGGTATAACTAAAGTACTACAGTTTAATGGTAAAGATTTTGAATCGCCACCTAAGGAGTTTTTGGAATTAATAAGACAAAATGAAGAATTATATATTCAAGGTCTCTCTCTACATGACGCTGTCAAAGCATTATTGGAGAAGAATAAAGATGCTCTAGCTGTTATTAATCTGCAAAACAATGAACATATCGTAATCAATAAAGATGAAAAGATGAAAGATCTTGAAAATGATGCTAAAAGCAATCCTATTCTTTCTTTCACTAGCAACAATGTATCAGAGGTTAATACACAGCAGATTGCAACTCAGGCAATTGCAACTCAAACAGAAGTTAATTCACAGCACACTGAAACTCAGACAGAGGTCTCTGTGCAACACGTTAAGACTCAAACAGAAATTGGCTTTCAACAGACTGAAACTCAAAATTTGCAAGAAGTTACAACTCAAACAGAGATTAATCCACAACAAATTGCAACTCAAACAGAAGTTAATTTACAGCACACTGAAACTCAGACAGAGGTTGCTGTGCAGCACGTTGAAACTCAAATAGGAATTGGCTCTCAAGAAACTGAAACTCAGACAGAAGTTAATTTGCAAGAAGCTGCAGTGCAAACAGAAGTTAACTCACAACAACTAGATCAAAAGCTTACAAAAGCTGAACAAGAAATTAGAGAATTAAATGAACTGAGGAACAATTTACAATATAGGCTCGACGAGGCTGAGCAAGAAATTAGAGAATTAAATGAGCAGAGGAACGAATTACAATATAGATTCGACAAGGCTAAACAAGAACTTGAAGAGTTAGAAAAGCACAATAGTGACTTACAGAATGAACTTGGAGAAGAAAAGCAAAAAAATGCAAAATTGCAAGCTGAACTGACACAAAAAAATGAAAAGCTAGCAAATATGTCAACAGAGCTGGAAGAAAGAGCGCAAAAACTTGAAGGTGCATATGAAGAAAAGAAAGACCTGAAGAAAAAGCTGGAAGTTGCTAATGCAGGAAAAGAAGAGTTGATAAGTGAGTTAAGAAAACTGCAAAACGCATTAGCTCACCTGGAAGAAGAAAGGTTTCATTTAAAAAACGATCTTGATCAGTTAAGAATCGATAATGAGAGTATAAAAAAAAGCAAAGAGGAGCGAATATCAGATTTAGAAAAAAAGTTATTATTATTGAAAGAAGAAAAGCAAATGTTAAACAGCCGTATAATAAAGCAAGAAAAATTAGAACAGGAAATCATAGAGGCTAAGCAAGAAATTGAAGAGTCAGAAAAGTATAATAGTGATTTACAGGATGAACTTGGAAGAGAAAAGCAAAAAAATGCAAAATTGCAAGATGAACTGACACAAGAAAATGAAAAGCTAGCAAATATGTCAACAGAGCTGGAAGAATTTGAAAAGGCAAATAAAAAACTGAAGAAAGACCTGGAAGTTGCCAATGTAGAAGGAAAGAAACTGAAAAGTAAAGTGAATCAGTTAGAAGAGGCAAATGCAAATGAAGAGGAAGCAAACAGCATGAGAGATGAACACAGTACATCGTTAATGAATTTAAAATCTCAAATGCAAAGCTTAGATGATAAGCACAACACAAATCTGGAATCTTGTAAACAAGAGGTAGATCAGCTAAAGTGGAAATGTGAAGAGTTAACGAACAAGGTAGAGCTTAAAGATGAACAGATCGAGAAAATAAGAGAGCAATTACAGCAGGAGGTAAAGAATGAACGTTTAATGAATTTCAAATCTCAAATGCAAAATTTGCAAAGTGAGCACAACGCACATTTGGAACCTGATGAACAAGAGGAATGTGAGCTAGAGTGGGATAAGTCGGATTTAACGCCAGAGACTGAAGATAAGCAGATCGAAATGATGATACTGCAATTACAGCAAAAGATAGTAGAAGAGAATAAGCGCTATGCTGAGATTGAAAGATTGGAAGAAAAGGTAAAAAATCAAGCTTTGGAAATTAAAAGAATAATGGAAGAAAAAGAAAAGCTAAACGGTAAAGAACCATATCTAAATAACCAAGATGCAGAAAAAAACCCTAGGTCTTTAAGCTTTGATAGCGCATTTCATAGCGATGGTGATGATGATCACTGTAATTCATTTCTAAATTTAATCAGCATTCCCTCACAGGCGTGTAGTCAAAGTCAGCACGAAAGTGTTTAATACTGTTCAGATGCATGTGAAACCAGTCCTTCTTTTCTTGTCAAGTCCCCCTTGTCATCCCAGTGCGCGACACTGGGATCCAGTTAAATTTGCGAGTATAACAGTAATCAACGTTTTAATGATTATGAAAAACCAGTGTCACAAACTGGGATGACATCTTCCCTGAACCATAATGTTCGTACAGTTGTGTGTCAGCTACTTGAAGTGGGAATGACAAGAGTAAACTCATTTCTTGAACACAAAAAGAGCCCCTAAAGAGATTTGACATCAAGATAACTTAAATATATACCAACTCTCTTATTTTTTAATGATTCCTCATCATGAGTCAAATGATCAAAAACCTGAATTTGATTCGTTATAATGCTACAATTATTATTTGCAACCTCTAATATACCATTATCAATTACAACTTTTTCCTTTGTCTGGTTACTCATTTGAACAGTAATTATACCAGGCAATAAATAAATTAAGTAAGGAGAATGGTAAGCTAAAATCACTAGCTCTCCTTCAAGCCCATTGACTGAAAGCGAAACCACTTCATCGAATGAAATTCGATTATCAGGAGAAAAAAATTGCACCTTAAAAGTGTTCATAATCTTTAATGTCCGGCTCCAACTTCAGCTTTTATTGATTCAGCCTTTTCTATTGCTTCACTTATACTTCCCACCATATAAAAAGCAGCTTCTGGCAGATGATCATATTTACCTTCAATAATTCCTTTAAAACTAGAAATAGTATCAGAAAGTGAAACAAATTTGCCAGACATGCCAGTAAATACCTCCGCAACATGAAAAGGTTGAGAAAGAAACTTCTGAATTTTACGAGCTCTATCAACAATAATTTTATCTTCATCAGATAGTTCATCCATACCAAGTATTGCGATAATATCTTGCAGCGACTTATAAGTTTGCAATATACGTTTCACCTCAGAAGCCACATTATAATGTTCTTCACCAATGATTTCAGCAGATAAAGACTGAGAAGTTGAGTCAAGTGGATCAACAGCAGGGTATATACCCATTTCAGCTATCTGCCTTGACAACACCGTGGTTGCATCAAGATGAGAGAATGTCGTTGCTGGAGCTGGATCGGTCAAATCATCTGCAGGAACATATATAGCCTGTACAGAAGTAATAGAACCAGCAGTAGTTGAGGCTATTCTCTCTTGCATAGCGCCCATATCAGTCGCAAGAGTTGGCTGATAACCAACAGCCGACGGTATTCTTCCAAGCAAAGCAGAAATTTCAGAGCCAGCTTGAGTAAAACGGAAGATATTATCTACAAAAAATAGAACATCTTGATTTTCATGATCACGAAAATACTCCGCCATAGTTAGTGCTGTTAAAGCAACCCTAGCCCTTGCTCCAGGAGGTTCATTCATTTGACCATAAACCAAAACGGCTTGAGATTTTTCGTGCTCATTTATATTTATTACATTCGAAGTAATCATCTCGTTATAAAGATCATTACCTTCACGCGTTCTCTCTCCTACTCCAGCAAACACAGAAAATCCTTTATGAGCTTTTGCTATGTTGTTAATCAGCTCCATTATCAGAACTGTTTTACCAACACCAGCTCCACCAAATAAGCCAATTTTTCCTCCTTTAAGATAAGGAGCAAGAAGATCTATAACCTTTATTCCTGTAACTAAAACTTCTTCCTGTATCTTTTGCTCAGTAAAACTTGGAGGTGATCTATGTATAGGTTCTAAATCATACTTTCCTTTTAGCGGACCACACTCATCTATAAGCTCCCCTACAACATTAAAAACCCTTCCTAAAGTTGAGCGTCCAACCGGAACTGATATTGGTGCACCTGTATCAACAAACTCATCACCTCTTGACATACCATCTGTGCTATCCATAGCAATGCAACGAACTATATTGTCACCTATATGCTGTGAAACCTCTAAAACTAGCTCCTTGCCCTTATATTTTAGTTTGCTTTTTAAAGCATTAAATATCTTAGGCAACCCGTCTTCAAATTTTAAATCAACAACTGCTTGAGTTATTTTAACTACTTTACCTGTACTCATCTCTTTCATCACCTAACACTACAATTCTATAAAAGAACTTCTAAAGAAAATAAATCTTATATTATTAACAGAAATTTTGCAATATTAAAACACTTACTAGTTACGTTTCATTATAAACAATGCAAATGCATTCAATAGCCAAGTAATAACAAACAGCACCAAACTAAGCGCATAAGCAGCAAGAGTTTGCACACTATTGAAATCCTGATCTCCGGTAAGTAATGTAGCAATTTGTACAGTGATAGTAGTAACTGAATTGAGAGGATTAAAGGTCAAATTTGCATTGATTCCCACAGCCATTAGTACAATCATTGTTTCACCTATCACTCTTGAAATTGATAATAAAATTGCACTTAAAATTGTAGGCATTGCATAAGGTATTGTTATATGCCATATAGTTTCCGCTGGTGTTGCGCCAAGCGCCATAAAACCATAACGCAAACTTTTTGGAACAGATCTTATAGCATCTTCAAGCAAAGAAATAATAAAAGGAAGAATCATTACCCCGATCGATAAACCAGCAATCAAAGCACTTTCTGAGTGTATACTTAAATTAAAAAAATTTGCTACCTGCTTTATAAAAAAAGACAAAAATACAACTGAGAAGTATCCATATACAACAGTAGGAATAGCAGACAAAACCTGTAAGGCTGTATTAATAACATAACGCACTTTTTCACTCGCATACTCACTAATATATATTGCAGAAAATAAACCAAGCGGCACCGCAACTAACATTGCTACAATAGTTATAAGTAATGTCCCCACTAAAAGTGGCGCTATACCAAAACATCCCACCTCTCCTCCGCCAATAATAGCTACATTATGCTTCCATTTTAAGCAAAATAAGAATTCTGAAATAGCTACTTTATTAAAAAAAGAAATGGACTGAACAAAAATAGATAGCATTATAAATAAAGTGATAAAAAGTGATATTGCTAAAGCCATAAATAACAAAAATTTTACCATCTTATTTCTTTTACCTTTAAAGATAAAAATCAGCATAAAAAAAAGTAACGCTATAGAAATAGAAGTTATAAAATAACCATCATAGAATGCTAACAAACAAGGTAGCATCCACATACAACTCAAATATATATAAGACTTAACTTTACTTACTGCTTGAAACTTACTCAAACAAAATAAAAGGATTAGTAAAACAGGTACGCCTATAATTAAATTCATTTTTCCATACATCAAATTTTATTCAACAAGAATGCCATAGAAGTTGACCATTATTTGACAATAGAGCAAAATAATTTAAAATAAATAGTCATATTAATATAAAAGCAATGAAAAGAACATTTCAACCAAAAAATTTAAAAAGAAAGCACAGACATGGATTTCGTTCACGTATGTCAACAAAAGCTGGAAGAAAAATTCTTAATAAGCGTCGTTCATTAGGGTGTAATAAATTATGCGCATAATAAGCATAAAAAAAAAGAGTTTTCCTTTGCTTTTAAAAACAGATTAGCACCTGACAGTCTTTTTTATCGAGGGGTATATATATCACTATATGCTATAAAAGAAAGAGAACCTGAAAAGTATATTCATGTTATTAGAGTAGGTCTGGCTATCAGTAAAAAAGTCGGAAAAGCAGCAAAAAGAAATAAAATAAAAAGGCAATTACGAATGCTAGCTAAAGTTAGCATTTCTAATATAAGTAATCTAGGATACTATTACATAATACTAACCCATAAAAACATTATGCAAGCAGGCTATAAAAATTTACAAAAAGATCTAAATATTTGCTTAAAGAAAGATAAAATAAGAAGAAATTTTCACTAAAGTATTTACAGCTATGTTTTTTATGATAAAGTAAGTAGAGTTTTTAAAATAAATTAATAGATGTGGGTACTTGATGGTAGAGAGTATAAGAAAACAAGATAAAAAGCTCGATACAAATAATGCTGAAGAGAGTTTTTATGAATATAGAAAGTCTAGCTACCGTACACAATGGGGAATGGCATTTGAACAAAGCCAGTACTTAGAACAAAATAAGGATAATCCTAGAGGGAAGTTGCTAAATTTGAATATAGAAGCAACTTATTACAATAAGAGAATGGTTTGATAAAAGTAAAAGTACCTGTTCAGGGGAGTGGTTGAAGAAGCGATAGGCAGGGGATTGTATAGTTCTCTTTGTTTTCATGTGAAGTATAATGAGATTATCTTTTCAAATTCCTAGCTCTGATTACGTAAAATATGAGCTTTTACAGTAAACGATATAATGCCTAATTTGCTGTTCAGCGTGATAGCGGAATACTTTCTAGTTTACTTAAAAAATTTCACATCATTCTTTCAGATTTTAAAATATTTTTCGCAACTTGAGAAGCTCCAGTTGCTTCAGATAGGTAGCTTCAAGTAATACCTTATACGTTTTGCAACTTTCTTACACTTCTGTTTCATTTTTTAATAAAGCTTTTTTTAGCATAAACAATTTAGTGGATGCGTTTTTTAAGTAACAGCCCAGAACTTTAACTTCAATAGTCCGACTATGTTTCAAAGTACCTGTCAGCGACTATTACGATTGCACCATACACCTTTTTGCATTTTGAAGGAACTCTACATTCACTATTTGATACGCTTTCAATTCACATTAAAAACTTCAATTCACATTAAAAACATCACTTATAATTCTCACGTTTTGAATTTTTATAAAATCCACTGAGTGCTACAATTATCACCTAACTCTTGGACCAAATGTATCTGCTTTTTGGTAGTTTGCTACTTCTTCTTTCTCCTCATCTCCAAGAACTTAATTAATATTCAATTATATAAAGTTTGATTTTCAGAAGATCAACTTTTTGATGATTTGTTAAATATTGCTATCTCTCCTCCTCATTTACAAACAGGTAGCAAATTCTACTTTTAAATTTTCTACTTTTATTTTAAAGTTTTCGCAGAGTTCTAAAAGATCAATTATATTACCTCACAGCTACTCTATGTTTACCTTGTTTCATCGCTCTACTGAACAGATATAAATAAAAAAGAAATTTTTATAAACTTGGCAACGACCTACTTTCCCTTTTTAAGTATCATCGGCGCTAAAAAGTTTCACTTCCGAGTTCGAAATGAGATCGGGTGGTTCATTTTTGCTATAGTCACCAAGTCAATAAAAATTTCTGACTTAACAAATTTCAATTTAATATTTAACACTGCATATACACATATAGAAAGGAAATAAATCAATCAGGCTATTAGTACTAGTTAGCTTCACATGTTACCATGCTTCCACACCTAGCCTATCAACGTGGTAGTCTTCCACGGCCTTAATTGGGAAATCTTTTTGAAGAGGGTTTCTTGCTTATATGCTTTCAGCAATTATCCCATCTATACATAGCTACCCAGCGATGCTATTGGCATAACAGCTGGTACACCAGAGGTATATCCATCTCGGTCCTCTCGTACTAGAGTCAGACCTTCTCAAATTTCCTTCACCCACGGCAGATAGAAACCGAACTGTCTCACGACGTTCTAAACCCAACTCACGTATCACTTTAATCGGCGAACAGCCGAACCCTTGGGACCTTCTCCAGCCCCAGGATGTGATGAGTCGACATCGAGGTGCCAAACGGTGTCGTCGCTATGAACGCTCGAACACCATCAGCCTGTTATCCCCGGCGTACCTTTTATCCGTTGAGCGATAACCCTTCCATACAGAATTACCGGATCACTATGACCGACTTTCGTCTCTGCTTGGCTTGTCAGCCTCGCAGTCAGGCAAGCTTATGCCATTATACTATCAAGCTGATTTCTGACCAGCTCTAGCTTACCTTCGTACGCCTCCGTTACTTTTTAGGAGGCGACCGCCCCAGTCAAACTACCCACCATACAATGTCCTAGTTTCAGATAATGAAACATAGTTAGATATCAAAAATGTAAAGGGTGGTATCTCAAGGTCGACTCCATTACAGCTAGCGCCATAACTTCAAAGTCTCCCACCTATCCTGCACATCACATTTTTAATAGCAATGTAAAGCTATAGTAAAGGTGCACGGGGTCTCTTCGTCTAACCGCGGGTACCCCGCATCTGCACGGGGAATTCAATTTCGCTGAAATGATGTTGGAGACAGTGGAGAAATCGTTACGCCATTCGTGCGGGTCGGAACTTACCCGACAAGGAATTTCGCTACCTTAGGACCGTCAGTGTTACGGCCGCCGTTTACTGGGGCTTCAATTCAGAGCTTGCACTCTTCCTATTAACCTTCCAGCACCGGGCAGGCGTCAGACCCTATACTTCCACTTACGTGTTTGCAGAGTCCTGTGTTTTTAGTAAACAGTCGCTACTCCCTATTTTGTGCCACCTACTCATAGTTGCCTAAAAGCAGGTTACCCTTCTTCCGAAGTTACAGGTATAATTTGCCGAGTTCCTTCAACATCATTCTTTCAACACCTTAGTATACTCTACTCATCCACCAGTGTCGGTTTACGGTACGGCCTCATAAATATTAAGTGCTATTTCCTGGAGCTTCTTTTAAGCATAGATCAATCCAATAAGACCTACACAAATACAAAACCCGTCACACTTAAGAGGTTTAGGAATATTAACCTAATTGCCATCGACTACTCCTTTACGGACTCGCCTTAGGAACCGACTAACCCTACGCAGATTAACTTAACGTAGGAATCCTTAGATTTTTGGTGAGAGTGTTTTTCACACTCTTTTACGCTACTTATGTCAGCATTCTCACTTCCGATATCTCCAGCAGCTTTCACAAACCGCCTTCACAGACTTACGGAACGCTCCGCTACCGCGCCTATTAATCGAAATTAATAAGCACCCACATCTTCGGTATACAGCTTTAGCCCCGGTACATTTTCGGCGCAGAAAAACTTATTTAGACAAGTGAGCTGTTACGCTTTCTTTAAAGGATGGCTGCTTCCAAGCCAACCTCCTAGCTGTAATGGTTTTTCCACTTCCTTCCCCACTTAGCTGTAATTTTGGGACCTTAGATAGTGATCTGGGCTGTTTCCCTTTCCACCACGGACTTAGCACCCGTAGTGTGTCTGCTGTATAATTAATTGTTGGTATTCGGAGTTTGGTTAGATTTGGTAAGATGATGAATCCCCCTAGTCTATCCAGTGCTCTACCCCCAACAACATACATACAACGCTCTACCTAAATAGATTTCGCGGAGAACCAGCTATTTCCAAGTTTGATTGGCCTTTCACCCCTAATCACAACTCATCCAATAATGTTGCAACATTAACTGGTTCGATCCTTCAGTATGTTTTACCATACCTTCAATCTGGTCATGACTAGATCACTTGGTTTCGGGTCTAATCCATAAAACTAAACGCCCTATTCAGACTTGCTTTCGCTACGCCTACACCTACCGGCTTAAGCTTGCTTCATAGATTAACTCGCTGACCCATTATGCAAAAGGTACGCTGTCACTCTAAATATCAATAAATTGATATAGAGCTCCAACTGTTTGTAAGCACTTGATTTCAGATTCTATTTCACTCCCCTCCCGGGGTTCTTTTCACCTTTCCCTCACGGTACTTGTTCACTATCGGTCGTTAAGGAGTATTTAGGCTTGGAGGATGGTCCCCCCATATTCAAACAGGATTTCACGTGCCCCGCTCTACTCAAGGATTTAAAAACTTTCTACTTATACAGGACTATCACCTTCTATGGTTACCATTTCCAAAGTATTCTAATTCTTATTTTTAAATCACTAGCCTTTTCCGCTTTCGCTCGTCACTACTAACAGAATCTCGGTTGATTTCTTTTCCTTTGGCTACTTAGATATTTCAGTTCACCAAGTTTGCTTTATATACTTAGTATATAATAACTAGCTAAGCTAGTTGGGTTTCCCCATTCGGAAATCTGCGGATCAAAATTTGTTGACAATTTCCCACAGCTTATCGCAGCCTGCCACGTCCTTCATCGCCTCTTAACGCCAAGGCATCCATCAAGTGCTCTTAATAATTTATTTATCTGACTATATGTAGAATATGCAGAGTTAAATATTAACTTACAATTGAATTGAGATTAAATAATCTCTACCATAAAACTTTTCAAACATCTAAAAACTAATCTTTTATATGTTACAATCTGATAAATCATATGTCAACGCCTTTTTACACAAAACATTTACCTATTATTATCAACAACAACATACCAGTAATCTTAGAGCCTGTACGTGATCTCAAAAAAGGGATAGAATGAGAGGATAAAGTATATAAAGTAGGATATGCGAAGTTTATATCCAAGTGATATAAGTCGAGAAAAGTTTGAGATTATTGTAGCAGATCTGGAGTCTTGCAGGAAGAGGACAAAGCCAAGAACACTTGATTTATATCATGTATTTTGTGGAGTGTTATACGTCTTAAAAAGTGGCTGCCAGTGGAGAATGTTACCAAAAGAGTTTCCAAAATGGCGGAATTGTTACGACTATTTTAAGAAGTGGAGTGAAAAAGCAGATGCAAATAAAGAAAGTGTTCTGGAGCTGGTATTAAAAAAAAATAGTTGGCGTGGTCCGACAAAACAATGGTCGGAAAGAAAAAACCAGCTTCTGCATAATTGATGCACAAAGCGTAAAAAATGCAGATACTGCTGAAGAAAAAGGCTATGATGCAGGCAAAAAGGTTTCAGGAATAAAACGCCATATTGCGGTAGATACACAAGGTTTACCCCACGCAATTTATATAACAACGGCAGAAATAACTGATCGTAGTAGCGCTGTGAGAATGGTTAAAAATGCTAAAGAAAACCTATCTGAAGTTAAAAATATACTAGTTGATGCTGGCTACACAGGAGAAAATTTTGCAACACAAATAAAAGCAACTATTGGCGCTACCGTTGAAGTAATAAAGCGAAACGAATTACACACCTTTGTCGTATTGCCGAAAAGATGGGTTGTTGAGAGATCTTTTGCTTGGTTGCAAAAATGTAGGCGATTGTGGAAAAATTGCGAGCGGAAACTCAACACTAGCCTGCAAATGGTCGTTCTTGCTTTCGCTGCTTTGCTTCTGAAAAGATTATGAACAGGCTCTTAAACAGTACAATCTGAGAAATATTCGACAAATTGATATGTACAGAAAAATTAATGAAAAAGATATTTTGTAAGATAAAATGTGTTAAAATTAGTTACCTAAAAATGAAAATGAACATTTGGAGTATTTCTAATGTATGAAAAGTAATCTATCTTTTATAAAAAACTTTGCTTTAAATTGTATATCTAAGCTCACTGGCTTATTAAATATTAAAAAAGTAAAAAATTTCATTATGGATAAATACAATACTCTCCATAAAGAAATTGTAGCGCTTCTTGAAAAATCTAAAAACCTATTAAATACCAACATTGAAATCGGGTTATATCACTTCTATAAAGGTAATATATCAGATGCAAAGTTAAGATTTTGGTTAATTAGCATATTCTACCCCAAATTACCTATAATCTGGTATAATATTGGAAGATGTCATTTTGCAGTAGGAAATACTAATAAAGCTTATAATTATTTAACAAAGACGCTAAAATTAGATAGTAGTCACAAAGAAGCTTCTTACTACTTAAAAAAAATAACAAACACATCAGATATCGTAGAATTGCCTGAAAATCTCATAAAACAATATTTTGATTACACAGGTGAATATTTTGTTGAGCATTGGCTAATTGCCAAACAATACAGAGGGCATGAACTCGTACACATGATAATTACAAAAGTCTTTAACCACTACACTTCTGAACTGAATATACTCGACCTTGGTTGCGGTACTGGAATATGTGGTCACTTCCTAAAAATAAGTAATATTAGAAGTCGCATAACAGGAGTTGACATCTCAAATAGAATGCTCAATATTGCAAGAGGATGCCTTATAAAAGGTAAACCTGTTTACGATGAGTTAATACATACAGAAATGAAAGAGTTTCTTAAACAAGAGAAGAACCAGCAGTATGATGTAATTATCTTTGCTGAAGTGCTACACTATCTACATGATTTTCTAGCAGAATTGAAACTAGCAAAAGGATTGACAAGCAAAAAAGGGGTTATTGTATGTTTAGTAAGAAGAAAGGAAAGTAAAGGTATTGACTTTGTAAACAAGGGAGATTATTTTCGTCACTCAGAAGATTATATTCAGCATGTTGCAAAAGAAACAAATATGCAAATAAGTCAAATGAGTTACTGTAAAATATATGGCAGCCAAGTTGATGGTATCTTGTTTGCATTACAGTATCCACAAAAAAATTTAACAACTTAATCGAGAAATCGCTCAAATAAATGTCTATATTATCATAAAAGGAGCCTTATGAATTACATTGCTATTAACTACGCAAAGGATAGTAAATTAACCGCTTTTGGAAAAGCAGTTCTATTGGACAGATATTTAATAGAAAATGAAAGTTATCAAGATCTCTTTATACGCATTGCCAATTACTACTCTGATAATAAAGAGCATGCACAGCGTCTTTATGACTACATGAGCAATTTATGGTTCATGCCTTCAACTCCAATACTTAGCAATGGTGGTACCAAGAGAGGATTGCCTATTTCCTGCTTTCTTAACGAAACTGAAGATAGCTTGCAGGGAATAGTTGATTTATGGAATGAAAATGTTTGGCTCGCTGCACGTGGTGGTGGAATAGGTAGTTATTGGGGAAATTTACGTTCAATTGGTGAAAGTGTCAAAGGTAGCGGTAAAACATCAGGAATTGTGCCATTTATCGTAGTACAAAACGCTCTAACGCTTGCAATCAGCCAAGGATCATTAAGAAGAGGAAGCTCAGCCGTCTATCTTCCTGTATCCCATCCAGAGATAGAAGAGTTTCTAGATTTACGTAAGCCAACTGGTGGTGACCCAAATCGCAAAGCATTAAATATACATCATGCTGTAATAGTAACAGATAAGTTTATGCAAGCTGTTGAAGATGATCAAGAATGGGATTTAATAAGCCCTCATAACAATAAAGTTATTTCAACAGTAAAAGCACGGGATATATGGATTAAAATATTAACAGCAAGAATTGAAACTGGAGAACCTTATATTATCTTTCTTAATGCAACAAATAACAATAAACCAGAACCTTACAAAAAGCTCAATTTAGATATAAAAATGTCAAACCTATGCAGTGAAATAACTTTAACTACAGGTTACGATCACCTGAACAAGTCACGCACTGCTGTATGTTGTTTATCATCCGTAAATCTTGAATACTACGAAGAATGGAAAGATAATGAGCTTTTCATAGAAGATATAATGCGTTTTCTTGATAATGTATTAGAGGATTTCATAAACCAAGCACCAAATGAAATACAGCGAGCAAAATATTCCGCAATAAGAGAGCGTAGTATCGGTCTTGGCGTGATGGGTTTTCATTCATTTTTACAAAGTAAAATGGTTCCTTTTGAATCAGTAACAGCCCAACAATGGAATAAAAAAGTATTTAAGCATTTGCGCGAGCAAGCGGATGTAGTTTCTAAAAAATTAGCAGAAGAAAAAGGGCCATGTCTTGACGCTAAAGAAATCGATCTAATGGAAAGGTTCACACATAAGCTCGCTATTGCTCCAACTGCCTCAATTTCGATTATCGCAGGCAACACTTCCCCTGGAATAGAGCCATATGCAGCAAACGTATTTATACAGAAGACATTGACAGGTTCATTTGTAGTACGAAATAAATTCTTGCAAAAACTACTAGCAGAAAAAAATCAAGACAATGATGAAACATGGTCCTCAATTTCAACAAATGAGGGTTCTGTTCAGCATTTAGATTTTCTTAGCAAGCATGAAAAACTGACATTTAAAACAGCATACGAACTTGATCAACAATGGATCATAGAACATGCAAGTGATAGAACTTCTTATATTTGTCAATCTCAATCAGTAAATCTGTTCTTACCTGCCAATGTGCATAAACGTTACTTACACAAAATACACATGCTTGCTTGGAAAAAAGGATTAAAGAGCTTATATTACTGCAGATCACAATCAATGCAGAGAGCTGACAAGGTCTCACATGACATATTCAAAAAAAGTCAAATATTGCAACAAAAAACAGATATTAATTATGATGAATGTCTGTCATGCCAATAGATTTATGACACTGAATTTACAGATCATGTAATAAATAATGATGTAAAAAAGAAAAAATCTAATGAATGCTCTATAGAAACCTCAATGAATTTTTACAATCCATCCCAAAAGATAAGCGGTTAATGTGCCTTGATATGGGAGAAAAACAAATAGGCATAGCATTTAGTGATAAAACACAGCTTATAGCTACAGCTCATAATATATATTATAGAAGAAATATGAGCAAAGATTTAGGTTATCTAAATAGAGTACTTAAAGAAAATGAAGCTGGATCAATGGTAATAGGGCTACCATTCACAATAGATGAACAAGAGACCGAATGGTGTAAAGCAATAATCCAATTCGCAAATAAAATAATAAAAAAATGTAAGATAAACATATATCTACAAGACGAAAGTTTATCAACATCTCTTGCAACTCACGCACTAAAAATTACTGGAATATCAATCACAAAATCAAAAAAAATAGATGATAAAATTGCTGCATGTATTATTCTGCAACGAACGTTAGATAAGATAAATACCATCAAATAGTTTTTTTTAACTGAATTCATGTAAAACTATTCAATAAAACAAGAACTTCTCGTATAAGCATGACAAATTGCTGTAGCAAGAGCATCAGCAGTATGGTGACATTTTGTATTTAAGTTTTTAACTATTTGCTTCACCATAAATATAATCTGATCCTTATCAGCATGACCATTTCCAGTAATGCTCTTTTTTATATAGTTCGCATCATATTCATTCATGGTCAAATCCGTCATTTGTAATACTAAAATTACAATTGCTCTTGCATATCCTAAAGTTAGTGAAGATTTTGGATTCTTATTAACAAAAATTTTTTCTACAGCAGCTTCATTGGGAGAGTATAGAAAAATTACTTTCTTTAATTGTTCAAAAATTATATATAGACGTTCACCTGTACCTAATTTACCATCAGTTGATATGGTACCACCACCCAAAAATTTAATATTATTTTTTTCTTCCAGGCTGATAATGGCCCAACCCGTTTTGCTTATTCCCGGATCTAGACCGATTATCTTAACCACTTAATAAAGGCTTAACCAATAAACAAACACAAATAAAAATATCCAGACTACATCCACGAAGTGCCAATACCAAGAGGCAAACTCAAAGCATAAATGATCTTGAGGTATAAATTGATCTTTCCGAGCTCTAAATAAACATACTGACAAAAATATTATACCTATTATAACATGGACACAATGAAAACCAGTAATCATGTAAAAGTTGGATGTATAGATAAGTTTCTCTCCCGCTTCTTGTAGAGAAAAACTTGCTTCATAATACTCAATTGCTTGCACTATTATAAAGAAAATTCCAAGCAATATAGTTATAGATAACATTTTAATCATGCTCTTTTTATCATTTTCAAGTAAAAAATGATGTGCTGAGGTAATTGTTGTACCAGAAAGTAATAATATTAGTGTATTCATAAATGGTAACGACCACGGATCCGGTGGCAAAATCCCTTCAGGGGGCCATTCAACTTTTTTTGTAGGAGAAAACGCTTCAAATAAAAAAACCGGATCAAGCCAGGCTTTAAAAAATGAACAAAAGAACGCTATAAAAAACACAACTTCCGAGAGGATAAATAAGTACATTGCAAGCTTGAGTCCATGTTTTACAATGGCAGTATGGCATTTATCATAAATTGCTTCTCTTATTACATCTCTCCACCAATAAAACAGCACTCCTGATACCGCAGAGATTCCCAAAACTAAACCAAATATTCCAGAAATTTGTTTGTGGAGTGTACCAACTAATCCAAGTGCAAGAACAAGAATTGCTGCTGATATAGCAATTGGCCAGGGACTTGGGTCCACTAAATGAAAATCATGTTCTTTCCTTTTCATATCACCTTCAAAAATACATATCAAGCATACAAATTAGCTTAAAATTGTCAATATTTCTTAAAATCTTGATCAAATTTTGAAAAATTATATGCGCTATTCCAAAAGTCTAACTCAAATTGTGCAGTTATTTTAAATAATTCAAGCATTCTGGTTCTTTCACTTTCCCTTGCTTTGTTACAATACTCGTCAACAATATCTTCCAAAGCAACACATCCAGATTCCATCAAGCTACTGCCAAAAAAATCAAACCAATCCTTATACCTATTATTTTTTTTAATTTTACTTCTCATACTACCAATAACAACTTTATATATAAAATGGCAAGAGTAAATAACTGTTACAGCTTCATAAATGTCGCTATACGAAGTAGACAAAAGAAAGTTAGTAAAATTGAAACACTCTAGCGACTTTTCTCCACGATTTATAGAGTATACAGCAAAGTAGTGGTCGCATAACACTCTTATAATCTCTATTCCTCCTTGAGCCACCTCAATCAATGGAACAATGTTGTTACAACTCTCCATTTTTGATGCAATAATTAAAACAGTACGAACATAATCAGCTACAAAAAATGCATCTTGTTGTATATAAAACTTGAAATTTTCTATGTTTAAAGTATTATTTGCTAATTCAACATTGAAAGGATGCTCAATAATATCCTTTAAAAGGTTTGACCCATAATAACTCTTAATTATACCACTAAACATCACATAAACTAGAATATAATTTAGTGTTAATACTACAGACTATGCTAGAGAATACATCTCATCCCAAAACATTATTTCTAGCTCTAGACCTCTCTTAAAAAACTCACGCATCTTTTTCCTCTCATAATCACCAGCCTTTGCATATAGATTATTTGCAACGTCAGTAACTTGATTAATCGTAGCATTCATTACTGTGTTATTATAGATATCAATCCACCCTTGATATCTGTGATCTTCAACTTTTTTAGGCATAACCTCTCCTACCATATGATTTATAATAATTTGGTATATATTAAAGCAAGGATAAGACGCTGCTAAAGCTTCAGCAACAGAATTATGATATGCAGCACGCATAAAAAAGTCAGTAAAAGCAGAACAAGATTTTGATTTTTTATGATTATCGGATAAATCACAAGTCTCAAAATATTCAGTATACTGCTTTCGAACCGCAAATGTTCCCCTTGCTATATTAACCAAACTGCCCATTATTTCAATGTCATTAACTTTAGCTGCAATAATCAATAAAGCACGAGTACAGTCCACTAAATATAAAAAATCCTGCTGAAGATAAATTTTGAACTTTTCATAATCTAGCGTATTGTTTATCAATTCAACATTGAAAGGATGTTCTTTTATTTCTTCAATAAGATCAGATGATTCTTTTATAGCAATATCATAAAATTCTTCTTTTGGTTTGTCGGACATCTTGTAAGCCTCATAAATATTAAAACTAGTATAGTTACTAAAAAGTTACTTACAATTTATAATAAGTTATTATATCAGTATCAAGCTAGAAATAAAAGAGTTTAATAGTTTAAAGAAATTCTCTCCTTTTTTCTTCTATATTAAATTCTTTACAAAAATCAGTAGATAAGTCCACACCTTCCCAAGAAAATCCACCATCACCTTCCGAATCTTTACCAAAATGCCCATAGTAGGCTGTACGTTTATATATAGGACGATTAAGTGATAAATGCCTTATTATGCCTTTAGTTGATAAATCTATGTTACCTTCAATAAACCCTTTAATCCTCTCTTCATCTATCGTATTCGTGCCAAATGTATCAATGTAAAATGAAGTAGGTTTTGAGACACCAATTGCATAAGAAAGCTGCACAAGACAACGTTCAGCTAAACCTGCAAAGACAATATTTTTAGCAAGGTATCTCGCCATATAAGCTGCGGATCTATCAACTTTTGTTGCATCTTTTCCAGAAAACGCTCCTCCACCGTGTGGAATATAGCCTCCATAAGTATCAACCATAATTTTTCGTCCGGTTAATCCACAATCACCAACTGGTCCACCAATAACAAATCTACCTGTTGGATTGACTAAGAGATTTTCTTTAGGGCACATCCACCCTTCAGGTAAAGATGAAGCTATGTAAGGATAAATTATTTCCTTCACTTTCGATTGACTCAGATCCTCAAGATGCTGTATTGAAACAACAATACTTTCAGCACGCACTGGAAGGTTATTCTCATACGCCAAAGTGATTTGCGATTTTGCATCCGGACCAAGCTTTACCTCTTTGACCATACTCATGATATTTCTCAGAATCGAGTGTGCATAAAAAATGGGTGCTGGCATGAGGCTTTCTGTCTCTATTGTTGCATAGCCATACATTATGCCCTGATCCCCAGCACCTTGATCCACACCTATTGCAATGTCATTTGATTGTTCATGTAGCAATATATTTACTTTCACTGTTTCCCAGTGGAAACCATCATGCTCATAACCAATATCTTTTATTGTATTCCGTACAATACTTTCAATCTTGCTATTTTCAATGTTCGGCCCAAATACTTCCCCAGCTATAATAACATTATCTTTAGTAACTAAAGTCTCTATTGCAGTACGAGAGGAAGAGTCATTAAAAAGGTATTCGTCAAGTATTGCATCTGAAATCTGGTCTGCTACTTTGTCTGGATGACCAGCTGCTACTGATTCACTGGTTACTGAATTCTTATGTAAAACCATCGTTTAGTTACACAATATCAAAACTATTGCAAATTTAAATGGTGGGTCTGGGAAGAGTTGAACCTCCGACCTCACGCTTATCAGGCGTGCGCTCTAACCACCTGAGCTACAGACCCGTATCTATTCAAGCCAAGGCTTGCATATTATCTGTAGGCACAACATCAATAAACGTCTTTTTATTTGCTGATTTTCTAAAACTCACCCAGCCTTTCGTTTTAGCAAAAATCGTATGATCTTTACCCATACCAACATTCTTTCCAGGATGAAATTTTGTACCTCTTTGACGTACAATTATGTTACCTGGAATAACCTCACCATTCTTCTTTATCCCGAGCCGACGCCCTGCCGAATCTCTACCATTACAGGAACTACCACCTGATTTTTTAGTTGCCATATCTTACCTCTTACTTTTGAAGACTAATTTCATTGATACGAAGAACAGTAATATACTGCCTATGACCATTTTTCCTACGGTAATTTTTTCTTCTTTTTTTCTTAAAGATTATAATTTTTTTATCTCTACACTGCTCTAGTACTTCAGCTTTAACAACAGCATTAGATGAACAAGATAAGCCATTACTTGAAACACAAATCACTTTATTGATTTCCACTTCCTCTTTTTCTTCAGCTTGTAATCTTTCTACTTTAATTATGCTGCCTTTTTTTACTAAATACTGCTTTCCACCAGTTTCGATTACTGCAAACATGACAAATATCAATTATTGTTATTAACAGTAATCGTAAATGATGTTACACATACTGTCAATATAAATAAAAACATGAAATACTTCTACCTTTATCTGCTTTTCCTTGTGGAGAGTAGTCAAGTTTTAAACTTGACTACTCTCAAATTCTCTTAGTCTCATGAAAACTTTACGACGTTAATAAAAACTCAAGCTTTCACTAAAAACATTCAATCGGAGCTTATAAATTAAAATTCATTCCCAGTTCAAACCCATGAGAAAACTCACTGAACTTGTGAAGTTTGTAGCCAGCGAAAACATTCGTTCTCTCAGAGCCTGTTCATAATCTTTTCAGAAGCAAAGCAGCGAAAGCAAGAACGACCATTTGCAGGCTAGTGTTGAGTTTCCGCTCGCAATTTTTCCACAATCGCCTACATTTTTGCAACCAAGCAAAAGATCTCTCAACAACCCATCTTTTCGGCAATACGACAAAGGTGTGTAATTCGTTTCGCTTTATTACTTCAACGGTAGCGCCAATAGTTGCTTTTATTTGTGTTGCAAAATTTTCTCCTGTGTAGCCAGCATCAACTAGTATATTTTTAACTTCAGATAGGTTTTCTTTAGCATTTTTAACCATTCTCACAGCGCTACTACGATCAGTTATTTCTGCCGTTGTTATATAAATTGCGTGGGGTAAACCTTGTGTATCTACCGCAATATGGCGTTTTATTCCTGAAACCTTTTTGCCTGCATCATAGCCTTTTTCTTCAGCAGTATCTGCATTTTTTACGCTTTGTGCATCAATTATGCAGAAGCTGGTTTTTTCTTTCCGACCATTGTTTTGTCGGACCACGCCAACTATTTTTTTTTAATACCAGCTCCAGAACACTTTCTTTATTTGCATCTGCTTTTTCACTCCACTTCTTAAAATAGTCGTAACAATTCCGCCATTTTGGAAACTCTTTTGGTAACATTCTCCACTGGCAGCCACTTTTTAAGACGTATAACACTCCACAAAATACATGATATAAATCAAGTGTTCTTGGCTTTGTCCTCTTCCTGCAAGACTCCAGATCTGCTACAATAATCTCAAACTTTTCTCGACTTATATCACTTGGATATAAACTTCGCATATCCTACTTTATATACTTTATCCTCTCATTCTATCCCTTTTTTGAGATCACGTACAGGCTCTCAGAAAGTGGAAGATTAATACCAGAGCCTATCTGGTAAGAAAAAAACTTTTTTACGTCTGGCTGTTGACCTTGCTGTGCTGGTTGAGATACTTTAGCTCCACCTCCTACACCAAAAGTAACATAAGGGGTAATATCCGTATTTTCAAATTGATGATGATAATGAAGCTTTGCCATGAATCCTAGCTCTGCCAAAGATCCTCCAAAAAAAACAGATTTGACTACAGGACCAGCTGAAATTTTTATGCTATCTGTATAATGATAGCCAAGCTCATAATTAATACCAAGATTGCCATATGATGACGAAGTATAGATTTTATCTCTAATCCAATCAACTCCAAAAGACGGTGCTGACAAAGAACAGCAGACTACTAAAGTAAGTAATTTTTTCATTTTCACCCTCTAACCATGAATATACGCATATATACTCACAGAAAAGTTAAAAATCACATAACTTACATAATAAAATCGGAATCACTTTCTTAGCTACTTGCCTTTCTCTTGCAATTGCCAAACTTTTCTTTTTCACATTTTATTACCTGCTGCAATCATCATTTTAGCCTATATAACTTGCTTTTATTTCAACAAAAATTCAAACCAGACTTCACTAAAAACATTCAATCGGAGCTTACAAATTAAAACTCATTCCAAACTCAACCCCATGCGAAAGTTCATGGAACTTTTGCAGCTTGTAGCCAGCAAAAACATTTGTTCTCTCAGAAAGTGGAAGATTAATACCAGAACCTATTTGATAAGAAAAAAATTCTTCTACGTCTGGCTCTTGATCTTTCTGTTCTGATAGAAGCATTTTAGCAACTCCTCCTACACCAAAAGTAATATAAGGAGCAATATCTGTACTTTCAAACTTATAATGATAATGAAGCTTTGCCATAAGTCCCGCATCTAAAATCCCTTCATTAATAACAAGTTTGACTACAGGGCCAACTGAAATTTTAATGCTATCTGTACAATGATAGCCAAGATCATAATTAATACCAAGCATGCCATACGACGAAGAGGTGTAGGTTCTATCTTTAACCCAATCAACTCCAAAAGACGGTGCTGACAAAGAACAGCAGGCCAATAAAGTAAGTAATTTTTTCATTTTTATCCTCTAAAGATTAATATATGCATATACAAGCATATAAATATTAAAAATGGTATAAATTGCAAGTAAAAAATTGGAATTATTTTATTTTTTTTGTTATTTGCCTTTCTCTTGCAATTGCCAGACTTCCCTTTGGCACATCTTTGACTACAACGCTACCTGCTGCAACTAGAGAGTCATCATAAACATTAAGCGGTGCAATTAATGAGCTATTAGCACCAATAAAACAATTTCTTCCAATATTTGTTTTATGTTTCTTTTTCCCATCATAATTACAAATAACGGTACCTGCACCTATGTTACTCCCCTGCCCTACCTGAGTATTTCCTATATAACTTAAATGCTTTATCTTAGTATTTATACCTATATCACTTGCTTTTGTTTCAACAAAATTACCTATGATTGCACCATCACCTATTGTTGTATTTTCACATTTGGCAAATGGACCAACTTGAGCACCAGATCCTATTTTTACTCCAGGACCAAAAAAAACGTATGGGTAAACAATCGAATCCATACCAATTTGCGTATCAAGAGAGAAGAAAACAGTTTCTGGAGCAACAAGCGTTACTCCAGAGTTAGTGAAAAACTTTCTTTTTTCTTCTTGAAAGTAAAACTCGGCCGTTGCAAGGTCATTCCTATTATTTATGCCAGTTGCCTCCTCCTCATCAGCAATAACATAGCCGACATTTAAATTACTCTTTACTGCAATGGCAACGATATCGGTCAAGTAATATTCATGAGCTTGGTTATTACACTCTATTTTCTCCACCAATTCACGTAGATTCTTTTCACGTGCAACCATTATTCCAGCATTAGCAAGAAATTCCTCATCATTATTTCTACCATTTTGTGCTTCTACGATTTCTCTTAGGGAACCGTTCTCAATAATTAGTCTACCGTATCCTTTGTTATTAGTTTTAAACCCAAGACAAACTAAAGCATTGCTCTCTCCTAAGCAGCTTATCATTTTAGTTATTGTGCTGCTTTTTATCAGCGGAGTATCCCCATACTGCACAACAACTATATCTGACAATTCTTTCAGGTTTCTCATTGCAATTTTGACTGCATCCCCTGTACCGAGCGTTGACTCTTGTGTAATTAGTTTTATACCCTCAAAGCATTTCAGCCTTTGAGTTAAAGGCAAATCGACTACAATAACTATTTTTTCAGGATTCATCTGCTTTGCATTGTCAATGACGTGCTCAAGCATGGAGAAATTACCTATTTTGTGCAGAACCTTAGGCAAGCTTGAATTCATTCGTTTACCATGCCCAGCAGCAAGTACAACAAATGTATAAGATTTATTTGTCACTTATCTTAAAGACGAAAAATGAAAACCATAATGGTTGAGCCAACTAACTCTATTGTCGTAAAAGCTCCTTAGATCACTAATTTGATATTTCAGCATTGCTAGCCTTTCTATACCAATCCCAAATGCAAAGCCACTGTATTTAGTATGGTCTATTCCAACATTTTTAAAGACATTTGGGTGTACCATACCGCACCCAAGTACTTCAATCCATTTACTATCTTTATAACTTATGTCCACTTCTGCAGAAGGCTCAGTAAAAGGAAAAAAACTATTACGAAAGCGTATTTTTAGACCTTTATCTCCGAAAAATTTACTAAGGAAGCGATGAATAGTAAATTTTAATTGGCCCATATTGACATTTTCATTAACATAAAGCCCTTCTATCTGATGAAACATAGGAGTGTGAGTTGCATCAAAGTCATTTCTGTATACCCTGCCTGCAGCCACTATTTTAATTGGAAAAGTTTTTGTTTTTTCCATAGTTCTAATCTGCACAGATGAGGTATGAGTGCGCAGCACCATTCTTTTATCGTTTATTTTATTCTTTAAGTAGAAAGTATCTTGCTCCTCTCGCGCAGGATGATGACTTGGAGTATTTAGCGCATCAAACACGTGAAATTCATCTTCAATATCAGGACCATCAACTGCTTTGAAGCCCATATGTGCAAAAATGAGCTTTACTTCACTTATAACTTTGCTCAGTGGATGAATCTTGCCAATTCTTTCTGGTCTGACAGGCAGTGTGATATCAACTGCTTCATTTTGCAGTTTTAACTTAACTTCTTTATCTTTTAGTTCATTTTCTTTGCTTGTTATAAGCTGGTCTATCTTATTGCGTAAAACATTAATCACTGCACCTAGGTCGCGTTTTTCTCCTGCATCATCTATATTCTTTAAGTCATCGAAATAAGCTTTTACTACACCCTTTCTCCCCAAGTATGACAACCTAACTTTTTCTAAATCCTGCAAAGAAGCAGCATTTTCAATCTCAGAAACTGCCTTATCTTCAAGTAGAGGTATTTCACTTATTAGCTCTTTATTCACCTTAAAAACGCTAGCTTAAACTTTCATTATAGTGCAATCTTTAATATCATCAATAAAACTATTTGGATAAAAAGGTGTCATCAGAGCATCTGACACTAGTTCCTTTATAATGCCAGTGCTTGACACTGGAATCCAGGAATTTTATTAGGTTGGTAAGCATAAAAGTAGCCGTTTTATGTTAAAATACAACGTTTTGATGATCATGAAAAAACTGGATGCCAGTGTCTGGGCACTGGCATGACATCATCTTTTTTATCAGATGCATATGAAATCAGCGCTTTCTTTCTTGTCATCCCAGTGCTCTCCTTCTTGTCATCCCAGTGCTTGACACTGGGATCCAGAACAGGTAATAAGAAGTGCTGGAATGACATCTCCATAGGACTCCTAACTAATCCAGAATATTAAAAAATTTACCAGGCAAAAAAAAGGCAAAAGAATCCCCCAGTAGTGAGTTTTGACCCTATAATAATGTAAATTGGCGTTGTAATAATGTGCTAACGCTTATTTAAAGCGCGTTTTGGCTGAATGTAGAAAAAATAAAAAAGACATACAACCGCTATAATTTTATGTAATCCGCCAATATATACCTGAGTTTTTTACTGAATTTTGTTGTTAAATCTGCAGAGATTAAAAACAAGGATAAATACTCTCATTGTCATGATAAGAAGACTGATGAGATTTGTAAAGTAACTTTTTCTGCTTATTGAACCCAACGCGCCGCTGTTATGCAAGGGTGCTATAATTATTAATTTATCGACTAATTATATTTTTTTGTTAATATTATATTAATAAAAAATTAGAAACATGCACAGTAATAATACCACAACTCCGTGGGAGCAAACAAAAAATTCATTTAAGTCTTTTATGGATAAGGCTAAAAAAAACACAAATAGAGTAATTCCTACCTTTAAAGCTCGTGTAGAGGATTTACCTGAGTCCTTAGCGGGTTTAAAAACAAATGTAAACAAAGCAGTTTCTGGCGTTAGAACTAATGCAGAGAGCTTATCAAAACTTCTCAAAGATAAGTTTCAAGATACAGGAAAAACCCCCGTCAACGTTAAAACTAAGAGAAAATATGAGGTAGAAGATTTACCTAAATTTTTCAAAGATAAATCTAAAGAGATAGGCAAAGTATTTTCCGATGAAGTAGTAGAAATCAGCACTATTCGCTCAAGAAGTGTTGTAAGTGATACACAAGAGTTTTCATTTAAGCTAAGATTGCTAACAGCAGCAGATGAAGACGTCTCTAATATAACCCTACCTAAAATGCAATACTTGATTGGCTTTTTCAAAATCTATCTCCTTCAAGAAAAAAATTTTACAGCCAATATAAAAGTACCAAAAGAAAGTGAAAAATTATATAATAACTACCATAAAGCTAATAAAACTGTAGAAGAATTCATAAGTAATGCTCCAATTCAAATCCTTCTGCAGGGCATAAAGATAACGCTGCAAACAGACGTTAAAAACATCAACCTAGGTAGCTTGCAACAAATCGAGATATTCTTGAATAAGCAGCTAAAACATGTAGAAAAAGCCAAAAGTGAGGAGCAAAGTCAAGATACATTACAAATAGAAGAAACTGAAAATAAAAACGAAAATGTGATTGAAAAAAGAAACACGCAAGATAAACAAATTGTGCAAGGTTCGTTTGGCTACAATATAGCAAGTAACAGAAAGCAAATTACACGTGCACCAGTAATTGTTGCTGCAATGCATGAAAATATTTCCTGGTTTAGGTCTCTTTTTCAGCCATTCAATTTTTTTAATACGGCACAATTCTTTTTCCCACAGCTGCCAAAATTTTCTATACAGAGTAACAATATGCCACCTGGTGTTATTCCAGTACTTGACCAAAAAGAAAAAGAACCAGTGTTAGACACTCGGATAACAGAGGGTAGTATAGGAAATCTAGTACCTCAAGAAACAGAGCGGGATATAGGTCAAACTAGGTCGCACACAGATTATTTTAAGGCTAACAGAAAAAAGAAGTCAAAAAAGCAGGCTACAGAATTATCGAAAGAGGAAAAACAATCAACTATAAAACAAGCTCAAATTGATGCTAGAATTGCTATAATAGATAACCAGATTGAGTGCAGGGAAAAAAAACTTGATGAAATATTTATTGAAGTAATTAATGGATACAAAAATCAAGACCCAGAAACATTTCGCAATATTTTTAACTCAGTGTTTAATATTGCTTATACCAATTCCCACTATATAAAGAACAGATAGACAATAATGGGAAAGAAGTGATACTAAAGTAGATAAAATAGAGAGGTATAAATGGCATTAAGGTCAAAACTATTAGACGAAAAAGTTGTAAATTTGGCGAAAGAAATGTTAAAAAAGGTCAGAAATAACGCATATGTTTCAAAAAAGTTACAAGCGGTGATAGCAGGAAAAGAAAGTAGTATAAGCGCTGTGGCAAGAATATGTAAAATTTCAAGGACTGCTTTGACTGAATGGATAAAGCATCTAAAATTTGGTAGAGTAGAAAGATTATTTTCCCCGTCTCAGCGGCGAAGAAAAAGCAAATTAAACAAAAATCAACGTGAGCAAATTGAAATATGGGTAGAAAGAAATCCAAATATTACTATTAAGGAAGTGCAAATAAAAATCTCAGAGGAATTTGGCCTAAACATTAGCAAATCAACAGTGCACCGTGAGATACAAAGGATGAAGTTTTCTTACATAACACCGAGGCCAATTCACCATAAACAAGATAAAAACAAGCAAGAAGAGTTTAAAAAATACTTCAATAAAATAGTCAATTCCCACCCTGAAAAGGAGGTATTTTTTTGATGAATCACGATTTGGAACTCATTCAAAAATCGGACACGGATGGTTTAAAAAAGGGGTCAGAACACAGGTTAAAATGAAAATTGGTAGACAAAATTTCTATATCTACAGTGCGGTAAATCCAAGAAGTGGTAAGAAAATTAGCCTACTTGCTCCATATGTAAACACTGATTGTATGAATATATTTCTGGAGCAGATGTCGAAAGATTTAGGCACGAAAGAAGCCTTTCTTGTAATGGATTGTGCAAGTTGGCATAGATCAAAAAGTTTGAAAATTCAGGAAAACATTACCATCATATACTTGCCTCCTTATTCACCGGAACTGAATCCTGTTGAAAGGTTGTGGCAATATATCAAATACAATACTTTACGCAATAGTATCTACGATACCATAGGTTTACTTGAAGATGTTTTGTGTAATTTTATTGTCAATATTTCCAGTACTACTATTAAACGAGTTTGTAATGTTTCTTATTTGTTCGGTCAGTAATGGATTTTGGTATTACTTTCAAGATAAACAATTACATGAAGTATTAGAACCAGATGAGATATCAGAAGTGCTAGAGGTACTCAAAAGGCCACAACCCCCTCATAATTCACTTTTAGGTAAAGAATATTTACAAAAGCAAGTATATAGAAAAAAAGAGCAGTTGATTAAATTAGTTTCAGGCCAACCTTCTCCACAGCCTAAAAATGTTTCTCATGAAATTTTACCAAGCAAAGCTGTAGACCATTTACCAAAAACAAATGAAGCTAAAACTCGATTGCCTACTAATATTAGGCTCAAATCACCATTAAAAGCTATGTTTTCTTCGAAAGAGACTTATTTTTGTCTATTTTTAGTAGCAGCTTCTATATCAGCACTCTGCCTATGGCACTTACCGCTGGGAAAAGTGTCAATTTTAAAGGAATTGGTGCCAACAGAAAAAAGGGAAAGTATCGGTCTAACATTAAACATAGGGTTACCAATATTAATTACACTGTGCGTTTTGAGCCTGGCTTACTTTATACATTCTGAGTATTCTGTAAAATCTGTTGAGCAGATAAGTGAAAAAGATCTTCCTTCGCGCACCTAACAAATAAGATCTTTTGTGATATAATTATTTATTTTATTGCATGTTTAAAGGAATTATCAAAGATATTGGCACTATAACTGATATCACTATCCACCCTAACTCTGATCAAATCTTCCATATTGAGACACAAAATTTATCCTCTATAAACAAAGGAGATTCAATATCCTGCTCCGGAGTGTGTTTAACTGTTGTCGACATAATGAACGATGTATTCACAGTTCAAGTATCTCAAGAAACCATGAAGGTTTCTAACTTAAATACGTGGGAAACAGGGAAAAAAATAAACCTAGAACAAGCAATGAAACTGAGTGACAGAATTGACGGCCACTTGGTTCAGGGTCATGTGGATGACACAACAGAAATTTTAACAATCAATCAAAATTTAGAATCTCATGAAATCAGACTATCATGCCCACAAGAATTAATTAAATTTATTACAAAAAAAGGTTCTGTAACGCTAGATGGAGTTTCCCTTACAGTAAATTCAGTTGTCGATCAAGAATTCACTGTGAATATAATTCCCTATACATGGAAAAACACAACTTTTCAGCATAATAAAACAGGTAATTACCTAAATTTAGAAGTTGATATGATTGCCCGGTACTTAGACCAGCTGATAAAATATCAACACAATTAATTTTACAACTTTGTTATTTACAACTATTATATCTTGAAAATCATATAGATACAAAATATGTTTTTCGATAGCCTAATTATCTTTATTATTGTCTTGTGTGTAATAATATCGATAACTAGAGGTTTTATAAAAGAGCTATGTGCATTAATGTTCTTGCTCTTATCAGTCTTTTTGACAGCTAGTTACTATGATTTTTTTATTATAAATTATAGTAAGTATTTTGACTCTAAAGTTACACAAAACATACTTTCTACAATCTCTGTATTTATCATACTTAATCTTACATTCATGACAATGAATAACTGGCTAATGTACATATTATCACCTATAAGGTTGGGATTAATGGATAGAGTTACTGGAATCTTTGTCGGAGCACTTAGAGGAATATTGCTTTCTTATGTACTATTTTTTGCTGTGCACTTATATTGCCACACAGTATATGATAAAAAAGAGGGAGAGTCTAAAATAGATGCAGAAGACATATTGCCCAATTGGATAATAAATTCACACTCTTATCAGGCTTTATTTGTGACAACAGAAGAAGTAATTAACATGTATGTGCCAGAGTCATTGATACTAAAAATAAAAGAGATCGGTGAGGAAATGGTTGATCAAGAAAAATCTCAAAACAATAAAGAAAAGTGAGTGTTCATTTTCTATAGCTAAATTAGCTTAGACAGCTGTTATCCACAGCAGTGCGCCATAGGTTACCAATTCCTATTACTAATCAAACAAAACTGCAAACATTGACGAATAAGTAAATCATCAAAAAAATTTAAATGTATAATTTTAGTGCATCAATGTAATAAAACAAAACTTTTTTAGTGAGTTCAAAATTTTCTAAGGTATTTCCTTCACATCTTGCTGTAATGCAGTTTTGCGTATTTGATACTCTAAGAAGCCACCAACCTTTATTATCGGTTACCTTAATACCATCAAGCTCTGAAAATACAATATTTTTCTGCTTTAGTGTCTCCTTTACTGACTCAATTATTTGAAACTTTTTCTCATCCTTCACTACAATTTTCACTTCATGAGTGATATATAACTTTGGCAAATCTTCAATCATCTCAGATAGGCTTTGGTTTTTCTTAAGTAAAATGTTAATGACTTTAACAGCAGAATATAGTCCATCATCGAAACCCAGCTCAGAAAAGAAAAAATGCCCACTGAGTTCACCGGCAAATTTTGCTCCTTCTTCTACCATCTTTTTCTTAACTAGTGAGTGTCCAGTGGCACAGGTAATTATTTGTCCTCCTAATTTACTAACAAGATCATGCACTTTCATACTCATTTTTACGTTGGCAATAACTTTGCTTTTTGGGTGTTCCGCCAATACTTCACGTGAAAAAATCATAAACAAGTGATCATTGGAAACAACATTACCTTTATTATCAATCAAGCGTACCCTATCACCATCACCATCAAGTGCAATACCAAGATCACATTTATCTTTCTTGACAATATCTATTAACTGAGCAAGATTTTTCTCTTCTATGGGATCTGGGTCATGCAGTGGAAACGTTCCATCTATAAAGCTATTGGTTACGATGTGTATATGATCTGGTAAAATCTTTTCAATATACCTTACAATTGTTGGACTATTGCCAAAATCCCAGGCTATTTTTAGTTTTTGTGTAGTGTTATTCTTGAGCACATCTTTTAATATGTTAACGTACTCACTATATATATTCGTGTTAATTAAGCTTCCAATTTTCGTGCTGTTTTTAATTTTACTGCCTATAATTTCCTTCATTTCTTGATCTGAGTAAACTTTTTTACTACTGAAAAATTTAAAGCCGTTATATTCTCTGGGATTATGAGAAGCAGTGATCATAATCCCAAGATCTGCCTGCATTGTTGCAGCGTAGAGCATAGGTGAAGAACAGAGCCCAACGCGTATAACATTCGCACCGGATAAAATCAAGCCTCTGATTAATTCTTTTTCTATACTTGGTGAATCTATCCTGCTGTCATAGCCTACACAAACGTTAGCTGCAGTTTGACCGAATTTTCTACCTATTTCATACCCATCACTGATTTGCAGGTCTCTGCCTACCACACCTCTAATATCGTATTTTCTTATAATATTATTGTCCATACTGCACTTCTTGGAGTGGTTAATATATAACATTCCCGTCAAATACTCAAGTTTATCTAACTATAAAATTAGTTGATTTTTTAAGAAAATATGCTAATATTATAACATAGTTCTCTAAAAATAGAAATTATGACAAAAGAAAATTTACTTGTAACTGAAAATCAAGGTTTAGATTTAGATGAGCAGAAGAAAAAGGATATTTTAAGTTTTATTGAATCTTGTAACAAATTTCAGGATTTTACAAGAAAACTAGAGGAAGAAAATTTAATCTGGTATTTTATTGGTCCTTTACTACAAAATAAAGACATTAAGGAACAAATGAGCTCAAAGTGGAAGACAGATTTCCAAAGATTTGAGCAATTAATAAATGAAACACATAAAAAATTTGAAGAATCTCTACCAGGTGAAAATTTCTTAGTATATACAACACAAGATAATGAATTTAAAATTAGATTTGAAAATAAAGAAAAACCAATAGAGATTAGCACCCTTTTAAGAGCCAGTGACGAAGGCAAGGTTTATAACCTATCTTTAGGGAAAGATAGTCAAATAACTGCAACCAAAAAAGGCAGCGAAAGGCACTATGATTTTACTGGTTCAAGCTCATGTGAGATGACCATTAACTGGCAAGCTAAGGATTCTAAAGGCAATAGCATAGATTGTAGCATGACTGTAGAAGTAAATTCTAAGGGCATAAAAAGAGTGATTGATAAACCAAAATTTGGAGAAATAACTGACCCAGAAGAGGTATTAAAATTAGTTGAGCAGAATAAAGAAGTTTTTATCAATGGCAAAACTCTATATCAAACTTTCACTGACATGGTCAAAAGTGTGAACGATCAACAAACACCAGCAGAGGAAACATTTACAAAAGATTCACCACAGTCAGCTACACCAAGTAGCAGTGGATATTCCTCTCCTGATTCACGTAGAAGTTCTTTCTCTGGCGCTAGTGAATTTAGTGGCGAAGAAGATGAAACGCTTGAGAATAGCATGTCTGATGACGAGAAAAAGTATGAACAAGAAGGATCAGAAAATGGAGTGGATGAAATTATAGATGGAATTGAGGAGTTAAAAGAAGAAAAAGAAACGTTTGCTCAATATTTTGCAAAGCAGGCAAAGCAGCTTGAGGATCTAAAGTTAGAATGCGACTCCTTGAAAAATGAAATTAACAAACAACAGCAAGCAATATTTGAAAGAGATCAAAAAATCGAGGAACAAGATGCTTCTATTAAGTCACTTACAGAGAAACTCAAAAAATCAGAAGAACTTAATCAAAATATAGAAAAGGAAGGTGATACAGGAATAAGAACACTAAGTGAGGAAAAGCAAATTTTGGAAGGAGAAGTTAAAAAACTTAAAGCTGAATTGAAAAGAATAACGCAAGAAAAAGATCAAGGTATTGAACAACTAACACAAGAGATAAAGGCGTTAGAAAAAGAACTACAAGGTGAAAATAATGTAATTGGTAAGTTAAGTGATCAGTTGAAAAATAAAAAAAATGAAATAAATAGGATAAATGAAGAGCAGCAGGAAAAATTAGAGCAAAGTGAAGCTAAGTTAAGTGCACTAGAAAAAAAGAATGCAAATTTGGAAAACGATCTAAAGAAAACATTGTTAGAAGGTTTAAAGAATAATAATGAAAAGCAGTTGGCAGAAAAATTGACAGAAGAAAAAGAGAAAAACAATACATTGGCTAAAAAGATGAATCAATTAGCTAAAGAATTAAGTCAACTGCAAAAAGACAAAGAAGTTTTGGAGGGAAAAATTCAACAACTTGAACCTGGAAAATCACTTGCAGATGAGCTCAGTGAAGTAGGTGAGAATGTAGCTACATCAACTCAAACTGAAGTTGAATATAAAAGTGTAGAAATCCAGGCAAGTGATCAGGAAACTACAGTTCCTAAAACACAAGACCAAGGTACACAAGCTGCGGATAAATCTTCAAGCAAAAAAATTAGTAAATTAGAAAAGGAAAATAAAAATTTGGCTAGAGACAAACTAACTATATCTAATCAACTAAACCAAAAAATACAAGAGATTGGTGAGTTAAAGAAAAATTCAAAGCAATTACAAGAAGAAAATACACAACTAAGACAAAAAGTTACTAAAGGTACAGGTGTTGATGCATCATCTTCAATAGATCACAAGGAGACTAAAGAAATGGAGATTCAAACTGATGTGCAAATGAATGATTTTCGCGATTTATATGATAAAGAAGGCAAATATGTCAGAACAGAACTATCAGATCCAAACACAGTTCCTGCTAAGACTACGGAAAAATCTACTCCTTCAAAAGGATGAGTTTTGCTTCAACTATAGCTAATCCAAACGAGATATTATATTGCAATAATTTTCTGTGCTTTCAAAAAAACACATCAAGTAAAATCATTTGAAAGCAAATGGACATTGTTAGGTGAATTAACCCTAACTTAAGAATCATGTATATACAATATTAGTATGTTTAATTAATAGTGAGGTTAAAAATGTCACCTAGTGAAATAAAATCTAACTCACGTCCTGTTGAAGCTCAACAAGATAATTTGGGTGTTAGTACAATTATGCAAGATTCATTAAGTGCAGATATTGTTCATGATTCTAAAAAACTAAAGGAAAGAATTACTGACTTGTTAAAAGGAGATACAGAATTCTCCAAGATGAAGCAAGGAGATCAGGCTCTTGTAGTAGGTACAGCAAGTGGATTATTTGCAGCAGTGTTACCACTTTTGGCAGTTGGTGCAACACTTGCTATACCAAGTGCTATAGTTGGTCTTACTCTATTTTACGCTGCGAAAGTTGCTGTAAAAGCAGTTCAATCTGGATATAAAGGGCTCAAATGGTCAGCAGAAAAAACAGTTGAAGGAGCGAAGCATATTGGCGGAAAAATTAAGGATGGCTATGAGTATTCAGCAGATTCGCTGAAGAGAGGTGCTAGTTTTGTAAGTGAAAAAACAAAGGAAAAGACAAGTAATGTGCTCACTGCAACAGCAAATAAGTTATATCGTGCAGCTGGTAATGAGAATTATTCAGATAGAATAGATAATGAGCTTATTCCTGATTCACCACAAAAGAAGAGAGCTCAAGAAGTGAAAGAAGATCTTAGAGCAATTTGTACTGATGGAAAAAATAATTCCACGTTAATAAAGAGCATACTTTCTGGAATATCAGAAAAAATAGAAGGAAAAATAGCAAAAGAAACATATCTTGATTGGAGAGATTATTTGCCAGACCAGCTAGTAGATAAATGGAGAGAGCAGAAGAAATTTATTGATAACTTGGACGCAGATGGTTTGCGTAATTTAGTTACAAAAAGACTATCAGATAAAGATAAATACTTTAGAGACAGTATTTTCTCTGAACATCATGATGAGATTAAGGAAGTTATTAGAGAATGCAAGGAAGAGCATACTCGTTTTAATACTTTAGAAAGTCTTAATAAGTCAGCAAAAAGGCATAAAGCAAGTTCTATGAATTCACTGGAAAATAGCTTATCAGGTAGTAGTTCAACGAGTTCTATAAGTACTGTTAGCAGCGAAGCAGAATTATTAAATCCTAATGAGCATAAGGAAGTAAAAGCACCTACCTCACTTTGGAGCAAGTTGTCATCATCGCTAAAAGGTGGCAAAAAGCAAGAGGAAGTTACTCTTACACAATATGAAAGGATGAATGCAGATGAGATACCATCTACAAAGAAAGGAAATAGCACTTTTTATGTTGCTCCACCAAGAAGCAATTCAATGGATTCTATAAGTACTGACAGTACTGCTACAACTTCTAGCTTTGCCAGTTATCGTCGTAATTCTGATAGTGGATTCAATTCACCAAGTTCTTCTCCGCAACATGGTATTTTCACTGAGAAAAATGGCAAGTTAAAAACCCAAGCTGACTTAAGAAAGACAGGTTCTTTGGACAAATTGGTGGGACCTTCTTCAGCAGTAACTGTTGACACTAATGTAGAACAGCAAGTTCCAAAAACAAATGAAAGACAGTAACCAAAATTACCCACTTTCTTCAAAAGGATGTTACTCAATGAGTAACATCCTTTTTTCCATTTGATCAAAACGTTCGCTTATTTAATATCAATTTTCTAGCACTAGGCCAATTTATGGAGTTTCTCTTGCCTTTTTCATAGGTTACGCAAGAAACTTAAAAAATAAAAGTTTTTATTCAATAATTTGTGTATAAGGTATATTATTTTACTGCTAGTGAAATAAACCAGAATGAAGTCTATTTTATTGACAAGGCCTTTATTAGATTCGTTGAGCACAAGAAGCACGCTAAAAAAATATGGATACAAAGTTTTTATAGAACCAGTATTCACAATAAAGTACTTAAATCCTGATATATCTACGTATGAATTTGACGTTGTGATATCTACAAGTAAAAACAGTGTAAAGGCTTTCAGTCAAATATGCAAAGAGGATGGCTTTCCAATTATTACGGTTGGTAATTCAACTATGCAGGCTGCAAAAAATTTGGGATTTTCCGATATAATCTCAGCAGACAGCAACGTTGATGGTCTGATATCATTCATAAAATCTCATTATTCAAATGCAATAAAGTTCTTATATATAAGGGGACAAGAAGTATCATGTGACCTAAAAAAGAGATTATCTGAAGAAGGTTTTAACGTAAGAGAAGTTGTACTCTATAAAACAATTACTAAAAGGATTCTAACTAATAGGTGTAAAAATTTACTATTGGACGGTAAAATTGATAGCGTTGCTTTTTTTTCCTCACAAACTGCAAGGGCATTTTGTTCATTAGTTCTAAAAAGTGGGCTATCTCCTGTGATGAATAATACAGTTGCATATACCATGAGTAAAAACATTGCTGATAGTTTAAGGTTAATCAAATGGAAAAAAATTATAACATCAAGGTTACCTACTGGGGAGAGTTTAATTGATATAATTAATAAGGATTGTTGATGCTAAAGATTGCAACTTGGAATGTAAACTCAATACGTAGAAGAGTTAATCAACTTTGTAATTTTATAGCTGATAGTCAGATAGATATAGTTTTGCTGCAAGAGATAAAATGTACGGAAGAGCAATTTCCTTATGCAGAGATAGAAAAGTTAGGATATGAATATGCTATCTATGGACAGGTTGCAAGAAATGGCGTTTGTGTTTTATCTAAATATCCAATACTGGAAAAATTAAAAATCGATGTTGTAGAGAGTTATCAAGAAGCACGTTATATAGAGTGTGTGATAAAACACACCAATAATAAGATAAGGGTAGGAAGTTTATACGTGCCCAATGGTCAAAGCTTGGACTCCCAAGCATTTGAATATAAACTCAAGTTTTTTGATAACTTATATGAAAGGATGGGCACTTTGTTGAAAAATGAAGAGTTAACTATTATAGCTGGCGATTATAATGTTGCACTGGATGAAATTGATGTTTTTGATTCAAATTTATTAAATGGCCAAGTATGCTTTCATATAAAAGAGCGTGAGAAATTAAGAGCGATCTTGAATCTTGGTTTTAAAGATGCATTTAGAATATCTCACCCAAATTTGCAACAGTTTACTTGGTGGCATTATCAAGGTAATTCACTGAGAAATAATCAAGGGATGCGAATAGATTATATGCTACTATCGCCACAAGCTGTAGATAAATTGGAAACATGTTACATAGATGATAGGTTGCGTAAACTAGAAAACCCATCTGATCATACTCCTGTTGTATGTGTTATAAAACAATAAAAGACCTCTTACACAATTCACTTTTGGTAAGTCTATGTCTTACTTGACTGCTGCCTTTGTTCCTCAAATAGCTTATCTACAGTAACTTGCTCATCAAGCACAGTAAGCTGCTCACCCCCTTTATTTCCCACCTGAGGAGCTTGTTCCAGAGTAGGTTGTTTTTTACTCCCGTCAGCAATTGTTTCAAGAGAGCTTTCAATTGGGGTTTTTAAAATATCATCAATACCCTTGCGAATTTTTTCATTCAATTTTGCTCTCTTTTCTGTATCATCTTTATCTGGTGAGCTAGGATCATATAAAGTACCTGGCCTATTATTTGAAAAAAGAACTTCAATTCCTCCCTTTACAGCAAATATTGTACCAATAACAGCAGCAACTATCGCAAGTGTAGTAGGACCAAAAATTAATATTGAAGCAATGGAAAAAAGAATAGGAAGAAAAACCTTACGTAAGCACTTTGTTACCATCTCTTCATCACTAAGTAGTGGTTCATCCTCTTCTTTTTTATCTCCACCTAAAAATGGTATTTTTTCTTTCACTCCATCCATAAAGGAGCCAGAAATATTTTTCGGGTCTATTTTTATTCCCAATGGTAACCCAACAAGTTTTATTAGTGAATCTTTAGCTTCTGTACCACGTACATCATCTAAGCATTCCTCTACTACTTGCTTTACTTTACTATCTTCCTCTCCAGCCAATTTTTTCTCTCTAACTTCTTTAAATATAGAAAGTAAAAACTGACAAAAATTCTCTTCACTGAGTGGTCTTATCTTTTCTGGATTGACATTAGTTAGTAGTATCTTCTTATAAGCTAATATAAAATAATCAGTTATTCCTTTGCTCTCCTTTAATTTGGCTTTAACTTCTAATACTTTTACAAAGTAATCGTAAATTTCCTTATGTTCCTTCTTGAAGAGCATCTCATTTTGCCCGGTCACCTGAGTAGATGACTCTAAAGGCTTATTTTTTGCTTTTGGAACTGTCATAACGATCTATTTGTACTAACCTATGTTATAATTATAGCATATTTTTCGTATTAATTCAAATTTCTTAGAACCTGTCTTGAAAGGGAAAAAAGAAAAGAATAAAGCAAAAAATAGAAGAGTAACAAATGATATAAGTGATAAGGGAACGTAAAAAATTGCTTCCATATATTTTAAATCTGATTATAATGATAGTAAGAGATATTTTTAGAGCTCAAAAACTTATCTTTGTCTGCAGACTTTTCAGTCAAACTTTTAATCAAAAAGCGTAGCGTATCTTCTTCAGAGCATGTAAGTGTGCTTAATTTCTGTCGTATGTGCGCTGCACTTTTTTCTAATCTTTTTCACACAGGGGGATTTTATGTCCAGAATTCCAGATATTTGACCTTTACTTTAGCTAAAAATCAATAGGCGCCTATTGTTTAACGCTAATTAAAATAAAAATTTTTCTAATATATAGGAAAATTATAAAATCACTATTTACTGAAAGCGGGATGTTATTGCCAAGAAAGCTGCTGATATCACAGAACCTTAGATTATTCCCAAACGTTGTTTGCGTGACGTATGAGCGTGCTCTCCTTACTTCAAGAACTCTTTAATATGACTGCTATTATACTTACGAAATTAACTACTCAAGGCATCCGTTCAGGGGTGTGGCAAAATAAGGTAAAAGTGAATTTACAACAACAAGGCAGTGCTTGACACTGGAATCCAGCCTTTTGTAGTCTCATTGAAAGCGTTGCTTTTAATATCTATGATTAGGTTGCTTGTGAGCAATTTGGATCCCAGTGTCAAGCACTGGGATGACATTATTTTTGCTTCAATATTTACACATTAGCCATGCATCTGAACAGATACTACTTAGGTCCTTTCAAGACAGGTTCTTAGAGTCTACGGTATAATTAAGAAAAGCCCCAGTTGTCGCCAATTTCTATTTCTACTTCAAGCGGTATAGAAATTTTTACTGCATTTTCCATTACGTCTTTCATAAGTTTTGCTGTTTCTTGTACCTTATCGTCCTCTACTTCAACTAGTAGCTCATCGTGAACTTGGAGGATTATTTTACCTGTTTTCAATTGATCAAAAAGCTGAATCATTGCACGTTTTATTATATCAGCGGCGGTTCCTTGCAGCGGTGCATTTATTGCTGCCCTTTCTGCAAATTGTCTTAGATAAGGAATTTTATTGTTGATGTCTCTTACAAAACATCTTCTGCCAAACAAAGTTTCTACATAACCATGATTTCTCGCGATAGATACTGCTTTTTCCATATAGACCTTTATTTCTGGGTAACAAGAAAAATAGTAATTAATGTATTCAGCAGCCTCCGCAATGGTAATTCCAAGTCGCTTTGCAAGGCCAAATGGACTAATTCCATATATAATTCCAAAATTAATGGTTTTTGCTTTGCGTCTTAATTGCTCATCTATTTCTTGAACTCCAAAAACTTGTCTTGCGGTGATATCATGAATATCTTCCCTATTTGCAAAAGCTTCTTTAAATGCCGCAACATCTGCCACATGTGCCAGGAGTCTTAATTCTATTTGCGAATAGTCGGCAGAAATTATCTTGCACCCTTTTGGCACAATAAACGCTTGCCTGATAAGACTACCTTCTTCGCTTCTGATAGGAATATTTTGTAAATTAGGATTGCTAGAGCTCAGCCTTCCAGTTGCAGTCACAGTGATTGAAAAGCTTGTATGTATCCTACCATCAAGCGGATCAACCTGTTTTATTAACGCGTCAGTATAGGTACCCTTTAATTTACTTAGATGTCGCCAACTTAAAATTTTACCTGCGATTTCTGTCCCCTCCTCTTCAAGTGCCTCTAGAACTTCAGAGTTGGTGCTATAAGACCCGGATTTTGACTTTTTCTTTTTACTTAGCCCTATTTTATTAAATAAAATATCACTTAATTGTTTTGGTGATGCAATATTAAATTTTTCTCCTGCTAAGTTATGTATATCGTTTTCAAATACAGCAATTAGCTGCTCAAACTTATCAGACAGTTCCTGTAGTTTTTGAATATTAAGCAGTATTCCATTTTTCTCCATATCAAATACTACTTTCATGAGAGGCCTGTCGAAGCGTTCGTAAATCGTAAAAAGTTTTTCCTGAAATAATCTTTGTGTCAGTTTCTCATGGATCGCTATTAAAGTTTTTGCCGAAAAATTTTCTACATTCTCACTCAAATTATGCGCAACTATGTTTGGAATGCTGTGATCATGCTTACCTGTGTCAAGACTATATGACATGATCATCAAGTCATCAATTGAGTCTAGCACTCTCTCTATTGTAGGAAATATTTCTCTGATCTTTCTAATATCATGTATTATTTTAAGCACCTCATTTGAAAATAAAGTTGAATTTATTATAGTGAGTGCATCTTGTAGGCAGCTTTGATCTATGTAGAAAATATTATCTTCACTGCAAGATAAGGAGATTTCGTTTAATGCATTGTTTTCAAAGTGGCAATGAATTGCAATTTTACCTTCATATCTGCAATACTCCAAAAATTTTTCTAATTCTTCACTACTATATTCTGTTTTCTCTTTTGTGCTAGATCCACTATAAGAAAAAAGCTTTTCTACTTTTCCTATCAATGAATTAAATTCATATTTCTTCAAAAAGGATAACAATTTTTCCATATTTGGAGGATGGACTTCATATTTTACAATATCATGTTGAAGATCTACTTTTTTGCATAGTGACAAAAGTTCTCTTGAAATTAGTGCTTTTTCCTTATGCTCAGTAAGAATATTACGAACTCTTGTTTGCTCAATGTTATTGATGTTTTCTATAATGTTATCCAACGAATCAAATTTATCCAGCAATTTAGCTGCAGTTTTTGGGCCTATTCCTGGAACGCCTGGAATGTTATCAGATGCATCTCCAGTTAGAGAAAATAAATCAAGAAGCTTATTTGAATTTACACCAAATTTTTCTATCACTTGTTTTTCATCTACGTATATATTTTTGATAGGATCAAATATTAGAATGTTGTAATTCAAAAGTTGAAATAAGTCTTTATCTGATGAGACTACTACTACTTTAAAGTCTTCGTGGTTGGCATATTTTGCAGCTAGTGTTGCAATTATGTCATCTGCTTCATAGCCTTCAATCTCTTCATAGCTGAAGTTAAAAGCTTCCACCGCTTCTCTCAGTATTGTAAATTGTGGAATTAAATCCTCAGGAGGCGTTACTCTGTTTGCTTTATACTCAGAATATAAACTGTGCCTGAAATTTTTTTTGCCAGAATCAAGTGCTATAGTTAAGTAGTCCGAATGGACAATATACCTCAGAACCATATTCAAAAAGCCATACACAGCACCTATTGGAATACCGGTTGTGGTAGTTAAATGATGCAAAACGTAATAAGCTCTGAAAAGAAAACCGTAACCATCAATGATTGTGAAAGTCTTTTCTTTCATTTTAGATATTTGAGTGTGCCTTTGATGGTCTATTATTTAGCTACAAAAATCAAGTTCTTGTTTCCTATAGCTAAAATAATCATAATGCTATAGTTACTATAAGAAAATATATTATATAAGAGAGTCAATTATTCTGCCGCAATTTTGCTCTATCACACTTGCCATATTTAATATTCCAGTTTCATCATAATAATTTCCAATTACTTGCAAGGCAAGTGGCAAACCTTCATTTGAGAGCCCAACAGGGATAGAAATAGCAGGTAATCCCGCTAAGCTTGCCGGCACGGTAAACACATCATTAATGCACATCATTAGCGGATCTGGCTTTTCATTTAAGCCGAAAGCTTCTGTTGGAGCAGATGGCACAAGTATGTAATCTATTTTTTCAAACGCTTTTATAAAATCATTTCTGATTAATGCCCTAATGCACTGTGCTTTTTCATAATACTCATTGTAATGACCTGAAGAAAGCGCATAAGAACCAATTAAAATTCTCCTTTTCACTTCTTTACCAAAACCTTCTGCTCTTGTTAGCGAGTACATTTCTTCAAGGGTATCAGCATCAACCCTGAATCCGTAACGTACACCATCATAGCGAGCAAGATTAGATGAAGTTTCAGCAGAACAAATTAGATAGTAAACCGGTATCGCATATTTAGTATGAGGCAGAGTAATGTCAACAACTTCAGCACCATTTTCTTTTAAATTGGAAGAAACTTTTTCCCAATGATGAACGATTTCTTCTGAAATCCCATCCATTCTATATTCTTTTGGTATACCAATGCGCTTACCCTTGATATCACCATTTATAAGATTAGAAAATTTAGGCACTGGTTTTTCGCTCGATGTTGAATCTTTTTCATCATAGCCACAAATTGTTTCCAGCATTAATGCTGAATCAGAAACAGAACGAGTAATGACTCCTGCTTGATCAAGAGAGCTTGCAAATGCAATCATACCAAAACGCGAACATCTTCCATAAGTTGGCTTTATTCCAACCACTCCACAATAAGCTGCTGGTTGACGTACAGACCCACCAGTATCGCTTCCTAATGCTCCAGCACATAAAAACCCAGCAACTGATGCTGCAGATCCACCAGATGATCCACCAGGAACAACTTTTTCTCCATCACTTTCTCTAATCCATACATTTTCAACAGGGCCAAAATAGCTATTTATGTTAGCAGAGCCCATAGCAAATTCATCCATGTTAAGTTTACCGAGCATGGCTGCTCCACTTTTTAAAAGCAAATTAGATACCGTAGATTCATAAGTCGGGATGAAATTTTCCAGCATTTTTGAGCATGCTGTTGTTTTTATTCCTTTTGTACAGAATAAATCTTTAACACCAACTGGTATGCCCATAAGTGATGAAATATTATCTTTTTGTTTCAAAAAGTATTCATCTGCTATTTTAGCAGCTTTTATCGCGATTTCTGGGGTTTTTGTTACAAATGCATTTAGTTGCTCATTTTCGACTGCACTAACATGCGTTTCTACAAGCTCAACAGCAGAAAAATCCCCCCGTCTTAGTCCATCATACATCTCTGTAATAGTGAACCTTCTCAATTCATTCATTAACATTCAATTTAGCAAGGTGTTAATTATAACAACAATAGGGCAGAAAATCTATATATTTATGATCGAAAACGGGAATACAACCGAAATCAATTCAGATTTCTGAAATGGATTGGTCAGTAGTACGTTTTAAATAGCCGGTTTGGCACACAATGCTAAGCCATAAGGGTTTAGCGTTTCTAAAATCAAATATCAACATCATGCACGTTAAGTGCATTGTTATTTATAAAGTCACGACGTGGTTCAACTATATCACCCATTAGCACCGAGAATATGCTATCTGCTTCCTCACAATCTTTTATTTCAACTTTTAGCAGAGTTCTAGTTTCTGGATTGAGTGTAGTTTCCCAAAGCTGATCAGCATTCATTTCACCAAGGCCTTTAAATCTCTGCAGAGTTAAACCTTTTTTACCATAATCCATCACTATTTTTGCGAGTGCACTTGGAGACTTTATTTTTATTTCAGTTTCTTGCGACTGTAAAAATGAATCACCATTAAATAAGTCAATTATGTTATCAAGAGAACTCAATATATTCTGTATTTCTTTGCTTTCAAGCATACTAAGCGAGAATACATATTTGTCTGCTAACCCTTGAAACAATTTAGCAATGTGAATTTCCTCATCTTTTACTTCTACTTCCCAAGTATATTCACTATACATCAATTTTAAATATTTTAATATCTCATCAGCAGACAATAGAGCATTCTTTTTACTTAAAATTAGCAATGATTCTAAGAGATCTTTTGGTATTTCCCTATCATAATTTTTGCTAATGTTTGAAATACTGAGACACTTATTCAAAACGAAACGCAAATCTTTGCCTACACCATTTAATGTTAATCTTTTAATCGCTGAATTTACTATATACTCTTCAAAAGTTTCATCATCTTTGATATAAGTATCTTTAGCATTTTTTGTAACTTTATAGAGGGGTGGCTGCGCTATGTATAAATATCCTTTTTCAATTACTTCACGCATATGTCTAAAAAAGAAAGTTAGAATCAAAGTTCTTATATGCGATCCATCAACGTCTGCGTCTGTCATAATGATAATTTTATGATACCTAGTTTTTTCAATATCGAAGTGCTCACTCCCTATTCCAGCTCCAATTGCCGTGATCAGAGAGCCAATTTCTGCAGATGAAAAAATACGATCCAGCCCTGCACGTTCTACGTTTAGAATTTTTCCTCTTAAAGCAAGTACCGCCTGTGTTTTACGATTACGTCCCTGCTTTGCAGTACCACCTGCAGAATTACCCTCTACTATAAACAATTCCGATAACTCAGGAATTTTTTCCTGACAATCGGCAAGCTTTCCAGGTAGAGTTGCAATATTAATATTGTTTTTATTTTTAACTAACTCTCGTGCTTTTCTTGCGGCTTCTCTTCCTTTTGCTGACCTAATTGCTCTTTCTACTATACTTGCTGCTAACTTGGGGTCAGTTTCAAGTATTGTACTCAACTTGTCAAAAACTATACTCTCTATAACTGCCCGCGCTTCAGAACTGACCAATTTATCTTTTGTCTGTGAAGAAAATTTAGGATCAGGCATCTTGAGAGATAAAACACAAGTTAAGCCTTCTCTAACATCTTCTCCAGTCAAGTTCACTTTTGCCTTCTTCAAAAAACCTTCATTATTTGCATAGTTATTGATACATCTGGTTAGTGCAGATCTAAACCCTGCCAAATGCGTACCACCATCCCGTTGTCTTATATTATTTGTGAAGCATAGCATATTCTCATAGTAGGAATCATTCCACTCCATTGATATTTCTACACTGGTACCTAGATCTTTTACATCATCTCTAATGCTGGCAATTTTAGTAACATGTGTCTTATTCTTGTCTAAGTAGCGTACAAAATTAGCTGTACCAAAATTATCTTCAGACTCTTTACTATCGTTAAAATGAGACTTTACATGTGGTTTATTACGGAGATCACACAAAATGATCTCAATATTTGAGTTTAAAAATGCCAATTCTCTGATGCGACTCTCAAGAGTGGAGTAACTAAAATCAATACTACTAAAAGTCCCCGTTGATGGCATAAACGTTACTCTAGTTCCTCTTTTACTTGTGTTTTCATTGACTACCTTTAAAGATTCAACAGACTCACCATCTTCAAAGCGCATAAAATGTTCTTTTTTGTTGCGCCAGATGGTTAATTCCAACCAACTCGATAACGCATTAACAACTGAAATTCCAACACCATGTAATCCTCCGGAAACCTTATAGGTATTGCTGTCAAATTTACCTCCTGCATGTAGTTGGGTCATTATTACTTCTGCTGCTGATATTCCTTCCTCTGCATGAATATCAGTTGGAATGCCACGACCGTTATCGGTTACAGATACTGAGCCATCTTCATTTATGCTAACTTCAATCTTACTACAATAACCAGCTAAAGACTCATCTATCGCATTGTCAACAACCTCATACACCATATGGTGCAAGCCTGATCCATCATCAGTGTCACCAATATACATACCCGGACGCTTTCTCACAGCATCAAGACCTCTTAGGATTTTTATTGCGTCAGCGTTGTAGTTACTTTCCATGGAATTGCTTTATTTATAAATATTAATTAATATTACATTTGTATGTGCTGATTAGCAACATCTTTAAGTTGAGAGAAGGATCTTTGACATGTAGATAAAATATAATACATCACCTACACGAAGTGGTTTTACATGTTACTTCAATACATAAACTTAAGTTCAAATAATCCAAAACTCTGCTTCATATTTTAAGATAAATGGCTACAATCAAATACAATTTACCTTCTTCTTTCAATTGGACTTTCTAGCTCAACACAGGATAAGTTGCTCATACACTCTTCTAATATTTCATTCTTTTTATCATTGTTTAATCTATTGCTGAACTCTTGACACCTTCTCTCAAGAGCTGAATGCGTAGTCATAATATACCTTACTGTTTCAGATGATAACTTTGGTAACTCGCTACGGATCCTTTCTTGTTCTGTTCCAGAGAAATTGGTGAAATTGGTTCTGGCCATTTCAGGGAATTTTTGTGTGATCGTTTCTTTTATCATTTCTCTAGCCTCTTCTCCATCGAGTGTAATAACCACTGATGGATGTAAGCTAGATAAAGACTCAAATAATTTATTGTATGTTCCACCTGCACAACTTTGACCTTGATTACCGTAAGTTGTTGCAGCGTCTACAAGACCTTTTACAAACATATCCTTTCTATTTTTTATATATTCATCATTTAAAGGAGTTCTTTGATTTTCTGTCCCTGTATTTCTATCATTGCAGGCTTTCCAACATAAAATAGCTGCTTGCTTTAGTGTTAACTTACTATGATTGTCTTTAAAATTATCTCCTGTTCTATTGATAAATCTTAAGCATTCAAGTGCATGAGATTTATCGCCTTCTGTAAACTCATTTGACTGTTTGATGTACTCTTCAATGCCGGTTGTGTTACCTCTATTTAGCTGTACATAGAATTCATCTTTGCTTAAATTCTCTTTATACTTTTCTACGAGTCTATCAACACTCAAGTTTATACTAGCAACTGCACTTGGATCATGAGTAGTTTGCGCAACAAAGGGAAGAATATTGACTATATCAGCAGCAAAAAGGCCCCTTTCTTCCTCTGGAATTTGTTGTATTAAATCGTTAAACTGCTGTATTGCTTCAGTGAGTGTTTTGTTTAGCAAGCAGAAGAACAACATAGGAAGCACTAAAAATACACAAGAAATAATAATACATATGACTAAAGCAGCCGTTAATATTCCTCTAATAATATTTTTTGGCCATGCTGATAATCTTCTCTCATTTTCCTCTGGTTTTAAAAAATGGTTTACCATCCATAAGCACAAAGAAAATTGTATCAGAAGAGAAAATGGAAGAATCATACTTATTAATAAAGCTATATTAATGAATTTTTTAATTTTATTAGTATTATTATGAGCATTTTGTACTCTTCTTACTAAGTCTTGTGCTCTATTTCTATTCTGCTGTTGATTATTATTTTGACCTGCAAACATACCACACACCCTATTCTAACATTAATATATCATGCTATAGAAAGAATGTAAATAAAGCAAGAAACTTATCAACTACCTGTAAAAGCTTTATTTGTGCTTGATAGGAGGTTCTATCTTTGTACTTTCTACATTATTGAGAGTACTGCCTGTTTTTTGTGCAGCAATTTCTTTAATACCTTTCACAATAAAATACACTACTAGTGCTAAGCCGAAGGTTATAATAGTTAGCGTAATTAATGCTGCTAACTGAACTTTTATCTCTAAACCTGTTTTTGCTTTATTCTCTCTGAGGAATCGAGCCATGTCTTTATCATTTTCCTGCATTGCAAGATCTAAAGGAGTAAGTCCATTCCCATTTTTTATATTAACGTTTGCTCCTTGCTCTAAAAGAAGGCTCACTTTTCCTGTATTACCTTCTTCTACTGCACGAAATATACGACTTTCACCTTCTATCTTTTCAATACTTGCTCCATATGATCTAAGTACTTCAATGGCTTCTTCATTTTCACTGTTGAGCGCAATATCCAAAGCATCCATTCCATCTTTATTTTTATGATTGATAAAATTCTTCAACTGATCTCTATCAAAGCTTCCTACATATTGTTTAATGATGAGTTTCACTACTTTTTCAGGACAATTATTAGCAGCAGGAAAAAGTATTGTGTTGTTATTATTATCTTTTTTCGTTATGTCTGCTTTGAGTTTATTTATCAAATACTCGATAACTTCTATTCTGCTATCATCCTCTGCTCCAGTGCATTGCCTAATAGCTAAAAATAAAGCTGTACGTCCATTATTATCAATATCTTCAATATTCTGTCCCTTATCAACTAAGGCTTGTATTACACTTTTATTCCCATATAAAGCAGCAAGGTGAAAAGGTGTATGTCCTTCAGTGCTTTCTCTTTCATCAATTGACGCACCATTGCTAGCTAGCAATTCTATAAACTCTGGCGTGTTTGCAAAAATTGCAAGGTGCATTGGTGTTAAGTCATCTTTGCCATGATTTTCAGTTTTTGCGTTAACGTTTGCTCCGTTATTTATCAGCAATTTCGCTATTTCAAACTGCTTATACCCGATAGCAATATGTAGTGGTGTACTATTACGTTCATAACTATCATTGACATTTGCACCAAACTTTATTAGCAGCTCTGTAGCTTCAATATCACCCATCCGAATTGCAGAGTATAAGGAAGGAGATTCATCTTTTTCTATTTCCCCTGTCATACGAAATTAAGAACACAACAATTCATATATTATTAAGAATTATTATTAAGTTTTTATTAAAATAATATTAACAATAGCTAAGAAAATTAAATTTTCATTAAAAATTAATCTCTATCAATGGTTATATAAGCAAATGTTTATATAAGCATTCCAAAAGTGAAGAAGTGAAAAAAAGCTTTTCATGAGAAATTATAAATGATAAATTGTTAATAATGAATTATCGAGAATAAATTATGTGCTTTGGTTTGCCTAATATAAACAGAGAAGGTTATTTATTTATAGTTATTTCCTTTATAGTAACATGTATAGCATTTTCTATATCTTGGGGGGCTGGCATTACTTGCTTATTCCCAACATTATTATGTACTTATTTCTTCCGTGATCCGGCAAGAGCTGTACCAAACAATAAGGACTTTATATTAAGCCCTGCTGATGGTGTAATTTCAAAGATAGAAGAAGTTAGTTACTCTTTATCAGAAGAGAATGAAGAAGAAAAGAAGTTTACGCTTGTTAGCATATTTTTAAGTGTTTTGAATGTCCACGTTAATCGTATACCAATATCTGGTACAATAAAGGAAATGAGTTATAAAAAAGGCAAGTTTGTTTCCGCAATAAGCAATAGGTCTAGTAATGAGAATGAAAAACAGGTTATTGCGATTGAATATGAGAAGGGAAAAGAAATCATTGTAGAGCAAATAGCTGGATTTATTGCACGCCGCATTGTTTGTAATTTGAGGACATCTCAGAGCGTAAAAGCAGGTGAAAGATTTGGAATTATAAGATTTGGTAGCAGAGTAAATATTTATATTCCTATTGGTATAGAGGTAAGAGTTTCAGAAGGACAAACTGTCATTGGCGGTGAGACAGTTATAGCAGATTTTAATAAACAAGAGAAGCTTACTTTTGATGTTATATGAATAACGATGAAAGTAACAGTAAATTTTTACCTATTACCAAGTTATTCCCAAACTTTATAACTTTATTAGGTTTATGTGCTGGCCTTACTTCACTTAAATTCACATTTAATGAACAATGGGAATTTTCAGCAATTTTTATTATCATTGCAGCAATAATAGATGGAATGGACGGCAGGATAGCCAGAATTTTAAAATCAACCAGCGATTTTGGAGCACAACTCGATTCTTTTGCAGATTTTCTAAATTTTGGTTCAGCACCTGCTTTTCTTTTATATTTTTGGAAGTTAAATGAAATTAAAGTTGTAGGATGGATTTTAGTAATGATATATGTAATCTGCATATCAATAAGACTTGCAAGATTCAATGTTTCGCTACATTTAGAGCAATTATACTGGAAAAAATTTTTCTTTTCTGGTGTTCCAGCCCCTGTATGCGCTTTACTTGTTCTGTTTCCAATAATTATTACCTTTCAATCTCATGAAAGTGAATATCTACTTCTTATAGAGCAATTTTTTAACGTAAAGAATACAGCTTGTTACTTTTTGACCATCTCATTTTTTTCGATAAGTCATATTCCAACTTTCTCTGCAAAATACATTTATGTCCCTAAAAGTTTATCCTATATATTTGTGTCATTTTTTGGAATATTGATCATATTTTTTATAAGTAAGCCCTGGATAACACTACCAATTTTAGGTGTAGTTTATATCTTAACTATTCCAATAAGTATCGGACTTTATATACATTACGCATATAAAACTAGTCAGCTACATAAAAAATAGTGAGCAACATGATTATAAAAGTAACTGATCTATTAAACTCTTTTTTATATATAAAGATATTCAACATACCATTTATAATTATTTGGGTAATTGCAACTGGGGTTTTTTGTACGATTCGATTCAAATTCATTAACTTCAGGTTGTTCAAATATGGGATACAAACACTATTCAACCTAGAGAGCCATAGTAATAACGGCATAATCACCCACATTCAGGCATTTGCAACGGTAATTTCAGGAACAGTTGGTCTTGGAACAATATCAGGAGTTGCAATAGCTATTACAATAGGGGGGCCAAGTGCAGTTTTTTGGATGATAATTACCGGGGTACTTGGCATGTCAATAAAATTTGCTGAAGTAGTGCTTGCATTTACTCATCGCTCTGAAAACACAACTGGTGGGGCTTTTTATTATATGGAACATGGACTTGCAAAGATTGGATTTATGAAGACTGGAAAATTCCTTGCATTTATCTACGCAGTTATGCTGCTTGTTGCAATGATTCTAGGCGGTATACCATTTCAGGCAAATCAAATTGCAGCGTTGTCAAGTAACTTATTTGAATACAACACATCTGTTATTATCTCGCTATTTGTATTAATTGTAATACTGGGAGGAATAAAGCGAATTGCTTTAGTTGCAACAGGTTTAGGGCCGATCATGATAATGTTCTATATAGGCATGTGTATATATTTAATCTGTGTAAACGGAAATAATCTACTGAATGCTCTATCTATAATATTTCAAGATATCTTTAACAAATCAGCTATAGGAGGTGGAGTATTGAGTGGATTAATAGCAGGGGTAAGAAGGTCAGTGTTTGCTAATGAAGCAGGTACTGGAACAGCAGCTATAGCACATTCGATTGTAAAAGAGAAAGACCCAGTTAAAGTTGGAAGTGTTGCAATGATTGCACCATTTGTAGACACAATATTAGTCTCATTTTTGACTGGTATTGTGATAATTATCACCGATATGCATAGCACTAATACCGTAGGTGATATTATGTTAGTTAGCTCAGCATTTTCAACAGCCTTGCCTTTATTTAGCAAGCTAGCTCTTCCGCTGATAATGTTTTCCTTTGCATTTTCCACAATAATAGCTTACTATTACTACTGTGAAGTTGCCCTAGTGTACTTATTTGGTAACAAAAAAGTACTGATATTGTTTCAGTTTTTTATAGTGGGTTCAGTGTATATCAGCTGTATATCAAAAAATGTAGAATTTATATCTTATTTAGGTGATAGCCTGTTTATGTGCCTTATGATTCCAAATGCTGTTGCGATATATCTACTGAGAAGGGAAGTCTTAAATACAATAGATTCTTATTACAAAAGGTATTAAACATGATTTATAGAATGCTTTATATAGTGTTATTTTGCCTACCATTTAATGATGTATACGCTGCTTCAATTTTTCATAAAAGTTATGACACTGCATTAAATGGAGTAAGCAACTTCATGAATGAAGTGTTGTTTTTCAAGATCTTTCACGTACCATTTATAATTCTTTTATTGGCCTTTGGTTATATATTTCTAACACTACGTTTTAGATTTCTCAACATAAGGATGTTTAAGCATGCGTTCGCTATTTTATGTGGAAAATATGACACAGATCATCATGATGGTCACATTACGCATTTTCAGGCATTTGTAACCGCGCTATCAAGCACAGTAGGCCTTGGAACTGTTGCTGGTGTTGCAATCGCAATTTCAATGGGAGGGCCAGGAGCGGTACCTTGGATGATGATTACAGGTTTTTTTGGTATGTCTGCAAAGTTTGCTGAAGTAACTTTAGCATTCAGACACAGAACAGAAGGCCAGGAGCAGTTATTCAGTGGTCCCTTTCAATATATAAGAAATGGACTAGAGGAATTTGGATTTAAGAAGCTTGGTATTGTGCTAGCTGCAATATATGCAGTGTTTCTTGTATTGTCAGGTCTTGGTGGAAGTGTAGCATTTCAGACTAATCAAATGGTTTCAATATTATCTGGCTATTCAAGCTGGATAGATAGTCATCCTTGGGTTCTTTCCTTCATAATTTCTGCATTACTTGCTCTAGTGATTATCGGTGGAATCAGGAGAATAGCTAAAGTCTCTTCTGCGCTAGTTCCTATTATGTCACTCATATATATTTTGAGTTGTGTCACAATCATTGCATTCAATATTCACAATTTTAGCAATACATTGAAAATATTGTTTTCCAGTATGATAGACTTCAATGCTGTTGGTGGAGGAGTAGTAGGAGCATTTGTCGCTGGGATTCAAAGAGCAATTTTTGCCAGTGAAGCAGGTGTTGGCTCTGCTTCAATCACTCACGCGGTAGCTAAAGATGAGGAGCCAGTTAGAACTGGTCTGGTTGCGATGATAGAACCATGCTTTGATACAATGTTAATTTGTTGCTTAACAGGAATAACAATAGTAATAACAGGTGCATACCAGACCGGCATTGGCGAGGGAATATTGATCACCCAGAAAGCATTTGAAACAGTTTCTTCTTGGTTTCCTATACTTTTAACCATAGCTGCACCTTTGTTTGCGTTTTCCTCAGTAATTTCATTTGTATATTGTTGTGAAATGGGATGGCTGTATTTGTTTGGTGTAAAAAGTGTAGTAATATATCGTATAGCAGTAGTAGCGGTTGCATTTTTGTCAGGTTTATCTAAAGATATAATGGCTATTGCTAATATTGGTGGAGCTTTATTCTCTTGTTTAGCACTCATCAATATGACAGCACTTATATTGTTTAGCAACCAGATTAACAATGAAGTCCAATGTTATCTAAAAAGGCTGAAGAATAATAAAATTAGCTAGATTTATTGCTATGATAGAGATATTTGTAGTTTTTGTATTATCTTACATATTAGGTTCAATACCGTTTAGCTTAATTATTACAAAAATAAAAGGAATAAATTTAAGAGAAGTAGGTTCTGGAAATATTGGTGCTACAAATGTTGCAAGGACAGGAAACAAATTTCTTGCTGTTTTGACATTACTTTTGGATTCCTTTAAAGGATTTATCGCAATTTATATAGCACAACAATTTTTTGATAACGATCTGTGGATATATGCATCTGCTATTTTAGCAGTTTTAGGACATATGTTTCCTATTTGGCTAAGGTTCAATGGAGGAAAGGGGGTTGCGACAACTTTGGGAATTTTGATAGCACTTAATATCCCTTTGGCATCAGTGTTTGTGTTTATTTGGCTAATAGTATTTTTTACCTTTCGATATTCTTCTCTTGCTTCTTTGACTGCGGCTGTAATAATTGTTGTAGCGTCTTTCTTTTTTCAAAAAGAATTATTTCTTGCACTACTCATTGTAGCAATATTGATTTTCTTAAAGCACCACAGAAATATTACAAACCTTCTGCAAAGCAGAGAGCGTAAGTTTTTATAAGCGATGAGATGTTAAATCACTGACACTTAAACTACGAGATAAACTGCTTGATGGTATTATTTTATCTTCTTTATTTAAGATTATAATTTTTACTCTTGTTATACTCTCTACTTCTTGAGGTGTTAAAAGTCCATCTTTAATAAATCTTTGCTTTACTTCTTTTGTTTTTTCATAAAGTGTGGTTACATTGCGCTTATTTTGATTATAAATATCTTCAATCTCTATCTCTAGCCTGTGTGAAGCTTCTTTTTTTAACATGTTATTTATCACTGCTTCTGTTATTGCTAGTTTTTCTTGCAGAATTTTCTTTACTTCTTCTTTATCGTCTCTGCTATTTTTACTCAGTTCTGTGTATACCCTATAACACCTTTTCTCTAGTGGTAACATTCTTAAACTATCTAACATTCTGGCCACTTGACCTTCAACGGTCTTCTCAGCTTTTAGCCTAAATTCCTTAATTTCTTTCTCTATTACCTTATCAGCTATTCTCTTAGCTTCATCCAAAGATGAATCCTTGAGAGAAAAATCTGTTTTAAGTAAATCAAGCTCTAAAAGCTTCAAAAAGACTTTTCCTTTGATATTTTCAATTTGATTATCTAAATCATGATCTTGTAATTTATTTCTTATGTATTGATTCAATGTATAATGCTCTAATTTATTTAACTTTACAGAGTTAATATTTTTCATTAACGTCAGCACAATTTGTTCACTATATTGAGAAGTAAAACTCAGTAAATTTCTCATTAAGGAAATACTTACTTCTGCAATAAAATCATCAACTATTTTTTGACTTTTATCATCTTCATAATTATTTTGGGCGTTATGCCAAGCCCTAAGAATTTCTTTACTGTTCTTCTTATTTTTTAGCCTGTCTAACATAAACTTACGTGCTTCATTTTCTGCTTCTGTCAGGAGCATTTGTCTAGGTGGTGTAAATTTAATCTCTGGATCGGAATGAATACCCTCTAATGTACTTAACATTCTGTAGATAATACCAGTAAAACATGTGTTAGGAATTCGTTCTTTTCTAGAGAAAGTTTGACTATCTAGTAAATTTGCAATCAGCGCGTCTTTTTTGTTTTTTACAGTTTCTCTATTTCCATCATTGCAAGCTTTCAGAACTAACAGAAGAATTTGCCCGCCATTGAAACCAGAGCTATGTTTCTCATTACCTTTGCAAAAATCTTGCAAAAACATCACTAATTTTCCCTTATTCTCATTACTAAATGGTTGGCCATCAAGCATATGTAAGTGATTTATATATTCAATAAATTCTTTAAATTCTTTATCATTAATAACGTCTTCTGGTACCCCACCATATTTATGCAGTAACTTATCAATATTATTACTAATATCATCGTTCAATTGATGGGGTAGTAAATGCTCGTAAGTATCATCAAACTTATTTGTCATGCTGCGAGTATTTTCTTTTATGCCTTCTAAAAAGAAATTTGTAGCAGCTTTAAGTAACGTAAATGGATTAAAATCCTTTGGCCTTAATTCACTTTGTAATAGAATTAAAACCATTGCAAGTGGTATTGTTGCAAGTAACGAAACGAGTAGAAAAGTAGTCGTAAAGGTTAGATATGTTACAAAAGCAAAAAATAAAAAGAAAGATGCTATCTTAATTTTATTATTCTTAAAAAATATTTCCCAATATTCCTTTTTACTTATTTTTTCCTGCTTTGCAGTTTTTATGTCTTTATAAACGTAAAAAGTTTTTATTTCAGATCTAAAAAATACTGTAGCGAAAGATAAAAAGACATTGGCCGGATTAACTAAAATGCTTAAAGAAACAAAAGCTGCGAAGTAGCTTGCTGTCTTTAATCTGTAAGAGCCTTTTCCAGGAAATTGTATTTGGGAAATACCTATCATAGCCTATTCTCTATAATATTATGATATTGTAGTAATAACAAATAGCCTATAGATGTCAATGCTTAAGTATTTTACTGTCTACGCATTCATCGTATTCAATTTCAACTGTAGAGTGTGCGATTTTGAAACTATTTAATAGTATTTTTTTTATCTCATACAGAATATTAGTATGTTGCCCATTTTGCTTTATCTTGGCATGCATGGTAAGTATAAAATAATTATCAGATAGTGACCATGCATGTATGTGGTGTACATCTATCACTTCAGGTAGCTTAGATATAATCTCACTTTTTATCTCCTCAGCAGATACACCCTCGGGTGTACCTTCAAGGAGTATATGGCAAGAATTCTTGAGAATTTTATAGCCACTGCTTAAGATTATTACGCTAACAAATACTGACAAAATAGGATCCACTACTTGCCATCCGGTAAGCATGATAATTATGGATGCAACTATAGCAGCTACAGAGCCTAAAATATCTCCTATGACGTGCAGTACAGCACTTTTTATGTTTATATTGCTTTCACATTTACTATGTAATATAAAAAAGACTATAATGTTAGAGATCAGGCCAAGTGTGGCAATTATTAGCATTACTTTCCATTCTACATTAACTGGAAAAATAAATCTTTTTATTGATTCAATGATAATGACTGCTGCAATGAGAAATAGAGTTAAGCCATTAACAAACGCTGCAATTATCTGCAATCTGTGATACCCATATGATCTTTGTAAATCAGATTTCTTAACTGAAAACTTGTGTGCTACCCAGCTTAAAATCAAGGCAAAAAGATCAGTGAGCATGTGCCCTGCATCTGATAACAGAGCAAGCGAGTGTGAAATTATTCCACCTGCTATTTCCATAAGCATTGTTATCGCAACTATTATTATGGAATAAATTAAGCGCTTGGATGCTGCTGCTGAATGTTTGCCATTGTGTACTGCTGTCATATAAAATCTTTTCGTTAGCAAAAACGTGGGTAACACTGGACTCGAACCAGCGACCCCTTGCACGTCAAGCAAGTGCTCTACCAACTGAGCTAATTACCCATCGTAGCTTTAGTATAGTGCTTCAGTGAAATGAAAGTCAATTTGCTTTTAGACCTCTTGCTGAATGAAACTCCTTGACAAACTCCGCCACTTTCATTAATATAAAAATGAGGGTATTTTATTATCTTCAATCTGTGCAGGTTAACACAACAAAAGTATTATACAGTCAGTTGGCACCTTATTTTTAATTTTTTGCATTACGTGCACTTATGTCTTCACAATGTTTCTGATTTTTTACCTATAAAAGCTGAAACGGGCTGTTTTAAGACAGTATAGAACATCGATTTTCAGAAGTAACAACTAGCTAACACGGGTGCCTTTTTTCTACTGGTAAATTTCTTAATATTTATAATTTTGCTACTTGTTAGTAGCTGCCTGAGGTTAGCTATAGAATTTTATCTATATTCTCGATTTTTCATATTGAGTTAATTATCTATACTTTTTTATTAAGATGTAAATTATATCAATATGAGAATTTACACTTTCTTAGCGGAAGTAGCTTTATGCTTGATATTGTAAAGACTAATAAATTAGAGGTTAGAATTATGACAATCAATCAACAAATAAATAAAAATATAACTCAAGAAGAATACTTTAACAATAAGCATACCATAGAAGTTAAAGATTTAAATATCAAAGTAGAGGTTCATTCTCATGATTTAAGAACAAGTAAAGTTGCTCACATTGAAAGTGAGATAAGAGAAACAGCTACTAATTTTAAAGATGCATTTAAGCTGGAGCCTGGTAGCTCAGAACAAACATTCAAAATTTATGTGTTTGATGATAAGGCTGATTACACTCACCTTGGTGGAAGCAAGCATTTCGGTTCTCACCTCCTTGGAGATGAGGGTGGTAAATGTTATCCAGGAGGAGGAGATGGTGTTTGTGCTACAATGTACGTCTATAAGCAAGGTGGCGTTCATAACCTTCAGCATGAATTTGCACATGGTTTGACTTACTTGGCTACAGGAGGCGAATCTTTACCAACAGTATTAATGGAAGGAATTGCAGATTACTTTGAGCACCATTCAAATCATAAGTTCAATGCTCAAGGATCAAGTATTGACAAAACCGAAGCTGCAAATTTGGATTTAGATAAAATTTTAGATTTAGAATATTCAGATGACAGCGAAGCAAATAGCCTAGTTTATAAAACAGGTCATGCGTTGGTGATGTACTTACAGGAAAAAGATCCTAGTTTATTAAAAGATTACCTGGATACTTTACATGCAGGTAATTCACATAAGTCAGAAAGGTTCTTGGAAAGTATAAAAGGGCATAATGCTGACTTTAAAAGTTGGCTTACTGATACCAATTCCCACTATATAAAGAACAGATAGACAATAATGGGAAAGAAGTGATACTAAAGTAGATAAAATAGAGAGGTATAAATGGCATTAAGGTCAAAACTATTAGACGAAAAAGTTGTAAATTTGGCGAAAGAAATGTTAAAAAAGGTCAGAAATAACGCATATGTTTCAAAAAAGTTACAAGCGGTGATAGCAGGAAAAGAAAGTAGTATAAGCGCTGTGGCAAGAATATGTAAAATTTCAAGGACTGCTTTGACTGAATGGATAAAGCATCTAAAATTTGGTAGAGTAGAAAGATTATTTTCCCCGTCTCAGCGGCGAAGAAAAAGCAAATTAAACAAAAATCAACGTGAGCAAATTGAAATATGGGTAGAAAGAAATCCAAATATTACTATTAAGGAAGTGCAAATAAAAATCTCAGAGGAATTTGGCCTAAACATTAGCAAATCAACAGTGCACCGTGAGATACAAAGGATGAAGTTTTCTTACATAACACCGAGGCCAATTCACCATAAACAAGATAAAAACAAGCAAGAAGAGTTTAAAAAATACTTCAATAAAATAGTCAATTCCCACCCTGAAAAGGAGGTATTTTTTTGATGAATCACGATTTGGAACTCATTCAAAAATCGGACACGGATGGTTTAAAAAAGGGGTCAGAACACAGGTTAAAATGAAAATTGGTAGACAAAATTTCTATATCTACAGTGCGGTAAATCCAAGAAGTGGTAAGAAAATTAGCCTACTTGCTCCATATGTAAACACTGATTGTATGAATATATTTCTGGAGCAGATGTCGAAAGATTTAGGCACGAAAGAAGCCTTTCTTGTAATGGATTGTGCAAGTTGGCATAGATCAAAAAGTTTGAAAATTCAGGAAAACATTACCATCATATACTTGCCTCCTTATTCACCGGAACTGAATCCTGTTGAAAGGTTGTGGCAATATATCAAATACAATACTTTACGCAATAGTATCTACGATACCATAGGTTTACTTGAAGATGTTTTGTGTAATTTTATTGTCAATATTTCCAGTACTACTATTAAACGAGTTTGTAATGTTTCTTATTTGTTCGGTCAGTAATGGATTTTGGTATGAGAATGATACAGGAACTGCAATGGAACACCTCAACGCTTTGCAAGTTACAAAAGGAGATTTTATAGCAACTGGTCAAGAAATAGTGGGTGGAGAAATTAAAAATGTATCCTACTATAAAGCAAATATAGAAAAAATGGATGGAGAAAACGTTGGAAATTTTTCTCCTGTAGAACATGTTGCATTTTATGATGTTGCTCGTGCTATTAATAGGGCAACAAATGATAACCTCGATATATCAAAGGAATATCATTTCCTCAAGGTAGTAAAAACTTCTGATGGACAGGATAAACTAACTTACTCTGACCAACAAGGTAATGAATATCAAAACAGTCAAGAGTATAAAAATCAGGCTTTTAGAATATTATCAAAATATGATACAAAAATTAAGAGTGAGGCCGACAAATTCGATAATTTGAATAAAGAACGTGGTGAAATGTATCAAAAATATCATAAAGGAGAGATTACTATTGAAGAATTACGTAATGAGGAAAATACAAAATACAGACCAGCATTCTTAAAGTTTGATCAACTAAAAAACAAAGCAGTTGATGAGATTGAAAATAATCCTCAGGCAGCAAAAATATTAGGAGAGCTGGTCAATATCGATCCAAACTTGATAAGAGGTACAAATCATATTGATCTACAAGAAGGCAAGATTTTTTCTATGCAAGCTCTTGGTCACGGAAATATGGGTGCACTATCTATATATGATGGGAATACAAAGCTCGGAGAGTTGTCGAGCGAATCGGGCTTTTTTAAGCAAGTTGAAGGTCAAACTAAAGAAACTTTTGTTTTTGAGGACATATTGCACAACTTGAATACTCAATATGATGGAGGTGCTTATATGGCAATTACAAAAGAAAACGGTCATTATAAAGCTTCTCTGATAGATGGTAGAACGGTTGAACGTGATGAATACTTTGATGAAGCACATTTACATGAAAATGAATTGTTGCATCCCAGCACTGGACACATTCAAAAAGATTTAGATTCTCTTCTTCTTAGAGGAACCAAAATTCTAAATCATCAGGATTCAAATCATGCTCAATATTCTGATGAGCAAAGAGAAAGCGGCATAATCGTAGAAAAAGGAACATTATTGGATGATAAAGGGACTGATAGAACAGACGACGATGTATACGAAGCGGTTGTAAAGCAAGGAGGCAAAAATCTACATGAATTCAAAAATATGGGTTTCTATATTACTGAAGAGATAAAAAATGAAAGAGGTGAAGTTGTAAATGGGAGTAACTTATTCATTCATGATCAAGGAAAAAATGTGCGCTATCAGTTACCTGAAGAAGTTACTCACCTAAAGTTAGTGCAAAAGGATGACGGATACAAATTGGCACCAGCTGATGAACGTGGTAATGAATATAGGTATGATGCTCAAGGTAATGCTATACCAGAAGAATACAAATATATCAACCCAGTATTTGCACATGAATATGAAAAGAGAGATTATTCTCATAAACATATAAATGTGGGCCTTATAAACTTAGAAAAATATGCCCCTGGTAAACTTTTTACCATTAAACATGATCCAAATGATTATCAGATACAAAGAAACTCGAGTGGCGAAATAGTGAGAATCAACAATCAAAGATATTTCACTAAAGTAAAACTATTTGATGGTGATACTGATGAAGAAATTGGAATGTTATCTAATAACTTCCATAACTTCAAAGGAAAAATATTCTTTTCTGCTGACTACAACTACAGTTATAACGATTTCCTCGCATCTGTTTCTCCTCAAGTTGAAATTGAGAACATGGAAAATGGAAGTAAAAAAATAACTTTTGATCAAGGCAGTGGCGATATCGGAGATACTAACAGAGGCTACACGGACTATCAGAGAATATTCACAAAAGAGAAACAAACCGAAAGTCCAAAAGGGCAAGTAAGTGAAACTAAGACAGAGATTGATACGTCACACATGAGCCATAGTACTACTAATGTTGTTGCTGAAGAGAGAAACGACAATAGTGAAATACAGTCTGATCAACCACAAATTCCAACAAGGGCAAAAAGGTCAGCTTCAGTGGAGGAGAAAGAGCAGGTAGTGTTGAAAGACACAATCTTGAAAATAGAAAAGAGCTATGATAGAGATGTAGAAGGAAAGCATAAGGCAAATGTAATCATAGATTATAATGATGTGAAAGCCTTGTATAATAGAGCAGAAGGAGCAGATAAGCAATCTGTGTTAGATTTTTGGAACAAACTGCATACATCGGATTATAAGATTGGTGCTTTGCCGGAAGACAAGTATTACTTTAAAGATGGCAAATTTCTAATTCACGATAGTGACACGAAAAAGCTTATAGTGTTACCTGAAGATAAGGTATCCATCAAAATAATGAAGGATGGTGATAGTTATAGTTTGGCTATATCAAATGGTAATGGTAAAGTAATAAGCAGCATTAGTAAAATAGATAATCCAAATTACGAATTGCTATCAGATTCAAGTCACTTCAACTTAGAAACGCAAGATAATATTGAATTATCAGACCAACACCATGAATACAATCTCTATCTAGAGAATGGCTTTGTGATACCAATTCCCACTATATAAAGAACAGATAGACAATAATGGGAAAGAAGTGATACTAAAGTAGATAAAATAGAGAGGTATAAATGGCATTAAGGTCAAAACTATTAGACGAAAAAGTTGTAAATTTGGCGAAAGAAATGTTAAAAAAGGTCAGAAATAACGCATATGTTTCAAAAAAGTTACAAGCGGTGATAGCAGGAAAAGAAAGTAGTATAAGCGCTGTGGCAAGAATATGTAAAATTTCAAGGACTGCTTTGACTGAATGGATAAAGCATCTAAAATTTGGTAGAGTAGAAAGATTATTTTCCCCGTCTCAGCGGCGAAGAAAAAGCAAATTAAACAAAAATCAACGTGAGCAAATTGAAATATGGGTAGAAAGAAATCCAAATATTACTATTAAGGAAGTGCAAATAAAAATCTCAGAGGAATTTGGCCTAAACATTAGCAAATCAACAGTGCACCGTGAGATACAAAGGATGAAGTTTTCTTACATAACACCGAGGCCAATTCACCATAAACAAGATAAAAACAAGCAAGAAGAGTTTAAAAAATACTTCAATAAAATAGTCAATTCCCACCCTGAAAAGGAGGTATTTTTTTGATGAATCACGATTTGGAACTCATTCAAAAATCGGACACGGATGGTTTAAAAAAGGGGTCAGAACACAGGTTAAAATGAAAATTGGTAGACAAAATTTCTATATCTACAGTGCGGTAAATCCAAGAAGTGGTAAGAAAATTAGCCTACTTGCTCCATATGTAAACACTGATTGTATGAATATATTTCTGGAGCAGATGTCGAAAGATTTAGGCACGAAAGAAGCCTTTCTTGTAATGGATTGTGCAAGTTGGCATAGATCAAAAAGTTTGAAAATTCAGGAAAACATTACCATCATATACTTGCCTCCTTATTCACCGGAACTGAATCCTGTTGAAAGGTTGTGGCAATATATCAAATACAATACTTTACGCAATAGTATCTACGATACCATAGGTTTACTTGAAGATGTTTTGTGTAATTTTATTGTCAATATTTCCAGTACTACTATTAAACGAGTTTGTAATGTTTCTTATTTGTTCGGTCAGTAATGGATTTTGGTATGACAATGTTCGATTGCACAAGCGATCATGTTTATCACGATCATAACTCGGCCTACATCTAATACATAGAAGGAGGGCACTGCCCTCTTCTTGTCATTCAATTCGATGTTACCCCAGTTCTCTCTTCTGTCATCCCAGTGCTTGACACTGGGATCTAGTTAAATTTGTAAGTATAAAAGTAATCAACGTTTCTTATGATGGAAAAATGGAGTCCAGTGTCACGCACTGGACTGACACCAAAGGGGCTACTAGGATGACATCATCTGCTACATACTTGAATCACAAGAGAAGAATTCTGAAGCGAAGAGCTTCAAGGAAATCTTATGCAAAATCTAGTATTTACGGAATTTATATTATTTTCATGCACATTATGGTTTTTATAATTAACAGAGGGTGATATGACTACTACAATAAGAGATGCAGCAGACGATGCTGGTTTTATAACAGCCCTAATGGCATTACAAGAATTTAATGACAAGGTATATATTAAAGCTGCTTCAGCTGATGAAGTTTACACTAAAACAGCTGCTGATACTGCATTTGTTAAAACTATAGATCTTGCAACAAAAGTTGCAGAAGAAGTAGTAAAACAGCCTGTTGTGGATGTTTTAGTTCCTGCTCTTGCAACAGTTGGTACTGATGATACTAAGAAGGTTTACACTAAAGGCACAGTAGATACTAGTTTTGTTAAAACTGCAGATCTTGCAACAAAAGTTGCAGAAGAAGTAGTAAAACAGCCTGTTGTGGATGTTTTAGTTCCTGCTCTTGCAACAGTTGGTACTGATGATACTAAGAAGGTTTACACTAAAGGCACAGTAGATACTAGTTTTGTTAAAATCGATGCTTCCAACCTTACAGATGCAGCAAACCAAAAAGCTTTCGCAGAAGTTATTCTTCCTGCTAAAGATGGCAAACAATCAATCTTAGTAAATAAACTTGGGGAAGCTTTAGACAGGGTTCAAGATAATGCTGACGACAAAGTATATGGTGCTCAAGGTAGTGAAAAGATAGCAAAAGATTTCTTAGCTGATAAAGGATTAAAACCAACGCCTACAGATGTAGCCAACGAGCTAGTAAAAAACCAAAGTTTTCAAGCTAGTACCAAAATTGCAGTCAATGCTCAAGATGCAGGATTTCAAGAAGCTGTAAAGGCAGTAATGTCACAGCCATCTTTTGAAATTCCAATAGATCCAAGTGCACCTCTTTCTTGGGATTGGTAATGTAAGTGCCAGTAGATGATATCTCGCTATGTCATTCACTGTTGTCATTCCAGCATGTGATACACAGCTGTACGAACATTATTCTGTAGGAAGATATCATGCCAGTGCCCAGACACTGGCATCCATCTTTCCATCATCATCAGAAACGTTATATTTTAACATTACTTTTATACTCGCAAATTTAACTGGATCCCAGTGTCACGCACTGGGATGACATCTTCCAGCTGTGCATGTGAAGCTAAAATGGCATTCTTTTTTCTAGATTCCAACGGTCTTGATAGCAGGCAAGAAGTATATTTTTCATTTCAACTAATTTGCAGTGATTTTTGTTTTAATGTAAATGGAATATAGTCCTATTGCTGCTGCGTTTGAAACATTTAGACTATCAATTACGTTTGACATTGGAATTTTTAAAAGATAATCACAACTTTCTTTCACTAATCTCCGCATTCCTTTCTCTTCAGAACCAAAAATAATCACTCTTTTTTTTCCAAAATTCTTTATTTCATCTATATTTTCCTTTGCATTGCAATCAAACCCATAACACCAGTAGCCTATCTTTTTTAAAGACTCCATCGTTTTTACTATGTTTGTAACGTATATTAGAGGAACAATATCCAGTGCTCCACTTGCTGCTTTTGCGATAGATGCATTTTCGCTCGGTGAATGGTGATGTGGTAAAACCAGTGCATCAATGTTGAAACAAGCTGAGGTTCTTAAAATCGACCCTATATTGTGTGTATCAGTAATTTGATCTAAAATGACTATAGTAGAGCTGTCACCTGAACCTTCAGCTATTTCTTCGATATTTAAGCTGTGAAAAATAGGAGCAACTTTTAAAGCAATTCCTTGATGATTGACACCTTTGGGTAAAATATCATTGAATATTTTGTTCTCTACTAGCTGAGCTTTGATGCCCTTACTATCTGCACATTGTCTAATTTCTTTCCCACATTCCTTATAGAAATTTTCTGTTACTAACAGTTCTATACACCGCCTATTTTTGTTTCTTAATGCTGAGATACAAGTGTGCTTTCCGTATAGCCAAAAATTCTCATTAGCTTTTGATGATTTCATCTCATTATTGAAAATCAGTTTTTTATAGAATAAGCAATATTTTACTGTGTTTATATATTGTTGTAAAATTATGTGATTTAATTAATGCATTTATGTCGGATGATGAGTTAGATTGGCAAAAAAATGTTAAGCCAATAGAATGTGGAAAAGTTACTTTGAAAGTTGATCACAAAGTAAATATAAAATCTATGATTGATAAAGGTGCCTCTAGTTTACAAGAAAATTTTCTTAATACTGATAATGGTGATTCATCATTTTGTCTTGACTACAATACAAAATTGAAGATCGATAGAGGCAAATATTTTATAAGCGATAAACTCGATTTGCATGGCTATAGTATAGATAATGCTTATTGTAAATTGATAGATTTTATTATCAAAAATTATCAAGCAGGGAATAGGTGCTTATTGGTAATTACGGGACATGGTAATAGTACAGATAAAATAGAAACTATAAAGAATAGCTTAAATAAGTGGTTGAATGACACAAAAGTTCGAAATATGATCTTATACTATCAGCAAGCCATAAAAAAACATGGTGGCAAAGGAGCTTTTTATGTCTTATTAAGAAGAAATAAAGGTTAATTTTAGAGTACCTATTTAGGAGTACCTTTCTTAGAATTTACGTGTTGAAGAATGATTTCTGCTAAACCTTTACTAATTCCAGGTACGTTTTGAATTTCAGCTAGAGAAGCTTTGCTTATGTTTTCTACCGAACCAAAATGAGACATGAGTGCCTTCTTTCTTTTACTGCCAACACCGGATATTTTGCTTAATTGTGAAGCAAAAAATTGTTTATCGCGTTTTTTTCTATGCGAAGTTATTGCAAAACGATGAGCTTCATTACGCAGTAATTGTAAATAAAGCATGACCTTGCTGTCACTTGCTAGAGTAAATTCTTCTCTGCTTGGCACATAAAATCTTTCATTTCCTGCATTACGATCATGACCCTTTGCCATACAAGCAAAAGGAACTTTTATATTCAATATTTCCAATACATTCTGCACTATGGAAACATGTCCTGGACCGCCATCAATCAGTAAAAAATCAGGGATTATATCTTTTATATTGCCAGAGAAACGTCTAGTCAGCACTTCTCTCATCATTTTATAGTCATCACCTGAAATTTCTTCTTTTATAGTAAATTTTTTGTATTCACTTTTTAAAAAACCTTCCTGCCCTACAACAATCATCACACCAACTTGTTGATTTCCAGATATATGGCTATTATCATAAACCTCGATACGCTTTGGAATATTTGGTAACGAGAAAATCTTCCTAAGCTCTTCGAGCTTTTCTAGGTTATTTCTATAATCAGTAATCTTCTGCTCTAGGCTATGCTTAGAATTATTGTAAATAAAATTCAACAAATCACGCTCTTTACTATTTTTCGCATACAAAACTTTTATTGATTTTTGAGTAAGAGCATAAAGTGCTTGTTCTATAATTTCCTTATCCTTAATAAAATCGGGAACGTAAATTTGTGCTGGTGGTGTGCTAACTGGATTATACAAATTGACCAAAAAGGTGGATAAAATTTTATCATTTGGATGATCACTACAATTCTCAATGAAGTAAGGAATGCTTCCATAGTTACCTTTATCTCTGAAAGATAGTACACCAATGCATGCTAAGTCTGCCTCACGTACAACGCTAAAGAAATCTGCATCTTCTTCAAAAGAAAAATCCATTGGCTGCATTTGAATTTGCTGAAGAAATTTCAATCGATCTCTATAGACAGCAGCAAGCTCGTAATTCATCTCCCTACTGCACTTTTCCATTGTAGAAAATAGCTGTCTTTGCACTTCTTTATTCCTTCCTAGCAGAGTATCTTGTGCTTGTTTTACTGATTTGCAGTAATCATCTTTTGTAATTTTATCTACGCATGGTGCTGAACAGCGCTTAACTTGATACTCAAGACATGGTCTTTTTGTTGAAGAGAAATATTGATCTGAACATACTCTTAAGAGAAAAGCTTTTTGCAATGATAATATAGTGTTCTTAACAGCAGCAGCAGATGGAAAAGGGCCGTAGTAATGAAACTCATTCTTCTTAAACTTACCTCTATATTTTGCTATCCTTGGATAATCATGCTTAGAAATTGTTATATAAGGATAAGATTTTCCATCCCTAAGCAAAATATTATAAGATGGTTTTAACGATTTTATTAACTGTGCTTCAAGAAGCAATGCTTCGATTTCATTCTCAGTGATGAATATTTCAACCTTAATAACCTGTGAGATCATTACTCTGATTCGTTCAGAAAGGTTTTCGAATTGAAGGTAGTCGGATAACCTCGACTTCAAGTTTTTTGCTTTACCAATGTATAAAACCTTATTCTTATCTCCAACCATCTTATAAACGCCACAGGATTGTGGAGATGATTTGATTTGTTCCTTATATTGCCTGAGCATTTATCAATTGTTTAACCTGTATAAGGTTAAACTCTGCTACTAAATGAAAGGTAGAAACAACATTTGCAAGCAAAGATAACCTGTTTATTCTAAGCTCATTAGAATCACAGTTAATCTTTACACTGTCCATAAATTGATTGATAAATGGAGCAAAACGAGCAAGTTCATCAAGCGCTGTATTAAAGTCGTTATTTTCTATCGCTTGTTTTATGTTTTTACAAGCAGCTATAGCACAATTTGATAGCGCAATCTCCTCATTTTCAATCAAAAACTTCTTACTGTAAGATGCATTATAAGTAGTGCCATCACTTTTTCTCACTTTGCTCATCATGTTACTGGCTCTTTTATAAGTGCTTAGAACCTGTTCACCTTCTGGCGTACTAAGATAACGATCCAATATAACAGTTTGCTTTTCTGCTGTCAGCAGATCATTAATATCGATTTTATATATTATTGAATCTACAATATCTTGCCTTATATTTCTATTTTTTAAAATAACCTTGAACCTCTCTAAGCAAAATTTAAATACTAGCTCTGAAATTTGTTTTTCATTTGGCTTATCAACTGGTGTTGTATTTTTATTAAAGAGAAGTCTTGAACATAAAGATACTGACTTATCTATCAGTAGCCTAATTGGAATATGCAAATTATTTTCAAGTATTGTTCTAATTATACCAATTGTCATTCTCCGCAAACCAAACTGATCATACGAACCAGAGATTTTCTCACCTGCTGCAATTAAACCAACCAAACTATCCATTTTGTCTACAATAGCTACAGCAATCGCAGTAGGAGATTTAGGGCATTCTTGTTCCGATCCGATTGGCTTATAGTGCTCAGTTATAGCTTCTACTACTTCTTTATCTTCTTGAAAGTAAGAAGCGTAATATCCACTCATTATTCCTTGCAATCCCGGAAATTCTTTTACTATCAACGTTGCAAGATCTGCCTTTGCTAAATATGCAGCACGTTCAACTTTAATTAGTGAAGCATGTGGAATAAATATCGCTACATACTTTGACAGAGTAATAATACGCTTCACTTTTTCTTCTACGCTACCGAGCGAAGCATGAAATGAAATAGAGCTCAATTTTTTGACATAGTAATCTAGGTTTTCCTTTTTGTCTTGAGACATCAAAAATTGGGCATCAGCAAGACGTGCTTCTAATATTCTTTCATGACCTTTGACAACTTCATTATTGTTAACATTTACAACAGTAACAAAATGTGAAATTTTCTGTCCATTACTTAAAGCAAGATACTTTTGCTGCATGTTAATTATACTAAGTATTACTTCCTTCGGTAACTCTGATGATTTTACTTTACCAAATAATACTATTGGCCACTCTATAAGCCCTGCCAATTCATTAAGTAAATAATCATTTTTTTCAAGTTGTAAGTTCTCCTCTTTTGTAAACTTATTAATCTGATCTAGTATAAATTGCTTTCTTTTGTCCAACTGGAGAATGACATTATTTTTTTCTAACAATTCAAAATAGTCTTTGGGTGTTTTAACAGTAAGTACTGCATCACCTGAAAGAAACCTATGACCATACGTCACGTTGCATGCTGTAACCCCTGCAAAAGATATGGGTATTATTTCGTCATTTAAAATACATAGAATATTTTTAATTGGTCTAACCCATCTCTCTTTTCTTTCACTCCATCTCATACTCTTTGGCCAAGAAAAGTTTTTTAGCATTTCCTCCAGTTGATTTTTGAGAAACCCGCTGATGTTAAATAAGCAGCTTTCTCTCTTAATGAAGTAAAAATCTTCATCGTTTACTTTGCGAATGAGTAAATCTTCTTCACCTTTCCGATTTTTTCTCAAAAAACCTTCGATAGCACTTTTCGGTGCATTAACTCTTGGTCCTTTAATCTCATTGTTAGAATCTTTTAGCTCCAAAGCACTTATGCCATCAATAAAAAGAGCAATGCGACGTGCAGTCACATAAACTTCTATAGATGCAAATTTCACATTATTTTTACTAAAAGCATTAATGATATAGCTCTTAACCTGAGCTGCAGATGAATTCTGCATTCTTGATGGAATTTCTTCTGAAAGACATTCAAACAATAATTGTGACAACATATTCTACTTCGCTCTATATAATTCACAGCATTTTTTTGTTAACTCTCTCACTCTACCAATATAGGCTGTACGTTCATTCACACCAAGCACACCTCTTGCATCAAGTAGATTAAGTAGATGGCTAGTTTTAATACATTGGTCATAAGCTGCTACTGGCAATTCTTTTTCGATAAGGAATTTACACAGTTTTTCTGTGTCCTCAAACTGCCGTTGTACTACTTTAGTATCATAATAATCAAGTGCCAGGTAAGAAAACTCATACTCTCTTTGTTTGAAAATATCTCCGTAAGTTACACCACTATCATTCCACATTATGTCGTAAACATTATCTACACCCTGTATGCACATTGCTAAACGCTCTAACCCATATGCTACTTCACCAGGAATTATTCTGCAGTCAATACTTCCCACTTGCTGTATATAAGTAAGTTGTGTTACTTCCATTCCGTTGCATGTAACCTCCCAGCCAAGACCGGATGCACCAACACTTGGGTTTTCCCAATCATCTTCAATAAACTTAATATCATATTCTTTTGTCGATACACCAAGAGCTTTTAAGCTATTTAAGTAAACATCTTGCAAATTGCTGCCAGATGGTTTTATTATAACTTGGTATTGATGATGCTGATATAAGCGATTAGGGTTGTCGCCATAGCGTCCGTCTGCAGGTCTTATTACTGGTTGCAGATATGCAATTTTTGTTGATTTTTCGTCAATCGCTGACATGATTGTTGCAGGATGTAGTGTTCCAGCTCCAACTTCAGACGTATATGGGTGAAGTATAACACATCCTTCATCAGCCCAAAAATCTTGTAGCCCCTTTATTATATCCTGTAGATTCACGCAAACTGTATATCTTTTAAACTAAATATATAAGCAAATAAGTACTATTCTATACTTATTTTTTTAATAGTGTTTTAATAGTGCCATGGAAATAGTCACTTAAGGCTATTGAACTTTCTTTTACATACTCAAATATGCTTTTATTCAAGACAATCGCATCATGCATAGTCAGATCGCAGAATATAAATGCAGTCAAGTACAATAAAATCACTGCATAAAACACATGAAAAATCCCTTCAAATGTGATTGATATTGTATTGTTATAACTAAGCTGTATCGTACTTATCGGCCATGGTTTTATTACTTCTACAATATTAAAAAATAAATAAGGTATTATAAAGAAAAAGAACAAATGCATAAGATCATTAAACCAAAATGGACATTGAAGTATTGCCTTGCATATACCTAAATAGAATTTACTTACAATATAATAAATTGACATTATTGCCGGCATCGAAAGCGCAACAGTCATCACCTGTCCTGATGCTATTTGTATTACTATATTCTCATCACTGCTGGCTGAAGGATCTTGAGTATGAAAAATAGATATGCCAACTAATTGCAGCACTAACATAACTATTGCTAGCTTGGTAAAAATAGCAGCTACAACTATGCCTGAATTCGGCATTTTATATAGTATAAAATCACCTCCGTATGTAAGCATTAATATAATGTCGGTAATAAATAATATTAGAAAAGAAGACCAATAATGCTGCCAACCCGGTAAATATCCTACTCCTAAAAAAGAGCTTACTATTTTGGCAGGAAAAACCTTGCCTAGCACCTTACCCAAAAATTGAAAAAAAATCCCCATGTCCTAACTAACACTTGACTTATATTTTTCACAATACTGAATTGTAATGGACTTATCAATACACTTCTTGCATAGAAAAAAGGCAAATAATTAAAAACGATCTAAGTTTAGCAATAACCGTTGCCCCTTCTATCGTCATCCCAGTGCCCAGGGATTGGCTCTTTTTTTCTAGATTCCAGTACTGGAATGACATCTTCAATATTCTTACATCTGATCTCAAACTATGGAATAACACCGTTATACGTACTGAAATATGGGCATCATTCAAGTGGCTGATCTCTATGATGGCATCATCCCAGTACTGGGACCCAGAACAGGTAATAAGAACTGGTCACGCGCTGGCCTGAAGCTTTAACTATAAATATTAAAAAATTTACCAGACGAAAAAAAGGCAAAAGAATCCCCCAGTAGTGAGTTTTGACCCTATAATAATGTAAATTGGCATTGTAATAATGTGCTAACGCTTAAAATAAGCGTGTTTTGGCTAAATGTAGAAAAAATAAAAAAGACATGCAGCCGCTATAATTTTATGTAATCTGCCAATATATACCTGAGTTTTTTACTGAATTTTTGTTATTAAATCTGCAGAGATTAAAAACAAGGATAAATACTCTTATTGATATGATAAGGAAAGTGGGAAGATTTGTCAAGTCACTTCGGCCAGCTACCTACTTAGATGTTCCACACTGCTAAGTAGATACCAAATTTTTTGCAACATCAAGTGCAGCATAGGTAAATATTGCACTTGCACCTGCACGTTTAAAACCAATTAAGGACTCATAAATCACTCTGTTATAATCCAGCCAGCCATTATTTGCTGCAGCTTTTATCATTGCGTATTCACCGCTTACTTGGTAAGCAAAAATCGGAAAATTAAACTTTTCACTTGCTGTTTTTATTACATCTAAGTATGGCATACCCGGCTTTATCATAATAAAATCTGCACCTTCATCTATATCCATTTCGATTTCGCAGATTGCTTCACGTGCATTTCTATAATCCATTTGATAACCACTTTTGTCGATGAAATTTGATGATGCGCACGAACCGACAACTTGCCTGAACGGCGCATAGAAGCTAGAACAGTACTTTACTGCATAGGACAATATTGAGACATTCTGAAAGTTATTATCATCCAATGTTTTTCTTATTTTTCCTATCCTGCCATCCATCATATCAGAAGGAGCAACTATATCGCATCCTGCTTTTGCTAAAACAAGTGCTTGCTTACATAATGCTGACACAGTCTCGTCATTTTCTACATCTATCCTACTGCTTTTTAAAATGCCATCATGACCGTGAGTAGTGTATGGGTCTAGTGCAATGTCTGCAATAATGCCAATATCCGGTACATTTGATTTTACAGCACAAATTGCTTTACAGATTAAATTGTCACGATTATACGCTTCCTCGGCGTTTTCAGATTTTAGTTTACCATCAACTACAGGAAAAATTGCAACAGCATTAATCCCCGAGTCCTTAGCTTTCTGAACTATAGAAATTAATCCATCTATTGAATAACACTTTACCCCTGGTAAGCCAGAAATTGGCTCAATTGTTTCTTTTCTATCATGAACAAATAGAGGAAAAATCAAATCATTTACCGATAAAGTGTTTTCACTCGTTAAATCGCGAACCCACTGACTTGAGCGCCTACGCCTTAACCTTGTATTTGGGAAATTAAACATTGGATCCAGGCAAATTCCCAGTAAAAAGCAACACCCCTGAAATGAGTATCACCCAAAGCACCGATATTGGCAAAAATACTTTCCAACCAAGACGCATTAATTGATCATAACGATAGCGAGGTATTGTAGCTCTAATCCAAATAAATATGAACAATAATAAAATTATTTTCAAGACGAACCAAATCAAACCTGAAATTTTATACAGTAAACTAAGCTCTAATGGGGGATACCATCCTCCTAGAAAGAATATTGTCATCATAGCACTTGCTAAAATCATGTTTGCGTATTCTCCCAAGAAAAAGAGAGCAAAAGGCATTGATGAATACTCGACATTATACCCAGAGACAAGCTCTGCTTCAGCTTCTGGTAAGTCAAATGGGTGACGATTAGTTTCGGCAAGCAAAGAAATAAAAAATATTATTCCTATAGGCATCATCAGCAAATCAATCCAAAATGGCATATTATGTTTCGCTACCACCATCTCTGCGAGATTCAACGTACCAGTTGTAATAACAACTGTAGCAACTATTAGACCTATTGAAACTTCATATGAAATCATTTGAGCAGTTGACCTTATAGCGCCAAGGAATGCATAATTGGAATTACTCGACCAGCCCGCAATGATAATGCCATATATTCCCAAAGAGGATACAGCTAGCACATAAAGCACTCCAACATTAATATTTGCTATTACCTTAGGGATTACTATCTGTTGTCCGTTTTCTGTAATTATTTCAGCTCCAAACGGTATAACTGCCCAGGCAATTAATGCTAAAATAAAGGTGAGCATTGGAGCCATAATAAACAGTATGGTGTTTGCTCTAAATGGTATTATCGGCTCTTTAATTATCAATTTGATAGCATCTGCAAACGGCTGCAATAAACCAAATGGCCCTACTACACTTGGACCATGTCTCAGTTGAATTGCACCAATAACTTTGCGCTCAAAGTACACCAAATATGCAACTGAAAGCAGTAACGGTACCAAAATAAATAAGATATTAATCAGCGTGTCCATGGAAAGCCTTAGTACAATCTGCCATTATTTTTGAAGCACGACTTATTGAGTCTGTCATATAAAAATCATACTTTTTTAAAGTGAAAGGGATATTACTTAATTTGATCTCATTACAGGCAATTGATACCCATTTATTTTTTACTACTTGATCAGCATCTCTAAACTGTGGACCAATAGTGTCTAATTTTTTCCTAACATCAAATAAACTATCATATAGCAAGGAAAGACCCAAATATTGGGATAAATTTTTTATAATCAACCAATCTTCCTTTGCTTCACCAGGAGGAAAAACAGCTAAATTTGTTCTCTGTACTCGCCCTTCAGTATTTACATAAGTTGCATATTTTTCTGTGTATGCAGCTCCAGGTAGAATGACATCTGCTATATGCGCTCCCCTATCACCATGATGTCCTTGATAAATTACAAATGTATTTTCTAATTTTGATGTATCAATTTCATCTGCGCCAAGAAGATAAACAACTTCCACCTCACCACTTTCTGCCTGCTTTAGTATCTGATTAATGTCTTTTCCACCTTTGCTAGGAACAAATCCAATATCGAGTCCACCAACCCTTGCTGCAGCCTTATGTAGTACGTTAAAGCCATTCCAGTCATCTCTGGTCATGTTAAATTTTTCTGCAATTTTGCCAGCTAGAGCTAAAACTGATTCAGAATCATCTCTTATTAATGCATCTTGACCGATAATTATCATAGGGTTCTGAGCCGCACTCAGTAACTCGCAGAATTTATGATTTCCCTCTTCTATTTCTTTTAGAACGTTTGGACCATCACCTAATCTTTCAACATTATATAGATATTCAACATTAGGACCAATATTTGCAATAGTGAAATTACCTTGTAAATACCTCTTTCTTATACGTGCATTAATAATTGGTGCTTCTACTTTGGGATTTGTATTTATAAGCAGACACAAATCTGCATTCTCTATACCCTCGATAGTGGTATTGAACACATAAGATCCACGATTACTTGGTATAAGTTTTGCTCCATCCTGTCTGCAGTCTAGATTTACTGAACCAAGCTTATGCATCACTTCCTTCAGCAGAAGCATAGACTCACAATCTGCTAAATCACCTGCAATTGCAGCTATTTTGTTTGGCTTCGTGCCCTTTAGTTTTTTTGCAGCAAAAGTCAATGCCTCACTCCAATCAGCTAGCACTAATTTGCCCTCTTTTTTTATATAAGGTCGATCGAGGCGTTGTACTTTGAGTCCATCGTAAGCAAAGCGAGTTTTGTCTGATATCCATTCTTCGTTCACTTCTTCATTAAGCCTTGGCAATATTCTCATCACTTCAGGACCGCGATAATCAACTCTAATACTGCTTCCTACAGCATCCAGCACATCTATAGTTTCGCAATGTGATAGCTCCCATGGACGCGCTGTAAAAGAATAGGGCTTTGAAGTTAAAGCTCCCACCGGGCAGAGATCTATAATATTCCCAGATAATTCAGAGCTAATATGCCTTTTTATGTAAGTACTAATCTCTATATTTTCTCCCCTGCCAATTCCTCCAAGTTCATTTGTACCTGCAACATCGGACAAAAATCTAACACATCGAGTACAATGAATGCATCTATTCATTGCAGTTTCAATCAGCGGACCAAAATGTTTTTTTGGCACAGCTCTTTTATTCTCATCAAGTCTGCTTATTCCTTTCCCATAAGCCATTGTTATATCTTGCAAATCGCACTCACCACCTTGATCACAAATTGGACAATCAAGTGGATGATTAATTAGTAAAAACTCGAGCACTCCTTCGCGCGCCTTTTTTACCTTGGGAGTATCGGTATGAATAACCATACCCTCTGCAACTGACATTGCACAAGAAGCTACTGGTTTTGGAGGGCCACCCTCAACTTCAACTAAACACATTCTGCAGTTACCAGCAATTGCTAAACGCTCATGATAACAAAACCGCGGAACTTCAACGCCCACAACTTCACAAGCTTGAATTATAGTGAGCCCATGCTCTACTTCACATTCCTTAGAATTAATAGTAATTTTAACCACAATTACTATACAGCTTCCCACTTTATAGGATTGCCACTTACCTCATCTCCAACCAAATTGCCGTTATCGTATTGAGCTGACATATAGTTCATGCGTGAATCACGATCTATATACCTAACTGGTTTTACTGGCTTATCCTTATACATTTTTTGTTCAGCTTTCTTACGTTGAGTAGGGTTATTTTTACTAGCTGTTTTCGCTTTCCCGCCTGCTGCCATATAAACTCCTAAAAACTTCTTACTTTATTTTAACACTTAAGTACACACCGTCAATGCTAAATAGCTTTAAAGTTTTAATAGTACATAATTACAACCACCATTTGAACAAAATACTTTCTCTTGATGATGCTCAAGTACGTAACTTTAGAATTCCCAAAAAAGAAAATGTAAGTTACTTTGATGATATCATTTTCTACGTCTTATAAATAGACATTCATGTAGCCGTAAATTAAGCTATAAACTCAATACAAAGATCCTTAATTATTAATCTCATAGTATTTCTCAACCAACTTATTTAGCAACCTTACACCGAAACCTACTGCCCCTCTTGGAGAAATATCAGTGCCTTTTTCGTGCCAAGCAGTGCCTGCAATGTCTAAATGTGCCCAACAAGTGTCGTTTACAAAACGCTGTAGAAACTGTGCAGCCATTATACTATCTCCACCAGAACCTGCAGGAGCTATATTTTGCACATCAGCAATCGGCGAATCAATAATTTTGTTATAAGTTTCATTCATAGGAAAGCGCCATAATTTTTCATTTACTTCATTTCCTGAATCAATCAGATGATTTGCTAATTCATCGTTATTTGAAAAAAGACCAGCATATTCATTATTTCCCAGTGCAACCACTATAGCACCAGTTAAAGTTGCAAGATCAATCATAAACTTAGGTGAGAATCTATCCTGCGTATACCACAAAGCATCTGCAAGTATGAGCCTTCCTTCTGCATCGGTGTTTAATACTTCTATTGTTTGCCCAGACATTGAAGTTACTACATCACTTGGTCTTTGAGCATTACCGTCCACTGCATTTTCTGCAAGTGCAACTACGCCAATTGCATTTACTTTTGCTTTTCGTCCAGCTAAAGTACGCATCACTCCAACTACAGTGGCAGAGCCTGCCATGTCATACTTCATTGACTCCATACCACGTGAGGGTTTTAGTGACACTCCACCAGTATCAAACGTTATACCTTTACCCACAAAAGCTACAGGCTTTTGTTCCTTGGAAGCTCCATTCCATTTGATCACTACTAATTTTGGCTCTTTACTACTTCCTTGTGCTACCCCAAGCAATGCTCCCATTTTTTTCTCTTCCATCTGCTTCTTACCAAGCACTTCGATTTCAAGGCCAAGCTTGGTAAGCTCGGTTTTTATTTGATCAGCATAGGATTCTGGATATAAAACATTAGGTGGTTCAGTGGTAAGAGCACGTGCAAGAAATATGCCTTCACCTTCTTGTCTTAAACGCTCAAATGATTTTTCAGCACTACTTAATTGCTCATCTTTTGCTAGCACTGTAATCTCCTCTACTTCTGTAATTTTCTCGTCCTTTTTGGTTTTATACTTATCAAACTTAAAACTACGCAAAAATGCACCGTATGCAACATTTGCTGCATTGCCTTCGATTGAAATTGCCGCTTGCTTGATCTTTAATCTGCTTAGTTCGTAATATATTTTTCCGCCAATATTTAATTCTTTGTTTTCATCCCATTCATCTCTCTTGCCAAGCCCGGCAACTATAACATTCTTTCCCTCTGATGAAGTAATGGAGAAAAATTCACCAAAACCTCCATTGAAATCACTAAATCTTTTGATGCTCTCTATAATTTGCTTATCTTGTAAAACCTTAACGTTACTTATAAATTCATCATTTTCAAATAAACCCACTACTAGCGTTTCAAAATCAGGTAAAGCTTTAGAAATTGTTATCTTCATCGTTGACATCTCCGTTGCAAATAATTGTAAGCTGCACATAAAACATAGTAAAAACATTAGTAAGATGTTTTTCATATACATTTTAAGTACAACAGCGCTTAAGACTAATATGAACTCCCCTGATATGCAAGGGTTTTATCTTTTATCAGAAAATTTGTTATACCCACCCAAGGTGATATTAAACGTGTAGGTCTTAATGGCACGATCATTATAAGTAAATGGTGCTATCAGAAGGCTTGCAAGTCCACTCTCAATAAGATTACCAAGAAGAAGATCATCACAGTTATCGCAATTATGATCAGCAAAAAACATTTGTGTTGTGAATTCTGGAAAATCTGGATGTTGGACCAAAAAGTTGATGTGTGGAGCCCTATCACCAATTTTACCTGGTACTATTGTAATAAAATTATAATAGCCAAGGTTATTTACTACAAATCTTCCTGATTCAGCAAAATTTGGATCAAGCTCCACATTTTCATCATAATAGCTCATGCCAAGTGAGTCTGCGTGCCATATAGAAACCACAGCATTTTGTATCGATAAGCAATTTACATCAGTAACTCTACCCACTACATTTATTAATTCTCCTGCTGCATTATTTGGAGAGCCAGGTTTTCTTCTTAAATTATTTGAAGAGTTAAAGCTTTTTGGCCTTGTTTCAAGATCATAAATCCCTGGAGTTTCAATACAATTAAGCAAAATAGGATCAGCCGCAAATAATGATAAATCGAATATAAATTGTACTAAAAACGCTAATAAGATATTTTTTACATTCATTTTGTTTATAGTGCTTTTATCAAAATTATAGCAACCTTTTTCTTTTATTAAAGACAAGACTTTCTTTGAAGACTCCTTAGAATCATAACTATCCTTTCAGTATATGAGTTTTAGGTTTTAGTACTGCATACACAACTGCACGGACTTCCAATTTAGAAATTGCAAATCAATCCAAACACGCAAGTGTAATGTTACCGCCACATGCTGTAGTGTTGACACTTACAACCTTTTCTATAGAAAAACGTTGCAGATAATTAGGACCACCAGCTTTTGGTCCGGTACCTGACAGTCCTCTACCACCAAATGGTTGTATTCCAACTGCTGCACCTATTTGATTGCGATTGATGTATACATTTCCAACTGATATTTTCTTGCTTATTAAATCGATCTGACTTTGTACACGGCTTTGCAAAGAAAACGTAAGTCCATATCCTGTATTATTTATATCACTTATAACTTCATTTAACTGCGACTTATTAAAACGTATGATATGTAAAATAGGCCCAAACACTTCTTGCTTTAATTGCGAAATTTTTTGTATCTCATAAATGTACGGAGGAAAGAAATAACCATTATAAGAATTTGTATCCATGGGTACCTTGGACAAAAGGTTTGAATCTTCATCCCTTGATATTTTTTCCGTATGTTTAGTGAGCATATCAATAGATGCTTTGTCAATTATTGGACCAATATCTGTGCTCAGTTGTATTGGGTCACCTATCTTTAGTTCTTGAGCTGCATTGCATATCATTTTTATCTGTTTTTCTGCTATATCTTCTTGAATAAATAGCACTCTGAGAGCAGAACAACGTTGACCGCCACTGCGAAATGCAGAAATTAAAACATCCTTAGTTACCTGCTCTAAAAGAGCAGAACTATCAACAATCATAGCATTTAATCCACCAGTCTCAGCGATAAGTGGCACAATAGGACCATCTCTGCTAGCAAGCATTCGATTAATTGTTTGAGCAGTTTGTGTTGAACCAGTAAAAGCTACACCGGAAATTCTATTATCTGGTACTAACGTTTTACCTAAATACCAACCATCCCCTGGAACAAGGTGTAGCACATTTTTTGGTATTCCAGCTTCGTGTAGTATCTTAACGGCTTCATAAGCAATAATCGGCGTTTGCTCTGCCGGTTTTGCCAGCACTGCATTACCTGCTGCAAGTGCAGCTGAAACCTGTCCAATGAAGATAGCGAGTGGAAAATTCCACGGTGATATGCATAAGAAAACTCCTCTGCCTTCAAAAAAGATGAAGTTATCTTCACCTGTTGGACCTGGCAATTTTTTCCAGTCATTCAGTTCATTTTTTGCTATCATTGCATAATAGCGCAAAAAGTCGATTGCCTCTCTTACTTCTGCTATTGCATCGGATAAAATTTTTCCTGCTTCTACAATCAGAATATAAATTAACTCTTTCATCCTTTCCTCAAGCAAATCTGCAGCTTTTTCAAGGCATTTAGCGCGCTCTCCTGCTGAAACATTCTGCCACTTAGTAAAAGCACTATGTGCTATTTCAAGAGCATTTAAAGCCTGAGCACTTGTTGCACTTGACACTTCTCCAATTACATTTTCCAAATGTGCAGGATTCACTACTTCGGTAAATTCCGCACTGTCAAGAAATGACTCTCCATCAATTATTGGGCCAACTTGCCATTTCTTTTCACTAAATTCCCTTACATCATTTGCAAATTGTGAAACTACAATTGAATCGCTAATATCCATTCCCAAGGAGTTTTTTCTTTCCTCTCCAAAAATATCTCGTGGCAACGGAATGCTTGGATGAGGCTCATATTCTAAGCTTTTTACTTTTTCTAACGGATCTGAGACTAATTCTTCAATTTTAACGTCAGAATCATTTACTTGATTGACAAACGAACTATTAGCTCCATTTTCAAGAAGGCGCCTAATAAGGTATGGCAATAAATCACTATGTTTACCAACTGGTGCATATATACGACAATTGATGCTTGTTGCAAGTTCTGAAATTGCATAATCATACAAACTTTTACCCATTCCATGTAAGCACTGAAACTCAAATCCAGGATGATTTTTATCGGCAAGCTCTATTATAGTAGCAAAAGTATAAGCATTATGAGTTCCAAAACATGGATAAAAGTGATTCTCTTTGCTTAAAAGTTTCTGTGCACAGGCAAGGTAGCATACATCTGTGTGGCTTTTTCTAGTAAACACCGGATAACCAATTAACCCTAATTCTTGTGTGCGCTTGATTTCTGAGTCCCAATATGCTCCTTTCACAAGTCTCACCATAACCTTATGCTTTGATCGAATGGCAACATCTTCAACAAAATCAAGAACAGACAAAGCACGTTTTTGATACGCTTGCACAGCTAGACCAAGCCCTTCCCACTCAGAAAGTGACTCATCAAGACGCAACTGTTCAAATAACACGAGCGACATCTCAAGCCTTTCTGATTCTTCTGCATCTATACACAATGAAATATTATACTTTTTTGCTTCATGACAAAGTTCCAGTACTTTAGTTCTCAGTTCTTCAGCCATATTATCAAATTGGCTAAATTCATAACGTGAGTGCAGCGAAGACAATTTGATTGAAACCCCCTGAGATTTAAAGCAATCATTTATGTCAGCAGATTCACCTATGGCTTTTATTGCATGCATGTATAAATTAAAATACTCTTCCGCATCCTCAACTGTGCAAGCAGATTCACCAAGCATATCAAAAGAGCATAAATACTTACTGTAGTCATCTGATTTCACACTTTCCAATGCTTTTTCTATAGTTCCTCCAACAATAAAATGCTTGCCAAGAATGGATATTGCTTGTTTCACCGCTTTGCGAATTATTGGCTCTCCTAAATTTTTCAATAACCTGGAAATTATGTGATAGAATTTTGAATCCTCTTCATTGTTTCTTAATATACTGCTTCCTATAATTAAACTCCATGTAGAAGCATTAACAAACAATGAAAAGGAACGCCCCAAGTGTTTATTCCATTCTTGGTTGGCAATTTTATCTTTGATCAATTCATCTATTGTGTAATCATCTGGTATTCTAAGTAATGATTCAGCAAGACACATTAGCGCTACTCCTTCATCATTAGAAAGTGAGTACTGTTGTATAAAAGAATCTATAATGCCTAATTTACTACCTCTAATCTTTTCGACAATTTGTTTTGCAATATTGTAAACTATGTTTTTTGAATCAGCCGAAAGTTCTGATTTTTCTACAAGATAACGTACGTGACTTTTTTCATCAGCACGATAAAATGCCTGCAATCGTTTTCGTAATGCGTTAGGTTCTTGTATAGAACTGATCATAATTATCTACAAAACACCCTTTACCATATGTAAGGTAAGATTATATCATAACTTTGCATCGAATAAATTATTATTTAAATAAAGAGCCAAAATCGATTCAAAAACCTAGTTAATGACTGTGATAGCTCAAAAGGACTGCGCAAGTATATAGCTCAACACTCCACCACTCATCAAGTACTTAACCTCAGTTGCAGTTTGTACACAGCACTTGAGTTGAATGGATTGCTCTGAATCATCCTTTCTTTTAATGATACATTCTAGATTTCCATTTGGTACTACTTCACCTTTTATGCTCACTATCTCACTACTATCAAATATCTTTCTCGTTACTCCATCCTGAAATGCAAGTGGAAGAACACCCATACCGACCAAATTGGACCTATGTATGCGTTCAAAACTTTCTGCAATCACAGCTTTAATTCCCAGTAATGCAGTACCCTTTGCTGCCCAATCCCTACTTGAACCTGTACCATATTCTTTTCCTGCAATGACAACTAATGGGACAGCTTCTCTTTTATATTGCATTGCTGCATCAAAAATTGACATAGTTTCTTGAGAAGGAATATGTTTTGTATAGCCACCCTCAGCGCTCACCATTTTATTTCTTATTCTGATATTAGCAAAGGTTCCACGCATCATTACGTTGTGGTTACCGCGGCGAGATCCATATGAATTGAAATCTTGCGGTTCAACTCCAAGACCTTTTAAATATATGCCTGCAGGACTATTTAAGGCAATATTTCCAGCAGGGGAAATGTGGTCGGTAGTAACGCTATCGCCAAACATCGCTAGTATTTGCGCATTCTTTATATCAACTATGTTGCTTTTATTGTTCTTAGTCGATAAATTATCAAAATAGGGAGGGTTTTGTATATAAGTGCTTTTCGCGTCCCAATCATAGATTTCACTTTTCTCACACTTTATCTTTTGCCAATGCTCATCACCAAAAAAAACATCCTTATACTTTTGTATGAACATTTCACGCGTCACAACACTTTTAACACAGCTCTCAACTTCATTATTTGTTGGCCATATATCTTTGAGATAAACATCACTTCCATTCTTATCTTTGCATATAGGATCTTTTGTCAGGTCAATTTGTACAGTACCTGCAAGTACATACACAACAACAAGTGGCGGAGATGCCAAGTAATTAGCTTTGACTAAAGGATGGATTCTTCCTTCAAAGTTACGATTACCGGATAAAACTGCTGCAACAGTCAAGTTTTTATCCTTAATATCACTTTCTATATCTTCATTAAGCGGACCGGAGTTTCCAATACAAGTTGTACAGCCATACCCAACCAAATTAAAACCCAAAGCATTTAGATCTTCCTGTAACCCTGATTTTTCTAAATATTCTGTTACAACTTGTGACCCTGGAGCAAGAGAAGTTTTAACCCAAGGCTTTGATTTTAATCCAAGGTTGACTGCATTACGCGCTACAAGTCCAGCAGCAATCATTACGCTTGGGTTTGAAGTATTAGTGCAGCTTGTTATTGCTGCAATAACTACACTTCCATCTTGGAGTTTATCGCCTTCCTCTGACTCATTAACTGAAAATGATTTAGAAAAAGATTCTGCCACTTGCGAAAGAAAAACCTTATCTTGCGGTCTTTTTGGACCGGCCATTACTGGCTCTACGCTCGATAAATCAAGCTTCAGTGTGTCAAAGAACGCCAATTCTTCATTACTACGCCACAGCCCTTGTTCTTTTGCATAGACTTCAACTAATTTAATCAACTCTTTTGGCCTTCCGGTTAAGTTTAAATAATCTAGTGTCTTCTGATCAATTGGAAAGAATCCACAAGTTGCACCATACTCTGGAGCCATATTAGCTATGGTTGCTCTATCTGCCAAAGATAAACAATCTAAGCCATCACCATAAAATTCCACAAATCTGCCAACAACGCCTTTTGTTCTCAGGATATTAGTAATCGTTAGCACTAGATCAGTTGCTGTTACTCCCTCTGAAAGTCTTCCTATTAATTTAAATCCTACTACTTCTGGAATTACCATACTAATTGGTTGACCAAGCATCACAGACTCAGCTTCTATTCCACCAACACCCCAACCAAGAACCGATAAACCATTTACCATAGTAGTGTGACTATCTGTACCGACTAAGGTATCTGGATATAGAACTCCGCTATCGTTACATACAACTTGCGCTAAATATTCAAGATTCACTTGGTGGCAAATTCCAGTACCTGGTGGCACTACTCTAAAATTTGTGAAGGATGACTCTCCCCATTTTAAGAATTGATACCTCTCCAAATTTCTTTTTACTTCCAGTGCAACGTTTTTACCAAATGCAGAAGTGCTTCCGTAACTATCTACTTGAACAGAGTGATCGATCACAAGATCAACAGGTACAGATGGATTTATTTTGCTGGGGTTACCTCCGTTTTTCTTCACATAATTACGCATTGAAGCTAAGTCAACGACAGCAGGAACTCCTGTGAAATCCTGCATCAAAACCCTTGCTGGCTTGTAGCTAATTTCGTGATTAATGTGTTTCTTGACGCAATTTGCTAATATCTTTATGTCATCTAATTTAACGCTTACTCCATCTTCGTTGCGCAATAAATTTTCAAGCAATACCTTGAGTGAACAAGGCAATTTGGTTAAATTTACTCCTAAGAATTTACCAGCGTTACTTAGATTAAAGTAGTTATATAACCTTCCATCAATATTTAAAGTCGTCTTTGCATTTAAAGAATTGTTCATCCTGTATTAGTTAAAATTGGAATTACTAGCGCTACTTTTTTGTTGTTGACTTTGCTGCTGATACATAGTTTCAAAATCTATAGGATCTAGCATAAGTGGAGGAAACCCACCACTACTTGTAGTTCTTGCAATTATTTCTCTTGCAAAAGGGAAAAGAAAAGTAGGTCCACCAATAAATAAAGCTTGTCTCACCTCTTCTTCACTTAGCTCTGTAAAGTTTTCTATTGAAAAAATACCGCAATACTTTACCTCGCAAATGAAAGCTATATCATCTTTTACATCTTCATCTTTTACCGTTGCTTTGGCTTCTATATGCAAAGTAATTTCATGAAAAGGCTTTTCTTCACTTATTCCTTTTTTATTTTCTGTTCCTTCTAATTTTGCTGAATTAATATTAACCATTACATTAATATCAGGAGCTTTACTAGAAGGAAGGAATGGCGAATTTGGATTCTCAAACGAAAAATCTTTGACATACTGACCATGAATTTTCATTTTGTGTTGTGACATTTCTTACGTCTCCTTTAATTAAGTTGAGATTTTTAATACTTTCTTATATAATATATTCATTTACAAATGAATAGTAAACCTAACTATAGGTTAATATGAAAAACATATTTTTATCAATAATTAATAATATTTAGATACTTTATATATCAAGGAGTTAAGTTACCATGATAGAGCTTGTAATATATGCTTTACTAGCGGCGTTTATTTTTTCACGCTTATATAATTCTTTAGGAAGATCAGCCAGTCTCAACCTAAAAAAGCTAACAGGTGTATTGGATGTAAGTCAAAGTAAAGAAGATGTGGTAGAAAATATCGAAGATTATATTTATAGCAACGACAAAAGTTCAATAGAAGCTACTTATGAACAAATATTACAAAAAAACAAAGAGTTTTCTATTTCCAATTTTATAGAAGGTTCAAGCATAGCTTTTGAATTAATAATAAAATATTTTAACCAAGGAAATTTACCTCAATTAAAATCCCTTCTGGACAAAGACTTATATAACAGTTTTGTGGATAAGATTAAACATCGTAAAGAGACACATGAGTCCATAATTGTTTCTATCGTTTCACAAAAGATCTTAGAAATAAAGTTAGTAAAAAACGTAATATTTATTGCAGTATATTTCCTTTCAGAGCAAATTAACTTCGTTAAGAATAATGAAGGAAACATCACATCAGGTAGCATGTCTACTATTAACAAAGTTGAAGATGTATGGCAATTCAAAAAAAATATTAATTCATCAGATCTAACTTGGTTACTTGTTTCTATTAACTATAAGAAGGCAAGTACTGATAAAAATTTAACAACAAATGACAACTGATGGAAAGTAGACTACGAGAAATAGTACTTGATACTGAAACTACAGGTCTTGATACTAAATCTGGCCATCGAATTATTGAGATAGGATGTGTAGAACTAATTAATCGTATTCCAACAGGTAAAACATTTCATCGATATCTCAATCCAGAAAGAGATATACCTTACCACTCATTTAAGATTCATGGTATTAGTGAGGAATTTTTGGAAGATAAACCACTATTCTCAGATGTTGCACTTGAATTTCTTGACTTCATATCCAATGACATTTTGGTGATTCATAATGCTGAATTCGATGTTAAGTTCCTTAATATGGAGTTAGGCAAGTTAAATGCTGGGTTAATTTCCTCAGATAGAGTGCTAGATACATTACCACTTGCAAGAAAAAAGTTTGTAGGATCACCTGCTTCTTTAAATGCATTATGTAAACGTTTTGATATATCGTTGGAAGGTAGAGAATTGCATGGAGCATTAGTTGATGCTCAATTGCTTGCAAAGGTCTATGTTGAGCTTACAGGAGGATTGCAAACCTTTTTATTTAATAATGAATGTGCTCAGGACAATAACTCTACGTTTATTCAACATAAAGTGCGTAATTTAGCTCGCAGAGAACATTCACCAAGTAGTAAAGAAATTGATGAGCATAAGAAATTGTTAGATAAAATTAACAACCCACTTTGGAAGGAATATATTGAATCAATCAACTAATCAATATATGATTTAACTTTATTGGAAACGCTTTAATGATAAAGTTTATAAGGTTATTGTCTAGTTTGCTAATAACAGTAGCAGCTATCTTCTTAGGTTATTGTTATTTTACTAAGCAAGGTATATTTATTTCACAAAATACAGAAATTAAGGTAGGTGGAGATTTTTCTTTGATCAATCAAGACGGACAAATAGTACGCAGTAGTGATTTTAAAAATAAGTATATGATGATTTTTTTCGGATTTTCCTCATGCAAAAGAATTTGCCCTATGAATCTCGGAATAATTTCAGAAACACTTGCAAAGTTAGATAAGAAAACTGACAATAAGCTACAAACATTTTTTATCACAGTTGATCCTGAGCGCGATAACACAGAAAGGCTTAAAGAATTTCATCAGCAATTTGACCATAGAATACAAATGCTAACTGGTGAAAGACAAAAAATAGATGAAGTAGTTACAAAGTATAAAGTATATGCAAGTAAAGTAGATGGAGAAGAGGAAATTAACCATTCTTCAATGATATACCTTATTAGCCCTGAAGGAAAATATGTCACACACTTTGTAGCTGATTTAAATTCAGATGAAAGTCAATCTGATAAGATTCTGGCTGAGATAAAAAAATATGTAAGCTAAACTAAAGAGCTTAGCTTACTTTAAATTTATGCTAACGGCTATTTTGATTAAACTAAGTCGTTTTTTTAATTTTTTCTAGCATCAACTCAGCAGCTTTTTGTTCAGCAATTTTCTTACTAGGAGCGCATGCAGAAACTTTGTCATAACTCTCTATGCAAACTGATATAGTAAATTCAGGATTGTGTGCTGGTCCAGTTTGTTTTACAAGCTCATACTTTGGTAAAGGTAATTTATTTCTCTGAGTCCATTCTTGCAGTGAAGTTTTAGGATCTTGAGGAGGATCGAGGATGTCCTTAGCTAGCTTTTCCCAATGTCGGATAATAAATTTCTCAACACTCTCAAGTCCACCATCAATATAAATTGCACCTATTAGTGCTTCAAGCGAATTTTCTAAATTTTTTAAGTTACATTTTCCTCCGTTACAACGTTCACTATTATTCATGATAATAAAGTTACCTAACTCTATTTCTTTAGCAACATTAGCAATGGTACTGCCACAAACTAAATCCGTTTTTCTTTTTGCCAATGCTCCTTCTTTTTCTTCAGGAAACATTTTAAACAGCATAACAGATACAACCATATTCAAAACACTATCGCCCAAAAACTCTAGCCTTTCGTAGCTTACAACCTGGTCTTCGCTATTTCTCTTATTTACGCTTGGGTGGGTTAATGCCTCTTCTAATATTGCATAATCTGTAAATTTATAATTAATAACTTTAGATATTGTATCGCTCAAAATTCTCATACTAATCATTCAATAGAAAAACACTCTCTATCATACCTCTACACTAAAAAGTTAGCTCTATTTCACTAAGACAATATCCATAACTTCCAAAATGTACAGTCTAATGTATACAACCCACTGCTTCAGTAACATTACTAAATCCATCTCTTCTTACCAATTCCGCAAGTTCCAGGTTGATTTTGTTCACAACTTGATGCCCCTGGTATACAAGAGCAGTGTACAGTTGTACTAAAGAGGCTCCTGCCTTTATTTTTTCATATGCATCAACACCACTTGAAATTCCTCCGCATCCTATCAATAGAATTCTGCTTTTAGTAAGCTTATACATGTCACTCAATAACTCGGTTGAAAGTTGAAATAATGGCCTGCCGCTCAACCCACCACTCTCATTATAGTAAGAATCTCGACTTATCGTAGTGTTGCTCACTATTAAGCCGTCAATTTTATATTCTAGTACAAGCTCAGCGATATTTTCTTTTGTTTGCTGATCTATATCTGGAGAAATTTTTAATATTATCGGTATCGATTCAGAGCTATCAATTGATTTTTTGGTTAGAGTAATAGACTTCAACAACTTGGATAATTCTTGTTTGTTGTGTAAATCACGCAAGTTAGGTGTATTTGGGGATGAGATGTTCAGTACTATATAATTGCTCTTTCCATATACTATCTTTATTAAGTCAACATAATCGCTGATTTGGTCCTTTGATGTACTGTTTTTTCCTATATTGATGCCAAAAATGCAATTATCAAGCTTAGTTTCACTTATCTGCTTAAGAAAATAGTCCACCCCTTTATTATTGAATCCCAATCTATTAATTATTCCTTCATCTTTAATTAATCGAAAAATTCTCGGTTTTTTGTTTCCATATTGGGGATATTTAGTTACAGTACCAGCCTCAATAAATCCAAAACCAAATGAGAGCATGGGCTTTATAACTTCCGCATTTTTATCAAAACCTGCGGCAAGACCTACAGGACTCCTAATTTTATTACCAAAAAAGTTTGCATTTAAAGATTTCGGTAGTTCTATATGTTTCCTACAGGGCATCTTTTTTAACGCCGTTATTACCAAGTAGTGAGCAATTTCAGGCGGAAGTAAAAACAATAAATTACGTAATATCATTTGCAAAACACTTTGCTTATTTTTAGTTTATTTTTTACCATGCAACAAGAATAACGTAGAAAGCTGATTAAAGTGAAGTTTATCAAAATAGCAAGTATATAGTTTCTATAAGTAGTAAAAACTAATTTTTCTGAAGGTAAACTACAACTTGATCAGTATTTTTATCTAGTAATTCTAGGTAGCCAAATTTGTTAATTTGAGATTTTATTAGTATAGGAATCTTATTTCGATTTAAATAAAATCCCTGTTTTGATTGTTTTTTAATCCGCAACCTTATATCCCCATTCTCCCAAGCAAGCATCTTATTTATTCCAGATTTTTCCTTACAATCATCTTCATTTACAAATCCTAAATATTCATCTTCTGAAGAATATATTGCAATCTTGCACATTCTATACCCTACCCAATTCCCTAGATATGGATCAGTATCGTTTTCTTCGTAAAGCTCGAACTCTCCTTTGACATATTCCCATGGAGCTTTTGCATCACCTACCTTTTTTAGAAAGAGTACGTTCTGATCAAAGTTTACAATGGTCCTTGTATGAAATGTTGTTAAGCTTGTATCCCATAATAGTTGTTCTGTGATGCTAAAATGCTCTTTATCCTTTTGCATATTTTGAAATGATACAATTATCACATCTGCTCCAACTTCTCTTCCATAATTGATATATTGACTAGCACGCCCATGTTTAGCTGTGAATGATGACTTACCTATTAACAGAAAGTCATTAAATAACGCATTATATATAGTCTGTGCACTGTAAGCTGTACCGACGTAAACTGGCTGTTTATTGGATGAAGGGTACTTTTCTGGTGCAAGATGAGTATATGAGCTCTTTAATAAATAGTGAAAAGTGCAACTGGTAAGCAAGAAGGGCAAACCAATCAATAATAAAACTTTCATTAGTCTCTTTGGCATTTTACTGCTTATATTTTGAATATAGTATCTTATTTTTTTAAATATTTCATTAAAAGCCACACTTCTTGTTAAAATTTCAGAAGAAAAAACGATCTAATTGGAGTAAGAGGCCGGGACCGGAATTGAACCGGTATAAAAGGATTTGCAGTCCTCCGCATAAGCCATTCTGCCACCCAGCCATTTTTTTATGTGTAGATATTAATTATATCTTTTAGCATAGATAAAGCATCCTCTTTTTTTCTTTGGAAAGTGTTGCGCCCGATAATTGAACCATTACCACCACCTTGCTTAATTTCTTTTGCCTCATTGTATATATCATCCACTGACTTTGATTCACCACCAGAAAAAACCACTATTCTTTTTCCTGCAAAGCAAGACTTTTTAATATATTTAATTCTTTTGAATAATGATTCAATATTTTCTATTTTTTCTTTTTCCAAGTGGTTAGTTGGAAGTTTTACTTTTATTATGTTGGCACCAAGCAAAGCCGCTATATGCGCAGCATAAGCAATGACATCAACTGCTGTTTCACCTTCTTTTGAAATCCCTTCACCACGTGGATAAGACCATAGCACTACAGCAAGGCCACAAGATTTAGCCTCAGCTATAATTTTGCGAGCTTCTTCCATCATATCAAAACACTTAGCAGAACCAGGATATATAGTAAACCCAACAGCCACGCAGCCCAAACGTAGAGCATCTTTTACAGAGGAAGTTATTGCTTGATCTGAAGTTAAGCTTTTTGAGTGCAAAGAGTTAGCGCTATTAAGCTTCAAAATAAGTGGTAGCATTCCAGCATAAGTTGAAGCACCAGCTTCGATCATACCAAGCGGAGCAGCGTATGCACTTACTCCTGAATCAACTGCAAGCTGAAAATGATAATGTGGATCGTAAGCATCAGGGTTAACTTCAAAACTTTTTATTGGTCCGTGCTCAAATCCCTGATCTACAGGGAGAATTACTAACTTGCCAGTTCCACCAAGTTTCCCATGCATAAGAATGCGAGTAAGATTCGTTTTTACTCCAGGGTTTTCACTTTCGTAGTAACTTAGGATTTGTTTTACTTCTTCACTCATTAATATCTTCAAATTTACTCAAAGTGTAGCAAAAACTATAGTTGAAGCAAAGACCTTTTTATGCTCTTGTTCCTACGCCTATATTTAAAGGTGTAACTTTAGGATCAGTAGTATGCTGTTGTGGTTTTTCTTGAATCAAATCTTCAAAATACATTTTAACAATAGGAAGAACGAGCGGCATAAGTACTAATTTGTAATCATACCATGCAAATTTTTCCTTGTAGCTAAATTCTGCATCTTCTTCGTATAAACGCTGGATGCAGTGTTCACTATATAGTTCAGATGCTTTCACAAAAGTCCTAAGTAAAGCAATAAGCAATAAATCTAATACTAAATTAACCATCAGCATCGTTCCATATTGAGCAGGCCAGCCCTTTTGTGCAATTTCCGACACTAAACTGAACACAGCAAACGCTGCTGCAATACATATCACATAATTATCAGCAGCAATGAGTAGATTGTATCTCCGATTTAACCTATCCAGACCTTCTTCTTGTGAACCTCTTTGTTTACTTGCTGCATAAATAATACTACAAAAGGATATAATAAATAACCATGGCCAAATTCCTGTACTGAAAACATAAAATTTATAAGCAACACTCTGCACTTTGCCACTACTAGCAAGCTGTGATAAGCAATATTCGACCTTATGTGATGAATTAATACCAAAATCCATTACTGACCGAACAAATAAGAAACATTACAAACTCGTTTAATAGTAGTACTGGAAATATTGACAATAAAATTACACAAAACATCTTCAAGTAAACCTATGGTATCGTAGATACTATTGCGTAAAGTATTGTATTTGATATATTGCCACAACCTTTCAACAGGATTCAGTTCCGGTGAATAAGGAGGCAAGTATATGATGGTAATGTTTTCCTGAATTTTCAAACTTTTTGATCTATGCCAACTTGCACAATCCATTACAAGAAAGGCTTCTTTCGTGCCTAAATCTTTCGACATCTGCTCCAGAAATATATTCATACAATCAGTGTTTACATATGGAGCAAGTAGGCTAATTTTCTTACCACTTCTTGGATTTACCGCACTGTAGATATAGAAATTTTGTCTACCAATTTTCATTTTAACCTGTGTTCTGACCCCTTTTTTAAACCATCCGTGTCCGATTTTTGAATGAGTTCCAAATCGTGATTCATCAAAAAAATACCTCCTTTTCAGGGTGGGAATTGACTATTTTATTGAAGTATTTTTTAAACTCTTCTTGCTTGTTTTTATCTTGTTTATGGTGAATTGGCCTCGGTGTTATGTAAGAAAACTTCATCCTTTGTATCTCACGGTGCACTGTTGATTTGCTAATGTTTAGGCCAAATTCCTCTGAGATTTTTATTTGCACTTCCTTAATAGTAATATTTGGATTTCTTTCTACCCATATTTCAATTTGCTCACGTTGATTTTTGTTTAATTTGCTTTTTCTTCGCCGCTGAGACGGGGAAAATAATCTTTCTACTCTACCAAATTTTAGATGCTTTATCCATTCAGTCAAAGCAGTCCTTGAAATTTTACATATTCTTGCCACAGCGCTTATACTACTTTCTTTTCCTGCTATCACCGCTTGTAACTTTTTTGAAACATATGCGTTATTTCTGACCTTTTTTAACATTTCTTTCGCCAAATTTACAACTTTTTCGTCTAATAGTTTTGACCTTAATGCCATTTATACCTCTCTATTTTATCTACTTTAGTATCACTTCTTTCCCATTATTGTCTATCTGTTCTTTATATAGTGGGAATTGGTATAAGTACCACATTCGCTAATATAAAAAATAAAACTGCCCTATTTACAGCTTTCTCTCTACGCAATAGAATCTCATTGATTCTCCTTTGTTTTTCCCGCACTTCTTGCTGTAATGATATAGATATGCCAGGAGTTCTTCCTGCTTTTAAAGCATTAAGATATTGCTCTAGCTTATCTTTATCTGCACTAAGTTTTTTAAACTTTTCTTCAGCTGCTTTTTTTTCTTTCTCTCCTATTACTTTATCAGGGTGACATTTTAATGAAGCTTTTCTAAAGCGCCGCTCAACTAACTTAAGTACATCATCAAACTCCTGGCTTATTACTTCTTCCGCTTCTATTCCCAGCCTTGAAAATAAATTCCGTAAATTTTGATTACTGTAATATTGATTTCTGGTTAAACTTGCCACTATAGCCTCATTAAAAGATAGTGACTATACTACAAATTTAATACTCAAGCAAGAATTTAAACTATATCAAAAGCAATTCCGTGTTTACCAACATAAATCCTTAATTTCTTTCCTTTAATTAATCGACGATTCAATATTTCTTCAGCTAAATGAACTTTTATCTCTTTTTCAATCAGCCTCTCTATTGGACGTGCTCCCATTTCTTTACTATAACCTGTTTGTGCAAGATAAGATTTTACTTCTTCTTCAACTGAGCAGCTTATGCCCTTTTGCATAAGTTGTTTTTTCAATTCCTGAATAAATTTATCCACAATGTGCAAAATGACATCCGTATTTAAGTCAGAAAAAGAAATAACTGCATCTAAGCGATTACGAAATTCAGGACTAAAAATCCGTTCCATTGCTTTTTCGCTGTCACTAGTATTAAAGTTTTTATATCCAAAGCCAACAGAATTCTTGCTACGTTCAAATGATCCTGCGTTGGTTGTCATAATTAAAATTGTATTAGAAAAATTAACTTTACGTCCGTAAGTGTCTGTAACACACCCATAATCCATGATTTGTAGTAATATATTATAAATATCACTATGAGCTTTCTCAATTTCATCAAGAAGTACTACGCTATATTGATTATTAGATACAGATTCTGTAAGCAATCCACCTTGGTCGTAACCCACATATCCAGGAGGGGAACCAATCATTCTAGATATTGTGTGAGGTTCCATATACTCAGACATATCAAACCGAATAAGGTTCATACCCATATTTTGTGCTAGTTGCTTCGCAAGCTCAGTCTTACCTACACCAGTTGGCCCTGCAAAAAGATACTTTGCCAAGGGTTTATTGTAACTTCTCAGACCAGATTTAGCAATTTTAATAGAATTAACGAGAAACTCTATCGCTTGCTCTTGACCAAAAATGGCCCTATTGAGATTTTCTTTCAAAGATTTTACTCTTTGCATATCATCAAACCCGCAAGGTACGTTTGTAATCCTAGCGATAGTACTCTTAATGTCTCTACTGTTTATAACTTTTCGCCTGTTTTTTTGTAACTTACAATATGCCCCTGCTTCATCTATAACATCAACTGCTTTATCAGGTAATATTCGACCAGTAATATACTTGTGTGAAAGTTCAGCTGCAGATTTAATGGCATGTTTCGTGTAATATACTCCATGATACCTTTCATAGTAATGCTTTATACCATCTAGTATCTTTACTGTATCATTAATAGAAGACTCTTTTACACTAATTTTTTGAAACCTCCTTGCTAATGCTTTATCCTTTTCAAAGCTATTGCTATATTCTCTATATGTAGTTGCACCTATACAACGCAATGCACCTCTTGCAAGTGCAGGTTTAAGCAGATTGCCAGCATCAAGAAAGCTGCCACTTGTTGAACCCGCTCCAATAATAGTGTGTATTTCATCAATGAAAAGAATAGCGCCAGGTTTTGCCTCAATTACTTTTATTATAGATTTTATTCTCTCTTCGAAGTCACCTCTATAGCGTGTTCCTGCAAGAAGTGATCCTAAATCCAAAGCATAAATTATGCTGGATCTCAGTGCACTCGGAACACTACCTTCAATAATTTTCAATACCAAGCCTTCAACTATTGTTGTTTTACCAACACCTGGTTCTCCGACATATAAAGGGTTATTTTTTCTGCGTCTTAGTAAGATTTCTATAGTGCGATTTAATTCATAATCACGACCAATGACATAATCTATTTTTTTGCTTCTTGCATAATCATTTAAATTTCTACAATAATTTTGTAGAACTTCTTCATCTTTTAATAATTCACCTTTATTTGCTACAGTAGAGATATCGTTATTCTTATCAAGTTTTATCTTGCGATTAGTTACATATTCTTCTATATCACCTGAATATTTTATATTGGATATGTTATAAATCAAATTAGAATCCTTTGCATTCTGTTTGCGTAATAGCTCTTCAATGTATAAATCTTGCTCAGACAGAATCTCTAATAGAATACTTGCTCCATTTATTTCTTTTCTTCCCAAACGATGAGCTCGTATCATGGCTTTATGTATTATGCGTTGAAATAGCACATCAGGCTCAACTTTATTGACAGTTAAGTCGGAGTTGTCTTGTAAAAAACTTTTTGTATTATTACCATGATCATTCCTTAATATAATATTATCTATATTTATGATTTCACCAGCTCTGATGTTACATCTTGATAAAACATAATTTACATCCACATCTTTGGTTAATGCTAGCAACAAATGTTCCACTTTTGCATATTTAAGCTTACAATCAGAAGCAATCTGTAACGCTCTATTTAAACTTGCCTCTAAATTTTTAGAAATCATCTATTCTCTTTAAAAGTGTAAATTTATATATAATTAGTAGCACACAATTATTAAAAAAACTGAAATCTAGCAGATCGTTGTAGCCAAATTGAATGAAGCTACAGATTATAGTCCACACAGCCTAACATTATACCGTTGTGATAATCTCAAAACGTTATAAGCAGCAGAATTAAGATTATCAAATTGTAGGTAAATCTAATTTGGGCTAGCTATATATTCTTTCTACCATCTTCCAATCACTTCGCTTTGCAGCAAGTTTACTGGAGCTTTTAAAGAATAGAAGAATAGTTAAGTACATTAATACGCTTTTTCTAGTACTCTGCTTTTCTTCTTAAATACATTGATCTTTTTTCTACCGTATTTAGCCTTTAACGTACTTGGCCTTTTAAAGATCTTTTTGCTGTTACATTTTTGAGATTGCATACTACAATCAAAATTTGGCTCTCCTTCTTTATCTGCTAGTGCAGGCAGTCTTCTCTTATCTTGAGGTGTAACAAAAGATAATGCAAATCCTTCAGCTCCCGCACGTGCAGTTCTACCTATACGATGAACATAATCAGCTTGCGATTGTGGTACATCATAATTGATAACATGTTGAATGTGCGGAATATCAAGGCCGCGAGAAGCAACATCTGTTGCAACCATGATTTGATTGCGGCAACGACGAAAAGAATTAATGACTCTTTCACGCTTGTGCTGCCTTAAATCACCATGAATTGCCAAAGCGCTATAGTCATCTTTGTGCAATTTGTCAGCTAGCTGATCCGCTCCTCGCTTTGTTTTGACAAAAATAATGATCGATCCTTTGCGCTGACATAATTGTGTAACAAGTTTTCCATATTTTTCTGATTCTGATGCATAAACAATTTCTTGCTTAATTTTTGCAGAAGTTGTAGCCTGACAATCAACAGAAACACGCTCTGGTTGATTAAGATATTTTTCAGTAAGTTTTACTATTTCTCCAGGAAGAGTTGCAGAAAACATAAGAGTTTGCCTTATTTTAGGCAAATGCTTCATAATTTCTTCAATCTGAATTCCAAAGCCCATATCAAACATACGATCCGTCTCATCAAGCACAAGAATACTAACATTCCGAGTAACTAAAGTTTTACGCTCAATATGGTCTATAATACGACCAGGAGTACCTATTATGATTTGTGGTTTTTTCTGAAGCTGATTTAGCTGCCTAAAAATAGGCTCACCTCCAATCAACAAAGCGACTCTTAGTACAGAATTTTGAGATAAGAGTTTTCTTATCTCATTTGTTACCTGATGAGCAAGCTCTCTGGTTGGCACGATGACTAAAGCTGAACCAATGCTTGGCTCATTCAGCAATTTAGCAACCAGTGGAATAGCAAATGCTAAGGTTTTTCCAGTTCCCGTTTGAGCAGACCCAAGAATATCTTTGCCCTGAAGAGCTAGAGGAATCGCTTGCACCTGAATCGGGGTTGGAACACAAAGATTATTTTTACTTAGAGCTTGCTTAAGCAAAGTTGGAAGCCCCATTTCATGAAAATTATTCACAATACATTACCCTATTAAAAAGCTTCACGATAGACTAATCTTCCAATCTTAAATTTATTGCAGACTTTTTATCTTCTCCGTTCCTACCACGCTCTTCTTTAAGCTCATAACTTACTCTTTCCCCTTTCATTCCTCTCTTTTTATCCTCTCCTCGAAGTGAATCAGGTCTTATTCCTGAACGTTCTAATGTACTAACATGTACAAAAACGTCCTCACCTTTACCTTCTGGCTTGATGAAACCATAGCCTTTTTCAACATTAAACCATTTTATATTACCAAATTCCATATGGATAACTCCTAAACTACTAACTAATATTATTAATGTGATGAAAAACTTTGAAATTACGATTTAGAATGCTTTAAGCTTAGTTATTGCAACTAAACTTCTATACTCCATAGTCTATTCTTAACATTACATAGTAATAGTACACAATTATTGTACTTAATGCAACTAAAATTTTTAATCACTAAGTGAACCTGCTACTGTCATTTCGCTAACTTTAATCGTTGGTGAATTAAACTGCCCACAGAAAGTTAGGTCATTTGCAACAACTAAATTGCTAAACATATTTTTCAAATTGTCGGCAACAGTAATCTCGTGTATTGGATACGTTATTTTACCATTTTCTATAAAAAATCCGCATGCACCTTGACTATAATCGCCATTGATTAAATTAACACCAAAACCAAATAAATCAGTTATATATATTCCTTCTTTTACTTCTTCAATTAATTCCTTAAATGATCTATTACCATTTTTGAAATAGAAATTACTAGCTGAAGGAATAATTGCAGCATTACTTGCACGAGTTGCATTTGCGGTCGTTTCCAAGTTTAATTTCCTAGCCGAATATAGATCTAAAATCCAGTTTTGCAGTACTCCATTTTTTACAAATTCATTTCTTCTGCTCATTATTCCTTCCCCGTCAAACGGTCTTGATGTTATACCCCTTGGTAACAATGGGTCATCAATAATGTTAATCTCAGTATTAAAAATTTGAGTATTTAAACTATTTCTCAAAAAAGAGCTATTATTTACAATATTGCTACCATTTATGGCAGAAGCAAAGCTCTTTACTAGCTCTTTTGCTGCTCTTTTTTCAAAAACAACCGGAAATTTGCCTGTCCTGATTGTACATGAATCCAATTGATCTATTGCTCTTTTTGCTGCTTCTTTCCCTATTGACTCCGGTGTTTTTAAATCACTGAAGTTGCATGCTACATCGTAATCGTAGCCTATTTTCATTTCACTCTTTTCTCCAGCAACAACAGAAACCTGATTAACAAAAGTTGACTTACTAAATGAACCAACAAAACCAGAAACGGTTGATAATACTGTATTTACTGAAGTATGTGAAGATGAAGCTCCTTCGGAATTAATAATATTTTTATGTGCAAGAGCTGAATTTTCTGTAGCTTCAGTAATTTCTTTTAATTTATCAATTGTTACAACATTATTATCTGAGATATTTAAATCTGCAGAAGAGATATAATTACTGCCATCTACAGCAAAACTAATATAAGGATCTTCCTGGGCATTCTTTGCCATTTCCACCACTTGGCTCACTGCACTACTAAGATTATTCAAATCGTTTGTGGAAATATACGCAGCTTTGTTCTTACCTGCTATAGCTCTAATTCCGACAGTACAGTTTTTAGATTGTGATATTTGTTCAATTTTTGATAGACGCTGAGAAACCGAGGTCTTATTAGTTTCATATATTGTAACTTCTGCGTCTTGATTCTGCTTTTTTATTAGTTTAGTGATATCTGCTGCAATATTTAATATATTCATTTTTCATTCCTTGAGTTTCTATAAAGATTCTGCACCACCTATAACTTCAATCAAATCAGTTGTAATTGCTGCTTGACGAGAACGATTATAAAGTAATGCTAGTTTATTTAGCATTTCTTTTGTATTTCTGTTTGCTGATTCCATAGCAACCATCCTAGCACTATTTTCACTTGCTGCACTTTCAAGTAAAGCAGAATAAAGAGCAGCTGTAACATAATCTTGAGTCAAAGATTTTAAAATAAACTCAATATTTTGTGGTTCATACTCATAGCTGTAATCTGTTAGAGGACTAACTATAGAATTATCAATTAATAATGAGTCTTTACTCCATGGTTTTATTGTTTCTAATATTGGCTTTTGCATGAAGGTATTATAGAATTTACTGTAAAAAACCTTAACTTTATTGTATTTACTTAGATCTATATCACTAACCAAGGCTTCCACACGCTTTAGTGTGATTCCCTTACTATTTTCAACCTTCAAGATATTTTTAGAATTAAATCTATTTTTGCCTGTCTCAAAAGCTTTCTTACCAAAAAAAACAATGTCTACTTTCTTATCATTTGCAATTAATTTGTTTATATGCTCCTGGCTGAATTTAACAACAGAGGAGTTAAAGCTGCCACATAAACCACGATCAGATGCAATAATAAATACTAGGAAAGAATCTTCATTATTGATATTTAGAATTCTTGCTAGTAACTCTTGATCCGCTGATAGCGCTAGTGAAGAAATAATGCTATGCAGCTTAGATATATGCAATTTTGAATTTGATAATTTCTTTTGGCTTTGTAATAATTTTGCTGCAGAAACCATTTGCATTATTTTCGTAGTTTTCTGTACAGATTTAATATTCTTAATTCTTAAGGATAATTCCTTCAAGCTCTTCATTTCGTATACAACTCCAATTTATTAAAATATATAACTGGTAATGTCTAAAAACAAGTTTTTTTAATATGGAATTGGCCTTTCTTAATAATTAACAAGAGTATTTTACTATAAAGCTTGATTGTATATACAATCAAAATTATTGCAGCTCGAACACTTATAATCCCATTGCTTTAGCTCTCTATTACAACCAGTACATTTCCAACTTGGATCAGGAACAGCTTCTGAGTCCATCTTGTTTAGCCAGTAAATTGCTTGATCATACTCTTGTAGCATAATCTTGAGCTGTACCATAACAAGGTAGATTGATATGTAATTAGCTTTTTTCATAGCAATATCTAAATGCTGACTTGCAAGATCATATTTCCCTAAACTAATTGAAGACAAAGCAAGCAAGCAATAACTAAAATAATAATCAGGGCGTAAGTTATATAGTCTTTCAGCGCCTTTACTATTTAATTTGATATACATTCTAGCTGACTGAGGCGTAGGATTTACTGCATACTCTTCTTCCAGCACTGCAAAAGCTTTTTTGATTCTTCCAAGTTTAATATATAATTCTACTTTTAAGTAATTGATGGGCTGAAAAGCTGTACAGCAACCTTGTGCTCTAAGTAAGGACTTTATAGCCTCTTTAAAATTTCCTTTACTTTCGTATTGCTTTGCTAAAGCACAATAAAAAACTGCCAACATTTTCTTGGAATCAAAGGGAAGAAAGATATTGAACTTAATGGCTTCCTTTAATCTCGAAATTGCATTAACCCAATCTTCTTGCAATACACAATTTTCTATTTGAAGGGGAATAGACAGAATTCTATCATTAATTGAACTAGAGCAATATTCTATGAATTTTCGAAAGACGGACCTTTCTTGCTTTAGGTGAATAATCAGTTTATTAACCAGAAGTAGAGCTAAATTACGATTTTTACTTGCAATACTCATCAAACTATGACTAAAAAAGCTGTAATTTCCCGTTTTACCTGCGTTAAAGAGCTTTACTAAAGATAATTTATCGCCTTCTTCATTTAGATTTTTAATTAGCTTATTGGTGTTCTCTATATTACCTAAGTCTAAGCTAAAGAAAGCTTCAAAGAGAAGCAATTCTTCCCTACTTCTTCTTCTATTTTTTATGTTAGCAAATGTTGATGAAATAGAAGAACAAAAACGTGCAACTGCAATCAATAAAAATAATAAGACTACGCAAGCAAGAATAACGAAATATAGATCAACACTTATAGTGTAATTGCCTAATTCCAGTTTTATTACTTCACCACTTACCTTGATCCACATGCCAAATAAAAACGAAAAAGCAAAAATTATAAAATAAATCATGAGATGTATTGTAATAAATGATGATATATTGTTGACGTATTCTTAGAAGCTACAATAAAACCATTCAATTTATTAAGCCATAACTTGAACTCTGGATGTGTTAAGTCGCCTATTATAGTCGCTATGCTTTGCCAATCATTATCGCTTATTGATTCTTCAATTTCTGCAAATTTTACCTTAAGTGGGTCATTTTGATTATCTATTTTTATCCAATTTGAAATGATTTTTTTTAACAATGTACTTTTATTGTAGTTAATAACAGTAATATTCTTCTCAAAAGAGAATTTTAACTCGTGTAAAGTATCTACTTCTTTCAAATTTTCTAGTTCATTTACTGCATTTTCTATTTCTGGATCGTCAAGCTCTGATATCAAAGGCTTTATTGAATTTATATGATTATCAAACTTGGCTTCTCGCAATAACGAATTCTTCATCTTAATCACAAGTAGCAGCAACTTTGCGAGGTTCTTATGCCTTAAACTATCATCACCTTGCTCACATTGAGTGTGCAGATTTCTCTTTAAGTCAAATATCCTTTTCTCTACTCTAGATTGATTAACTTCAAGCAATACTCTAAGTTCATCCATCTTTTCCGTTAAACCATTTATACTATTTTCACTTTCTTGCTGATTTATTTTGAAAAATATTATGTTATTTATTGCAATATGGCTAACAAATAACAATATAATTAAGAACCAACCTATGCATTTTTTTCGAGTATCATTCATAACGTAATATCTCCGCTGGATCTTGCGCAGCTGCCTGCAATGCAGGAGGAATTGTTGCTAAAAATGACAAGAACAATGCAAGTGCAGAAATGTTCAATACATCTTGAGAAACTAATATCACTGGCAAACTTGAAAAAAAGTATATCATAGGATCAAATAGCTTGATGTTGGTAATGTTTTCTAAAAACACTCTAATATTTTCAATATTGAGAGAAAAAACAACCCCTATAATAGAGCCAAGACAAGTTCCTGTAAAACCAATGAGCAATCCACAAGCACAAAATATGCGCATAATGCTTCCGCTTGTTGCACCAAATGTACGCATAATTGCAATTGCAGATTTCTTTTCTTGCACTATCATCATCAAACTTGAAACAATATTGAATGCTGCTACAACTATAATTAAAGTGAGAATTAAAAACATCACATTTCTTTCAGTCTTTAAAGCATTAACATAATGGCTTTGCTGAGATTGCCAACTTTCAGCTCTCATTCCTGTTTCTTTTGCTATAGCGTTTGCTAGCTTATTAGCCATAGCAATATCATCTACAAACACTTCTATATTTCTCACATTATCTTTATAATTAAAAAAAGCTTGAGCTGACTTTATGGGCATATACATTAAGGTATTGTCGTACTCAAACATACCCATATCAAATATTGCTACAACTTTATATTCTTTCATTTTTGGTATTTCACCAGACAGTGCGTCAAATCCTTCAGGTGATATAAGAATAATGTTATCACCATAATCAATATTCAAAGCTTCTGCTAATCTTGCCCCTATTATGATACCTTCATCGAATTTTTCCACGTTACCCATAATTACATTATTCTTAACGGTAGTGTTATTATGTAAGTCTTTAGTTGACACACCACGGACTACGCTACCCACAATTCCACCATTTGCTGCAACGATCACTTGATCATTGGTCATAGAAGTAGCTTTTAATACACCTGGGATTTTCTCAATAGATTTTAACACTGCGTGGTAATCTGAATTTATGCTTCTATCAAAGTAAACATTAATATGGCCATTAATGCCAAGTACAGAGTCGAGCAGCTTTACTCTGAACCCATTCATTACAGACATTACTACTATTAGCGTTGCAACTCCAAGAGCAATACCAATAATAGAAAACAAGGCCATTATAGAGCAAAATCTAGAATTCTTTGCTCGCAAATAGCGAATAGCCATAGTAAATTCAAAGGCAATAGACATTATACTAAGATTTAAATATCATACTTTTTATGCTTCATATAACTGTAATTTTTCCTTTACCTCAAATTAGGTTGTCTAAATTTAGCAAGCTTATAGAATATATTCAATATTCTATATTAAGACCTTCCATATATATCGTCCAATCTTACTATATCATTATCAGATAAAAACTTTCCTACCTGAAACTCAACTATCTCAAGAGGAAATCTTGTACTTTTATTCTCAATTTTATGAAACACCTTCCTTGGAATCTCTATTACATGATTTTTCGTTATAGCATATGTTTTGTCATCTAAACTAACATATCCAACTCCTGATAGTATTATATGGTACTCATCTCTATAGTGGTGAAATTGCTTAGAAGTGCAGCTTAGTGGATTTATAAAAAGATATTTTATAAGAAAATCCTTGCCCATTAAAACTACACTATAAAATCCCCATGGCTTAATCTCTTTCCTTATTGGCTTTACTTCCTTAACTTTATTAATGAACAACATTAGGCTCTTACTTGGCCGTTTATAAACTCTACCTAGTAAATTTTTTGCATCATTTTCTGTCATCAAAACTGGCTCTCTTCCTTTGATTACAGCTTGAAACGACTCAAAATTCTTATTAAATCTCTTACTTAACTCTAAAACTGAACCCCAAGTGCCAACATCCATCCAATCGAAATTGGCTTCTATCATTACAATATTTTCTGCTTTTTCTATCACTAGGTGATCAATAGATGTATCACCCATTCCTGCACAATTTTGCTGTTTTAAATACAGAAATCTCTCTCGTGGTACAAAATGCTTCATACTTTCACAACATAAATTATAGAGAGTCGGAGCAATTTTTTTTATCTCATCTATATAGCGTTTTGCTCTAAACACAAATATTCCAGAGTTCCAATAATGATCGTTACTTACCTTACGCTCGGGTTTTTCTGTAAAATCTTTTACTATATGACATTTTTCTTTCTGACCATATACTGCATTTATATAGCCGTATTCAGAATTGAATTCATGAGGCTTTATCCCAAAAGTGACTATAGAGTCAGTTTCAGAGGCTAGCTTAGACGCTTTCTCAATAGAAACATAAAAACTATTCAAATCACCTATAAAATGGTCTGAAGGCAGAACTAAGATTGTCTCATTCCTATCGCAGAGAAGCACAGCAATTAGTATTGCTGCCGCTGTCCCAATTTTAACTGGTTCAAAAACTACTTTACATTCCTGTAATGCATGTAATTCCTGCATCAATAATGACTCATATTGTATATTTGTGGTAATGATGGGTGGCATATAATCGCCTTTTAGCCTCAACAAAGTGTTGTGAAACATAGTATTCTGACTAAATATTTTCTGAAATTGCTTTGGCTTAGATAGAGGCCAAAGTCTGCTGCCACTACCACCACACAGTATTACAGGGCGCATTTAATTAAGATATTAATTATTTGATTAATATCTTATACTAACGGCAAAATGCATGCAAGTTTTTATTGTGAGATGATTAAAGTAAAAAGTAATTTAAAGTGATGGTTGACTACGAGCGTGATGGAGCCCCTACATTTCGTGACGAATCTTGTCTTCTTTTTATCTCTCCATCAATATGAGGAGTGTTGCTTTTTTGATTAACGGCTGCAGCTATTTTTTCATCAGTTTTGTTTTGCAACTTTTCCTTTAAGCTCTCTCCAACACCTAGTTCTCTAGATTTATCTATACTTTCACTATTTTTGCTCAACCCCTTCTCTAAGTTTTTTTCAATATCTGATTTTCTAGCGTTAAGCTCTTTCCATGTACCCACTATGCTAAGTGGCTTATGATCCTTCTGCTTCGGCTTTGGCCTTTCCCCATTTGTAACAACATTAAAGTCGCTTTTTACTTCTTTCCAACATTCTTTCAATTGGTGTTTCCACATAGTAAGATAAGCATCACCATACTTTTTCTCATTTGCTACAAATAATAAAATTGGAACCTTAAGTATTGTAGCTCCCACATTTACTAAATTTTTTACTACCACTGCAGGAGTGAAAAAAAGATAACCAAAAGATTTTGCAACTTGATTTTTTCTAGCTATCAAATTCTCTCCTAATTTCATAGGAATGAAAGTCAGCATTCTAGCACAAATCTTAGCTAAACCCGCAGCAAAAACAATAGGAACAGATATCAGACTTTTATCTAGCTCTAGACTACCATTTTGATCTCTAATTTCTGAAAAATTAGTGCTTAATTTTTTATAATTACTAGTGTATAGTAATTCTTCATTTCTTCCCTTTTCATCAACAACTCCCTGAACTTTACCCTCTCCATTTTTTACCTTTTTCATTAGCACAGAAGAGTGAGTTAATTCAAACGGATATTTAGGATCATTAGTTTTTTTAGCTTCAAAAATTGGAATATGTTTTTCAAGATCGATTTTTGAAAACTCAAATGGTTTATAGTAGCCATCATAATGCTTAACATCCTTGTTTTTTTCCCGATTACGATTAACTAAAAAGTCAATGGTAAAATAGGACCTATCATCCGTTTTCTCGACAAGAGCTAATTCAAAAATTTTCTTGCCATACAAAAGTTTATATATAGTCTCATCATTACTATTCTTACTTTCTACAACTTTCCCAGATTTTACAATCTGATCGTAATTCTTTGGATATTTGCATTTTCTTCCATCTGTATATGTCATTACCTTTCTAAGATCCTTGACATAAATTTGAGATTCAGATGAAGCAAATAAACCTTTTGCTTTAAGCGTAAAATCTGCTACTCCTTTTTTTAACACCCCAAACATGTTGTCAAACCAAAATCACTATAGCTCAATAATAAAATTAGTAAACTAATAATATATTAACACAGAACTAACAATTTTACAAGAAAATATGCCTATAAAAGAAAAAAGTCGTAAAAGCAAGGACTATATAAGTAATGCTTGATAAGTATTTTATGCATGTAATTGTAAAAATCCTTAGAGGTACGCTGTCTATATAATCTTCACACACTACCTGCATTCCAAGAACTGCATGCCAAAAAATGCAAAACACCAGTATAACAAAAAACAAAAGCTCTAGTGGATGATTAATAGCCTGAAATAATTTTTCATTAAAAGATAAAGGGCTATCAACATAAAATGTGCAAGAAAATGAGTAAATAAACCAAGGAAATAAAAATAACAAAATCACCGCAGAAATACGCTGGACCCACCAATGATGTACTGAATTTACAGATTGACTCATATAAATATAAATAAAAAAGCCATAGTAGAAAGAAATAGCATTATTGTTAGTAACATAGCACTTTTTAAAACACTAGCAATTTCTAAATTAAGCCCAGCATCCCACAATAAATGACGAATACCATTAAGAAAATGATACATAAAGCTTACAAAGCATAAGATATAAGCTAATTTAGCAACAGGAGTGAACAATAATGCATTTAAACACCTTACTATAATTAACTTAGGGGAGTAAACATATAATATAAAATACCAAGAAAGTATGATTAATAAAAGAAATAGCAAGATACCAGTCAATCTATGCATAATAGAAAAAAAACTAGTAACTTGTACTTTATATATTTGTAAATATGGGGAAAGAGGCCTATTACTCATAAAATTTCGTTATTGAGAAATTAAAAAATAAAGTAGAAGTAAAGACAGCAGTATAGTACATAATAACACTATTATTTGAAATGGTGAATTACGTACAAAGCCTAAGGAGGTAATCCAGCTGCAGATTCCCCTACTGCTACCTTGTTACGACTTCACCCCAGTCACTGATCCCACTTTAAATAACTCCTTCCTTGCGGTTAGGCCATTAGCTTCGAGTGAAACCAATTCCCATGGCGTGACGGGCAGTGTGTACAAGACCCGAGAACGTATTCACCGTGGCATGCTGATCCACGATTACTAGCGATTCCAACTTCATGTACTCGAGTTGCAGAGTACAATCCGAACTGAGATGTCTTTTAGGGATTAGCTTAGGCTTGCGCACCTTGCAACCCATTGTAGACACCATTGTAGCACGTGTGTAGCCCACTCCATAAAGGCCATGATGACTTGACATCATCCCCACCTTCCTCCAGCTTATCACTGGCAGTTTCCTTAAAGTACTCAGCATTACCTGGTGGCAACTAAGGATGAGGGTTGCGCTCGTTGCGGGACTTAACCCAACATCTCACGACACGAGCTGACGACAGCCATGCAACACTTGTGTAAAATCCGGCCGAACCGACCCTATCCCTTCGAATAGGTATGATTTCCATGTCAAGAAGTGGTAAGGTTTTTCGCGTTGCATCGAATTAAACCACATGCTCCACCGCTTGTGCGGGTCCCCGTCAATTCCTTTGAGTTTTAATCTTGCGACCGTAGTCCCCAGGCGGAATGTTTAACGCGTTAGCTGTAATACAGAAAGTAAACTTCCCATATTTAACATTCATCGTTTACAGCGTGGACTACCAGGGTATCTAATCCTGTTTGCTCCCCACGCCTTCGCGCTTCAGCGTCAGATTTGAACCAGATAGACGCCTTCGCCACTGGTGTTCCTCCTAATATTTACGAATTTTACCTCTACATCAGGAATTCCTCTATCCTCTTTCAATCTCTAGATTAATAGTTTTAAAAGCAATTCCAAGGTTAAGCCTCGGGATTTCACTTTTAACTTATTAACCAGCCTACGCGCCCTTTACGCCCAATAATTCCGAATAACGCTAGCCCTCTCCGTATTACCGCGGCTGCTGGCACGGAGTTAGCCAGGACTTCTTCTGTGAGTACCGTCATTATCTTCCTCACTAAAAGAGCTTTACAACCCAAAGGCCTTCTTCACTCATGCGGCATGGCTGGATCAGGCTTTCGCCCATTGTCCAATATTCCCCACTGCTGCCTCCCGTAGGAGTCTGGACCGTATCTCAGTTCCAGTGTGGCTGATCATCCTCTCAGATCAGCTATAGATCATTGCCTTGGTAGGCTATTACTCCACCAACTAGCTAATCTAATATAGGCTCATCTAATAGCAATAAATTTTTCCCCCGTAGGGCGTATACGGTATTAGTTGTCGTTTCCAACAATTATTCCGTACTACTAGGTAGATTCCTATACATTACTCACCCGTCTGCCACTAAGTTATACCATAGCAAGCTACAATATAACTCCGTTCGACTTGCATGTGTTAGGCCTGCCGCCAGCGTTCATTCTGAGCCAGGATCAAACTCTCAAATTTAGACTTCAACCTATAAAAGGTTGAGGGTACATCGGATAAATCCGACAAAAAATAATTTAGCTTAATACTGCTGTCTTTATTTCTACTTTAGAAATATTTTAATCTCCAACTATTCAAACAACTTTAAGAGTATTATTATGTGATATAATCACTATGTCAATATGTTTTTGCAAATCAAAAGCATTAATGTATAAATATATAACTATTTGGAATATTACCATGAAAAAATACATCTTTCTGCTTGCACTCGTGCCAATGTTAGTTGGCATCACATTATACTTATTGCGCAACATTGATAACACAAAACAATCTATAACTGCAGGTGACAAGTTTTACGAAGTATTATTCTTAAAAAAAGATAATAAGTCGCTGCTAGAAGAAATAGATTCAAATTGGGAGTATTTAGCAAATTTTGAACGTGCATTCAATCATATCTCAGATTCAATGCCAACAGACACAGCATCTATTATTTATAATGATTTGGCAGACGATAAAGATGCTCCTGATGTTTTGCGTGAGTTAGCACAATACTTAGAATTAATGAGCTTACTTCACTCCAGCGGTGAAAAAACAAATAAAGATAAAATTAGTAATTTAGAATCAAATGCAGTGTACCCTTATTCAAGCCAAGAAGCTATCGCTATAGTAAAGATACACAGTAACGACATTAAAGGTGCAATTGAAATATTGCATTCATTATTAAATGATAGAGAATGTCCGACCCTAATCAAGGCCAATGCACAAGAATTACTTCGGATATACGAAAACTAAAAAACTTGCTTGCATAACAATTTGGCAGCGCATCTGATGAAATAAAGAACTTTACTTGACAAACCTCCCTATTTTATTATGGCACTAAAACTATTTATGACTCAAAATTTGTTTTTGACTGTAGGATCAATCACAAAATCCAGTAAAAACTTAGGTGTTTATTGGTAGATTACGTAAAATTATAGCGATTTTTTAAATTTTTTCTATACTCAGCCAAGTTGCGCTTGTTAGAACATTATTACAGCACCACTTACAGTAATATAGAGTCAAAATTTCACTACTCAGAAGTTCCTTTTACCTTTTTATTTAGTAAGACTTCTCTATATTTATAGTTAATATATCAAAGAATAAACTTCACTAGCAGAATGTCATTCTAGCACTAAAATGACAAAAAGAGGATAAAATCGCAATAGCTATGTATCAAGCACCGTTGTATTTTCTCTATATTTTAGATTATTTTGTTTACCCCCCTCCCTTTACCATTCAGCTACGCAGATAGTTACTACAAACCGTAAAGATGTTTAAAAGAAATCTAATTTTTATCAACTCATACATTTCATTACCAACTTCACAACAAGGTTCTGCAGTTGGATAAAAATAATCAAAAAAGAAATAATCCTTTAGTATTTCTGTGCTGCATCCAGAATTATAGTAAGTATCAAGCCTTCCTTTAAATATCAACAAGAGTATCTTTATACTTTTTCCAAATCACCCTACCCTAAACTGGTCTACGATGTTTGATAGGTATGCATCTCGATCATTTAACCCTTTGCTCTTATATTTACCAAGCATACTTTTCACTTTAGAGTTAAGATCGAATGCTTTTATTTCAAGATCTGCACCTTTCTTCATATAATCTAAATCATTAGCTAATTTTGTATTAAAACTCTGTGTAAGCTTTGCAGCCAGCTCTCTTGCTTTTCGTCTTTATTAAAGCTAGTATCAAACCACCCTCAGTCACATTTGCAACAATCACATGCTTTACACCATATTCATTTAGAACCAAATGCATTACATATTTCACTAACCGCTTTATTTCAATACTTTTTCTGCTTTAACATTGTTATAAGCAGTGGCACCCATAATATTATTTCCTCGATTATAATGAAAAATAAAATCTCCTTTACCTACGTCTGGATGATGTTTAATTACTGCGTTTAGCTGATTAAGAGGTTGTCCGGAAACTAGTAAATTCAAGCATATTCCCTCTTTAACATAACCCTACTCATAGCTAGGTATATGAAATTCTCAGTGGATGTTGTGAGTAAATCATACTCCTTCGATAGCCTTCTATTCCTATTAACCCAAGCAAAAGTCCTTTCTACAACCCATCTTCTTGGCTGTACTTTAAACCCTTGTTCTCTTGTTGGTAGTAGCTCAGGTGGCGTATCTTTGTGCACCCAAAATCTACATGGAGGCCTTTTAACAATTTCAATATCTATGTCATATTCTTCCTTTATGTGATTCTTTAAATTTCTTCCTTGGTATCCCATGTCAGCCCACATTTTTTTAACTTTAGTATATTTTGTTCTCATATTGTTTAATGCTATTTTAATACCATCTCTATCATTTTCGTTAGCAGCGCCTACGTAACAACCTAGTATAAAACCCTGAGTGTCTGTAATTATATGCCTTTTTCTACCCTTTACTTTTTTACTTCCATCATAGCCTTTGATCCCCCCTTTTCTGTAGTCTTTACAGATTGACTATCTACTATACAGGCACTCGGCTGCTCATTCCTTCCTATTTTTCTTCTACTATATTTTGTAATTTCATAATTCATTTTCTCAAAAATTCCCTGCTTCTTCCATTGCCTGAACTGCTCATACACAGTCTTCCATAGCGGAAAATCATTTGGTAAATACCGCCATTGACACCCTGTACGCAATACATAGAAAATTGCTTCTAATATTTCTTTTTTGCTATACTTTGGCAGCCTTCCTCCTTTCTTGTATGATACTCTGAAGTGTTTTTCTATTCTTGCCCATTCCCTTTCGCTTAGATCTGTTGGATACTTTTTTCTCATCTTTACCCCGTACTAAAATTTCAGATATTATAGCCTTTTACTTGTTTCCGGACAACCTCTAATACCAATTCCCACTATATAAAGAACAGATAGACAATAATGGGAAAGAAGTGATACTAAAGTAGATAAAATAGAGAGGTATAAATGGCATTAAGGTCAAAACTATTAGACGAAAAAGTTGTAAATTTGGCGAAAGAAATGTTAAAAAAGGTCAGAAATAACGCATATGTTTCAAAAAAGTTACAAGCGGTGATAGCAGGAAAAGAAAGTAGTATAAGCGCTGTGGCAAGAATATGTAAAATTTCAAGGACTGCTTTGACTGAATGGATAAAGCATCTAAAATTTGGTAGAGTAGAAAGATTATTTTCCCCGTCTCAGCGGCGAAGAAAAAGCAAATTAAACAAAAATCAACGTGAGCAAATTGAAATATGGGTAGAAAGAAATCCAAATATTACTATTAAGGAAGTGCAAATAAAAATCTCAGAGGAATTTGGCCTAAACATTAGCAAATCAACAGTGCACCGTGAGATACAAAGGATGAAGTTTTCTTACATAACACCGAGGCCAATTCACCATAAACAAGATAAAAACAAGCAAGAAGAGTTTAAAAAATACTTCAATAAAATAGTCAATTCCCACCCTGAAAAGGAGGTATTTTTTTGATGAATCACGATTTGGAACTCATTCAAAAATCGGACACGGATGGTTTAAAAAAGGGGTCAGAACACAGGTTAAAATGAAAATTGGTAGACAAAATTTCTATATCTACAGTGCGGTAAATCCAAGAAGTGGTAAGAAAATTAGCCTACTTGCTCCATATGTAAACACTGATTGTATGAATATATTTCTGGAGCAGATGTCGAAAGATTTAGGCACGAAAGAAGCCTTTCTTGTAATGGATTGTGCAAGTTGGCATAGATCAAAAAGTTTGAAAATTCAGGAAAACATTACCATCATATACTTGCCTCCTTATTCACCGGAACTGAATCCTGTTGAAAGGTTGTGGCAATATATCAAATACAATACTTTACGCAATAGTATCTACGATACCATAGGTTTACTTGAAGATGTTTTGTGTAATTTTATTGTCAATATTTCCAGTACTACTATTAAACGAGTTTGTAATGTTTCTTATTTGTTCGGTCAGTAATGGATTTTGGTATAACTAAACGAAATTTATTGAGGAAATAAGAAAAAATAGGGTTAAGAATTTCAGATGCTGTTGCATATAAAATCGCATAGTTATGATTTTGCTGTTCATAGTATCGATCAAAAAATGAGCATCTCCATGATGACTTAAATTCTTCTAAACCTAAATACTTTGCTACATATTCAATAACAGTAAGGCCATTGCTAAAAATCCTCCTTAATAAAAAGGGGCATTAAGTTTCACGTTTCTTACAAAGGATAAGTTATTAGAATTTCAATAATTACACCATTATCAGATAAACTATCACCCAGAACACAAAAATTTTTACACTTTGAATTAGAGTTATTATTTTTATTTGCCATAACATTCAATATCTAATCATACTGCTCTATGAAGCCTATAAAAAAGAAAAATAGGGTAAAATTATAGAACTTTGGCTGAATTTTACCTATTTTTTGAGCAGCCCTTCTGCCTTAAAAGAAACCTCTAAGTTTTTTAGCACGGCTTGGATGTTTCAACTTACGTAGTGCTTTTGCCTCTATTTGCCTAATTCTTTCACGTGTAACATTAAAAATTTTTCCTACTTCTTCTAAGGTATGCTCCTTTCCATCTTTACCAAGGCCAAAGCGCATCCTTAGAATTCTTTCTTCTTTTGGTGTTAAAGTTGCAAGAACATTGGTCGTAATGCCACGCAAGTCGGCAAGTATTGCAGCATCCTCTGGTTTAGAAACTCGCTTATCTTCTATACAATCACCGAAGGTACTACTATCATCCTTTCCTGTTGGAGCTTCAAGACTTACCGGATCTCTTGCTATCTTCATAACTTTGCGTATTCTTTCTAGCGGCATCGCCAATTCTATACTCAATTCCTCTAATGTAGGCTCTCTACCCATTCCATGAGTCATCTTTCTTAATGCTTTGTTGATTTTACTGATAATTTCCACCATATGTACTGGTATTCTAACTACTTTAGACTGTTCAGGTATTGCCCTAGTGATTGATTGTTTTACCCACCAAGTACCATAAGTCGAAAATTTATACCCACGTTTGTAATCAAACTTATCCACAGCCTTCATAAGACCAATATTACCTTCCTGTATCAAATCAAGCAGATCAAGGCCTCTTTTTGAATACTTTTTAGCAATCGAAACCACCAGCCTTAAATTAGCCTTAATCATTTCTTGCTTTGCTTGAGAGACTTCTTGTTCATGTTTCTGTATTCTCTTGATTAGCTTCTTAAACTCCTGAACTTTATCTCCTTGTACATAACTCTTAATATTGCTTAAGGCACTAGCTATATACTCATAGCTATCGTTTATAAACCCTAAGAATTTATTTTTTAATTCACCTGTAAAAAGAGATTGATTTTCATTAATCTTGAGAAAACTTATTTCACTAAACTCGTGCTCTAAAAGCACATCATCATAAACATTATAAAAACTTTCTCTATCAATATCGTACTTTCTAGCTTCAGTAATAAGATTAGCTTCTTCAAACGTGATTAGTCTATTTATTTCGTAAAGTTTTTGTGTAATTCTGGTAATAGCAGCATCACTAAACTGAATTTGTAATGCTACAGACCATATTTGATTATATAAATTTTCTAGCTCATTAGAGAAATCTTTAGAATTTTTTTTCAATACCAATGCTTCATTTGTTAAAGCAATGATCTCATCCAATGCCGTGATAACCTTTGGCAATAAATCACTTTCCATTTCAAGAACAGAAATATTTAAGTTAGCTGAACTTATGTCTTCACTCTCATTTCCCTTTTCATCATTAATTTTTTCCTCATCATTAACACAATCTCTAACATCTTCAGCTTCACTTTCTTCTTTGTCTACCATATTGAAATCAGAGTTATAAATTGCATCCAGATTTATAATTTCTCTCAGTAAAAAAGTTCCACCACTTAAATCATCACGCCATATTTTGATCATGTTGAATGCCACTGATGTTTCAATTATTGCACGTAACATGTTATGCTTTTCAGATTCAATTTTTTTTGCTATCTTAATTTCATCTGCTCGCGACAAAAGCTTTACAGAGCTCATATCTTGTAAATAAATCCTTACTGGATCATCATTTTGCACTAAAGTTGTAGTAGTATTCAACGATGTCTCATCATCATCAAGCTTATTACCATCATCATTAGAAGGAGCTTCTTCCTCATCTTCACTACTTTCGAGTATGTTAATTCCAGAGTCTTGCAATAAAGCTATAGTATCATCTATAAAATCAGGTGGAAAACTTTCATCTGACAACTTATCATTTATATCATCAAAAGTGATAAAACCGCCCTTTCTTATACTTTTAGTTACAAGATCTTTGATGATCTTTTTCCTATCTTCCGTACCATTAATAGTTGACATCATTACCTTTACAGTTTATAATTTTATTTCTTATTTATCAAATAAACTTACAATTAGCAAGCTTATAGTTTTATTCTTAATTTATAGTTACTTGCTACTTCATATAGTTTAAGATACTGTCAATTTATTCACACTCTTCTTAATCAACTAATCTCTCCATTCTTACTACTATGGACAATCCAACTGAAAATGTTGCAATTCCAACCACTATAGCAGTAAGCATTAAGACGTGAGGTATAGGATTGGTATATAAGTGAAAATTTGAAGTCAATATAGGAGGTAAAGAACTTTTTACATACCCTAAAGATATGTAAAACAACAAAACAGATGCTTGTAAGACACTTAATCCCATCATTTTTTTGATTAAGTTTTTATCATTTACAATGATATAGAAACCTAGCACCATTAATATAGTAATGCCTACATAATTATATAGAGTCATTGTTTTTTCTTGCGAGCAAAATTTATATATATGATTAACATGGAAGAAGAGACGGTAAGCAATACACCCAGCTCCACTAAGAAAATACCCAATTTTTGACCTGTTCTACTATCAGCTGACAATATACTATAGGATAAAAAATTTTGGCCAAATAAAACTGTTATAATACCAGCTCCTCCATAGGTTAAAATACCTAGTACGTTAGTAAATTTGATAATAGAGTAAGGTATTGCTTTTAAAGTTGTAGGTATATCAAATAACATAGAATATAATATTATCCCAGAAGCAATAATTATTCCCGCCTGAAAACCTCCACCTGGAGTATAGTCACCATGAAACTGTATGTATAAACCAAACAAAATGATAAAAGGTATCATCAAAAATGTTACTGCACTTAATACCGGATCTTTAATCACTTTCTTTCTCTTCTAATATTAACATTATACAAAGTGCAGCAGTAAAAACTACTATAGTTTCTCCAAATGTGTCATAGCCACGAAAGCTTGCTAAAACAGCTGTCACTATATTAGGAATACCAATAGCTTTTTCAGTATTTTCGACATAATAAGGAGCAACGTGCAAGTGAATTGGAGCATTATGACTGCCAAAATCTGGTAATTGAATCATAAAGTATGATAAACATGCAGTCAAAAATAACATAAAAAAAAGTGTTGTGGGGCTATGAGATAAATTTGCTTTGTAATTCTTTACCAAAGAGAGTGCTGCAAACGTAAAGACTGTGCTCAATCCTGCACCAACAGAAGCTTCAGTAATTGCAACATCTGGCGCATTCATAATCAAGTACATAAGTGCAATAAGTGCACTAAATACACACATTAGAACAGCACTTACAACCAAATGTTTCGAAAGAACTATAAAAACTGTAACCGTGAGTAACAGCAAAAGTAATATTAGATTCAGTATTTCTAGCATCTTAACCTTCTTTAATAGTCTTTACTTTTATAATAAGTACGCGCTAAAATATAACTGTTAGTTGAATTGGCTATCCATATTATAAAAATCAATAATATAATTTTAATAGTATTGATTGAAAATTCATTTTGCCAAGCAAAACCAATCAACAACAACATTGCACCACTAGAATCTGCAATACCTGCAGCATGTAGTCTAGTATAGAAATCAGGAAATACTACTACTCCTATGCTTGAAATGACTATTAAACAAATACCTAAAGATATGAGAATGGATGCTACCATAAATTATCAAAACAACATTAATCTCATTAGTGCTATAGTTGATATAAAGCTGATGCTAGCATATAGCAATGCTATATCAATTAAAAAAAAATCATTCAGAATAATTGATATTGCTGCTATGAGTAAAACTACCTGTGTTGATAAATTATTGAATGCTAAAACCTTATTGTATACATCACTTGACCTAAACACTATACAACATAACATTACACTCATACAGAATAAAAGCGCATAGATAGCAATACTAATCATTTATAAGCTATTATAACCTCTGCAGATTTCTAAATCGGTACTTCTTCATCACTATCTTGATCATCTATTTCATCATCTTGACTTTCTTGACTTATATCCAGACTCGCGTTAAGTTGATGATCAGAAAAATTTAACAAATTTGCTAGCTTACTTGGACTACTACTATAAGCATTATCTGTGTTTCCTTTCATGTGCTCCTTGCACCTTTTCACCAAAAGGTTAAACAACTCATGAGTATTCACCTTCTTTTCTGCTATTTCATATAAAGAAACTATCGTATCCTTATGATCTTTAAACTTAACCATTTCAACGGGATCGCTTGCTCCTGTACTCAAATCATGTGTTCTTTGACTTGCTAGCAGAACCAATTTAAAACGATTGTGTACCCGTTCTACACACTTTTCTACAATAGACTCAACCATAAAATACTACCTTGATAAGCTTTATACTATATCACAAAAAACAAGATGTCAACTTCGGATCTATTGAGATCCAATTCTACATTCTACTTTTTCTTCTTTAGCTTTTACTGATTGATTTTCTGTTATTGTAATTGTTATCTCATGATCAAGCTTTTTCAAAAAACCCAACAGTCTCTCTAAAGAAAAACCACTTGTCTTACCACTTTTAATTTGTGACACCTTTGGTTGATCAATACCAAGTTTCTCAGCCGCACAAGCTTGAGTCCAAGTATTTTTTCCTATAATTTTACTTATTATGCCAAGCAAATTTTTTTTTATTGCTTCACTATCCAGATTGTTTAATGATATTGTTTCCATAATTTTTACTCTCACATACCAACTAGCTTTATTAAATATTATATCATAATATTTAATATACCAATATATTAATACTATATAATTTGTCAATAACTATCTGATACTCAAAATTTTAAATTGACTATAATTTTTATCAACATACTAGTAATTTCAAACTATTATTTTGTAAAAAACTTACTATTAAAGAGAATAAGTTGAAATTGCAAAGTTTAAAACACAGAAATAATCATTTTACAAACTCGTTTTAGAGACTGTACATGATCTCAAGAAAGGAATAAAGCAGGAGATAGAGTATGTAAATTATGAAAACAGAGCAAGATGAGTAGGAGAAAAACTGAGTAGAGTTCTGTAGAAAGAAACAAAATCAAGAAGATTTAGGATGTATTTTACATAGTGCTACAGGTCCTAAAAAGTGGCTTCAGTGAATCAACAATGTTTTCAAAATGGCAAGATTATTTTAATAAATGAAGTAAAAAACATAGCAGAAGTAAAGAAAGTGTTTTGAAACATATATAAAAAAGTAGTTGCAAAGAAACAAATATAGAGGATGTAACTGTAGAGATCTTTGCCGTATTGTCAAAAGGTAAGTCTCTAATACTCTTATAGAAAAGTGTAGACAATTGTGATAAGCAAATTCAATACTAGCTTACAAATCGTCTTCTTGCTTCCACCGCTTTGCTTCTAAAAAGATTATGAATAGACCCTTATATCCGAAATTTATACCTCTATATTTTAATATAGGGATTCATTTTAATTTTTAAAGTTTCTATTTAATGAGAATGCTATATCATATTCGTAATTTAATTCAAATATTTGTTGCTTCTGAAATACTATTTGGTTAGTAAATAAAATCATGTCTAATACAGAAAAAATGAAAAAGGATGTTGCTGTAATTATGGGAAGCGAGTCGGATTATGGCACTATGGTGCATGCTATTAACCTATTAAAAGAATTGGAAATTTCACATGATGTATTTATAATATCCGCACATAGAACACCAGAGAGACTCTTTAATTTTACTAAGTCTGCTCAAGAAAAAGGCTTTAAGGTTATTATAGCTGGTGCAGGAGGAGCGGCTCATTTACCCGGTATGACTGCATCGCTTACTTATTTACCTGTTATCGGTATTCCTGTTCATAGCAAGCAATTAAATGGGCTAGATAGTCTATTATCTATAGTGCAGATGCCAAAAGGTGTTCCAGTTGCAACAATGTCTATAGGAGAGAGTGGAGCATGCAATGCCGCTATTACTGCTGCATCTATATTATCGATTTCTAATAGTGAAATTGCAGATAGATTAAAAAAATGGAGAGAGGAGCAAACTAAAGCAGTAAAAGAAAAACCAACATTATAATGGCAATAGTTCTTTTAGATACAAAAACCATAAATCGTATAGCAGCAGGAGAGGTAATAGAAAGGCCTGCAAGTGTGGTAAAGGAATTAGTGGAAAATGCAATAGATGCAAAAAGCTCAGAGATAGAAATTAGAATAGAAAGTGGTGGGCGTAACCTCATTACTGTGATCGATAATGGTAGCGGAGTAAAAAAGGATGATTTAGAACTTGCGTTTATGCGCCATGCTACTTCAAAATTGAGTGATAGTGAATTGATAGAGATTAAGCATCTTGGCTTTAGAGGAGAAGCTTTGTCTTCAATTGCAGCAGTAAGCAGAATAAAATTATCATCTAAGGCAAGCAAAGCAGATCAAGCATGGTCTATAAGATATGAGGGGGGAGAAAAAATAGAAGAGCTTGTTCCTTATCCTTTATCGACAGGAACATATATTGAAGTACGAGATTTATTTTTTGCCACACCAAATAGACTAAAATTTCTCAAAACCGAAAGGGCAGAAACACAAAGCATTGTTGATATTGTAAACAACTTAGCAATGATCAATTATGGAATTGAGTTTACTCTTATCTCCGATAATAAGAAGCTTCTTAAGTATACTAAGCAGACCTCATTATTTAGCAGGCTATGCGAAGTAGAAGAAGAATTTCATGAAAACTCTTTGCAAATTAGTGAAGAAGAAGATGGCATTAGACTTACAGGATACATCTGTAAACCTACTGTCAATCGTAGCAATTCAACTCAGATCTATATATTTGTTAATGGTAGACCAATTAAAGATAATCTACTTATTGGTGCAATTCGTTATGCGTATCACGACCTTATTCCAAGCAATAGATATCCTTTTGCAGCGCTGCACTTAGAGATACCGTATGATCAAGTTGATGTAAATGTGCATCCAAATAAATCAGAGGTAAGGTTTCAGAACAAGAGGCTAATATATGAAATAGTGAGAAGAGGGCTAATAAAAGTGCTATCAAAGAGAATAGATCTTGCAGAAACTGTATTGGCCCAGACTAGAACAACAACGAATCATCTATCATCAGATCCTTTTAGTAGGTCTAGTCTTAAAAATGAATTTTATGGAAGAAGGTCAGATCCTTTTGAAAACCAATTAATGAGAGAATTTACTTCTCCAAATATAGAGACAAAAAGCTTATCAGAACATTCAAAATCGTTTGATTATACTGGTATGCAAAAATCTCCTCCACGAGCAGAAACTACAATTTTGGAAAGGAAACAAACCGATCTAATAAGGGATTATCCACTTGGGTTTGCACACTGTCAAATCTACAATACTTATATTATTGCTGAGGTAAGAGACAAACTAATTATAGTAGATCAGCATGCAGCCCATGAAAGACTAGTATACGAGTGCTTAAAGGAGAAATCAAGTATAAAAAGACAAAAACTTCTTTTGCCTGAAATGGTTGAAATCAAAAATCAAGCTGGAATGGAAATGATTAAAACTTATAAAGATAAACTTTTTGAGATGGGTTTTGAGATTGAAATTAAATCAGAAAATAAGATCATAGTAAAAGAAGTTCCTGCAATCTTAGGAGCAATAGACACAAAGAGAATGCTCATTGATATAGTGGATAGACTAACAGAAATAGAAGATACATTACCTATAGAGGATAAGGTGAATAAAATACTAGCCACAATTGCTTGTTATGGATCAATAAGAGCAGGCAGAAAGATGAAATTGGAGGAGATGAATGAATTATTGAGGCAAATGGAAAAGACACCTTATTCTGGACAATGTAATCACGGAAGGCCAACCTATATAGAAATGAAATTAAGCGATATTGAAAAGTTATTTGAGCGAAGGTGAGAAGTTATCACAAATATGTATAGATTATACAACTCTAGTTTCGTCATCTCAAAACTCAGATACACAATTGTTTGAACATTGCAATTTGCAGGTAATTTGCATAGTAGATAATGTCATTCCATCACTTGACAATGATTTATTATGCAGCTACTTGATTAAAATTAAGTTTCCTAAATCCCAGGCATTGTCTTTTATGTTAATAATTAATATACAACTAAAGATACTTATCAAAAACGACAATAAAGAATTCAAAAAAAGCTAGAAATTCTGTAGAATTGACCATAACATATAGAAAAAAAGGAAGTGTATGATCACATCCTTCACTCTGATCATTAATTTGTAAACAAAATAGTTTTGCATTTTTTGATAAGATTAAGTAATATCAGCGTATTAGTTATACAATTAATAATTTTTATGGATGAGCGTAATCCTTGGAATCTTGGAAAGAAACCGTCAGGTCCAGGTAATGAAGATATTTTAAGTAAAGCTGTGTCTGATATAAGATGCTTTTTTAATGGCTTAACCAGAAATAGAGGGAAAAAACCTTATTTCATCATTTTCATTGTTTTGTTGTTTTATTTTTGTACTGGTTTCTATATTGTCCATCCTAGTGAGGAAGGTATAGAACTTACTTTTGGCAAATATTCCAATACAGAAACATCTGGTTTGCGCTATCACTTTCCCTATCCTGTTGGTAAGGTTTTTAAAGTGAATGTTAAAGAAGTAAATCGTGAAGAAATTGGCATAAGCAGCTCTTATGGGCGAGATACAGATCGTGGTGAAGGAGTGATGCTCACCGGAGATGAGAACATAGTCAACGTTAACTTTGAGGTCCAATGGAGAGTCAGGGATGCTAAAGATTATTTATTCAAAGTGCGGGATTATAAACCTGGTTTTAGCGTTAAAAATGCTGCTGAAAGTGCTATGAGAGAAATAATAGGTAAGAATACGATCTCTTTTGCACTCGAAGGTCAAGGCAGGGCTGAAATTTCCAGAGATACTAGAATTTTATTGCAACAGATTCTTGATGGATATCAAATGGGTATAGAGATTTTATCCGTTCAAATGAAAAAAATTGATCCACCAGAAAAGGTGATTAGCTCATTTAGGGATGTACAAAGTGCTCGCGCAGATAAGGAGCGTACCATAAACGAAGCATACGCTTACAGTAATGATATTATACCTCGTGCAAAAGGTGAAGCAATAAAGATAAAATTAGATGCAGAAGCATACGAGAATGAAATAATAAATGAAGCAAAAGGTAATGCAAATCGCTTTTTATCTCTTCATGAAGAATATAGACAAAATCCTTCTCTTGTTAAGAATCGTATTTATCTTGAAACTATGGAAAATATTTTTAGCAAGGTAGATAAATTTGTTATAACAGACGATCTAAAAGGTATGTTCTCTTATTTACCTCTTACAAATCTAGGAAAATAGTCATGAGTAGTAATATTAAAATTGTTTTTGCTTTTGTATTTGTTGCATTATTGATTGCATTATCTAATTCAATCTTTGTTGTTCAAGAAACAAAACAAGCGATAGTTATACAATTAGGTAAAGTCGTCAGAGATGTTAAAGACAGTGGTTTATATTTTAAGCTACCATTTATAAATAACGTAGAATTTCTTGATAAGAGAATTTTAGATCTAAGTCCTGATAAAACTCCAAGGGAAGTGATAACTGCAGATCAAAAGCGTATTATAGTAGATGCTTATGCAAAATATAAAATAATAGATCCTATCACTTTTTACCAAACTGTGAAAAATGAATCAGGGCTAGTTAGAAGATTATATCCTGTCATAGAAGCTCACATAAGAGAGAATATAGGAAGATTTTCATTAATTAGTTTGTTGAATGAAAAGAGATCAGAAGTTATGCAATTAATTCAACGTGGAGTTTATTCTGAAGCTGGAAAATTTGGCATAGAAATAATAGATGTAAGAATTAAGAGAGCAGATCTACCAGAAGAAAATAGTTCTGCAATATTCCGCCGCATGCAAACTGAAAGGGAAAAGGAAGCAAAAGAAATTAGAGCAGAAGGAGAACAAGCTGGACAAGAAATTAGATCAAAAGCTGATAAATTAAAAAGGGGAATTGTCTCTAGTGCAGTAAAAGAATCACATGAAATAAGAGGCCGTGGTTATGCTGAAGCAACTAGAATCTATAATGAGGCATTCAAGGTTGATGAAGAGTTTTTTAACTTTTATCGCTCTATGAAAGCTTACAGTAAATCATTTGCTGAGGGTAATACTAAATTTGTGCTTTCACCAAATAATAATTTCTTAGATATTTTGAACAAGGGATGGAAATAGTTTATGAAAAGTAAAGCATTTATTTTATCTATATTTGCATATTTTTTAATTTCATTTTCTTCATATGCTAATCTGTTTGCAAAAACAGTTGCAGATCCTGTATGCAGTTGTAATAAAGGGCTTGCTGATATAGTGGAAGAACTTATTCCCGCAGTTGTAAATATTTCAAGTGAGCAAATAGTTAAGCAAGAAAATAACAGTAGAACTAAAATTCCCTTTACGCCAAGAAATAATTTCTTTGATGACTTTAGAGAATTTTTCGAGCATTTTGATCAATTTTTTGATAGAGCTCCTAGCATTAATAGAGAAGTGACGTTACTTGGGTCTGGATTTATTATAGATAAAAGTGGAACCATAGTAACCAACTATCACGTTATTAAAAATGCCCAAGATATTACAGTTACTATGAACGATAATACTTATTTCAAAGCAGAAGTTTTAGGCTATGATGCAAAAACTGATCTTGCTGTGCTTAAGATTAATTCTGATAAAGATCTTCCTTTTGTTGAATTTGGTAATTCTGATAAAGCAAGAGTTGGTGATACAGTTATTGCAATAGGCAACCCTTTTGGTTTAGGTGGCTCTGTAAGTACAGGAATTGTATCTGCAAGATCTAGAGACATTAGTATTGGTACTATGAATGAATTTATTCAAACTGATGCTGCAATTAATAGAGGTAACTCAGGGGGACCACTATTTCATCTAAATGGAAAAGTTATAGGTATTAATACTGCTATTTATTCCCCATCTGAGTCTGGCGGTAACGTGGGTATAGGCTTTGCTATACCATCTAATCTAGCTATTTCAATTATTGACACATTAAAAAGTGGTAAAAAAATAAAACATGGTTGGCTTGGCGTGCAAGTTCAGCCTATAACAAAAGAATTTGCTGAATCCTTGGGTTTAAAAGATATCAAAGGTGCATTAGTTGCAAGCGTAGTAAAGGGCAGTCCTGCAGAGAAAGGAGGAATCAAAGTAGGTGATATACTATTAGAGTTTGACGGCAAAAAAATTGATAGAATGACGCAATTACCTCATATGGTTTCACGAACTGAGCCCGGAAAGAAAGTACAGGTTAAATTACTTAGAAAAGGTAAAGAAGTCAATATCAAGGTTGCAATCGAGGAATCTACAAATGATGATTCAGGTAATAATCAAGAAGAAAATAAATCAACATCTAGTTATATAAGTGGTTTAACCGTTTCAAATTTGCCAAAAGAACTAAAAAATAATGCACCCACAAAGGGTGTAGTAGTTATTAGTGTAGATAGTAGTAGTAATTCTACACTACGTGTTATTAAGAAAGGTGATATAATTATCCAACTAGATGGAATCGATATTGAAAATACTAATGATTTTCAAAAACAAATTGATTCAGCAGTAAAAAAAGACGGCAAAGATTCAGTAATGCTGCTTATTTATCGCAACGGCAATCAATTTTTCACCTCAATCAAATTGAAGAAGTAGCTATTTATCTAGCTGGTCATGAAAAAATTGCTTGACAAATTTAACTAGCTTCTTTATCCTGGGGGTAGGGTTCTTTCTGTAAATTAATAAAAGTTTATCCCTATACTGAAGACGTTTCCAACGAGATTATGGAAGAACTAGATTTCAGTATTAAGCACAGGAACGACATCATCTATAAGGTGAAAGAGCTGGAGTGGTAAGAAATTCGATAATATAAAGCATTTTTATGCTCAGTTATAAAAGAAACAACTTTCTGTCATAAGTTAATTTATAATTAAATTAGTGTAAAATATAATTATATTTACTTATCATCATTATTAACCAATAATTAATACCCATAAATTAATTATATCTAATCGCAAAGGGAGGTGGAGATGCGTTTTAAACTAGAAAAGGAAGGTATTCTACAAAAAGATTGTAATAATAGAACTGGTCGTAGGGTACCTGCACAAATAAGATTAAATAACAAAACAACATTTAGCCTGAATAGTGCATCTTACATTATCACCGGAGATGATAATCAGCGTTTTAAAATTCTGGATTTGAATAACAGGGAAAGTACACTAGACGACTCATTCCAAGGGCTACAACTAAAGCTACAAAAGGTAGGAAATGATTACAAATTTGCTTTAGTTACTACTTCTGATCAACCTTATTATTATTACTATGATGGCAAAAATACTATCATAGATACTATTGATCATATACCTAAGAATTATACAAATGGTAACTATTTTCACACATATAATCCTAACAGATGTAGTGCTGCTTATGAACCGCTAGAAAATAGCAAGGTTTTAATAGATCCAAAAGACATAATTAGTAGCAAAAATATCACCCTTACTGTTCAGGATCTTCAAAATTCACCTAATAAAAGATTGAAAATAGAAATAGGAGACTATTTTTTTAAGGAATCGCAATATATATACAGATACTATAAGAGTGCTAATGTATATGATTCAACTGGTAGAAAAGTTGGCATATTGAATCATATCTTTCCACAGTTCAGTCTTGCACGCAATACATTCGAGTTATTTCCTTTTTATGAAATTGAGAGCTTGGAAACGCAAGATAACTATTTCGCAGTAAAAAAGTTAGGCAATAATTATGTTGGTTGCATATCGTATGAAAATAGCACATGCAAAAATTTTCATGATTTTAACCCTAATTCTTTTGGGTATGAGCGCGACAATAGACCAGGTCCATATCCTTATTATTACAACTTAGAAAATTTTGATAACTTTTTGGAGGTTGATGTGAATATTCAAGAACATATAAATTTAGAAACAGAAATTGAACTTTTAAAACGCAGAATTGAAAGATTAGAACATACTGGTGTACAAGGTCCTAAAGGTGAGCCAGGTGTAAGGGGAGTAAAAGGTGATATGGGCTACTATGGATTGACTGGTCCTCAAGGTGACAAGGGGGATACTGGATCGTCAGGTGCGCATGGATCAAAAGGCGATCAAGGACCTAAAGGAGAAAAAGGAAATCAAGGCACTAATGGAATAACTCCAAGTATTAATCAAGTTGTTACCGAATTTTCTTCTAAGAGCCTGTACGTGATCTCAAAAAAGGGATAGAATGAGAGGATAAAGTATATAAAGTAGGATATGCGAAGTTTATATCCAAGTGATATAAGTCGAGAAAAGTTTGAGATTATTGTAGCAGATCTGGAGTCTTGCAGGAAGAGGACAAAGCCAAGAACACTTGATTTATATCATGTATTTTGTGGAGTGTTATACGTCTTAAAAAGTGGCTGCCAGTGGAGAATGTTACCAAAAGAGTTTCCAAAATGGCGGAATTGTTACGACTATTTTAAGAAGTGGAGTGAAAAAGCAGATGCAAATAAAGAAAGTGTTCTGGAGCTGGTATTAAAAAAAAATAGTTGGCGTGGTCCGACAAAACAATGGTCGGAAAGAAAAAACCAGCTTCTGCATAATTGATGCACAAAGCGTAAAAAATGCAGATACTGCTGAAGAAAAAGGCTATGATGCAGGCAAAAAGGTTTCAGGAATAAAACGCCATATTGCGGTAGATACACAAGGTTTACCCCACGCAATTTATATAACAACGGCAGAAATAACTGATCGTAGTAGCGCTGTGAGAATGGTTAAAAATGCTAAAGAAAACCTATCTGAAGTTAAAAATATACTAGTTGATGCTGGCTACACAGGAGAAAATTTTGCAACACAAATAAAAGCAACTATTGGCGCTACCGTTGAAGTAATAAAGCGAAACGAATTACACACCTTTGTCGTATTGCCGAAAAGATGGGTTGTTGAGAGATCTTTTGCTTGGTTGCAAAAATGTAGGCGATTGTGGAAAAATTGCGAGCGGAAACTCAACACTAGCCTGCAAATGGTCGTTCTTGCTTTCGCTGCTTTGCTTCTGAAAAGATTATGAACAGGCTCTAACAGAGCCCATCTATATACTTTAGCAGCAGCTATAATGGAAAAAGATCAGCTTAATTCCATGGGATTTTCAGAAAGAATAGCACATTTTTTTGGTGAGCGTGTAAAGCGAGAAGATTCTTTAAAAGCGTTAGTTAAGGGCGTACAAGGTCCTCCAGGCCAAAAGGGTGAACCAGGCCGTAACGGTGAACCGGGGTTAAAGGGCGAACAAGGTTCCAAAGGTAATAAGGGTGATCGAGGTTTTCTTGGTCCAGAAGGTTCTAAAGGAGATACTGGAACGTCAGGTGCGCCTGGATCAAAAGGAGATAAAGGTCCTATAGGACCTAAAGGAGAAAAAGGGAATCAAGGCACTAATGGAATAACTCCAAGTATTAATCAAGTTGTTACCGAATTTTCTTCTAACAGAACCCATCTAAATCCTTTAGCAGTAGCTATAATGGAAAAAGATCAGCTTAATTCCATGGGATTTTCAGAAAGAATAGCACATTTTTTTGGTGAGCGTGTAAAGCGAGAAGATTCTTTAAAAGCGTTAGTTAAGGGCGTACAAGGTCCTCCAGGCCAAAAGGGTGAATCAGGCCGTAACGGTGAACCGGGGTTAAAGGGCGAGCAAGGTTCCAAAGGTAATAAGGGTGACCGAGGTTTTCTTGGTCCAGAAGGTTCTAAAGGAGATACTGGCTCTAAAGGTGACAAAGGAGAGCCAGGTGCACCTGGATCAAAAGGAGATATTGGATTACCAGGTCCTCAAGGTATACAAGGTCCTCCAGGTTTACGAGGTAATAAAGGTGATCAAGGTTCTCCAGGCATACAAGGACAAAAAGGTGATATTGGTCCTAAAGGAGTAGATGGAACTATGGGAATAAAAGGTGATATGGGTGAGAAAGGAGAGATAGGTATAAAAGGTAAACCAGGCCATTTGGGTCAAAGAGGCAACAAGGGAGAATCTGGTTCTCAAGGTCAACCTGGTTCTCAAGGCTCAAAAGGTGAGAAGGGAGATGCCTCAAGTGCTATAGAAATTGCAACTGAATTAGTTACCAGTAAAAAAGCTGAGTTAGGAGCAGCAGTTCTTAACGCAAATGGTATCAAAGGTGAAAATCTCGCAACTCAGATTGCCGGTAAAATTAATCTTAATTCGCAGGAACTTGTGAATAAAATTGATGTAGCAAAACTTACTGAAGGAGTAGTAAGTAAACTTTCTTTAGAGGAAGCAAAAAACATTATAAAAGATACTGTGAGTAAGATAACAAGCGATGCCACAAAGAAAAATAATCCCGATCCTATAGCCTTCCAAAAATATGAAAAATTTGCAGAAAAGCTTGCTAAACTACTTGTTGATAGAAGCAGTATGAGCGAGATAGAAGCTAACAATCTTATAAAAGATAAGGTGAGCGACTGGGCACTTGCTAAGTATCTTCTGCTTCATAGTGATTTAAATAAGCAGCCAAAGGCTCTAGAAATCGTGAAGCAAGAAATAGACAAGGAAAAATTAATTGAGTATTTGCTTGAGTATGCCAAATTAAAAGGCGATGTGAATGCAGCAAAAACAATAGTTGAAAATATTGTTCATCAGTTCTTTGACACTCAAAAAGTAGGTGAAATAGGAAAAGCAGTACTAGAAGCAAAAAATGATCAAGATAAAAAAGTGCTAGTAAATGATCCTGTCTTACGTGAAGGAATAGCAGAAGAGTTGAGACAAAATCCAGGAAAGATAAAAGGTCCAAAAGGAGATACTGGGTCTAAAGGAGATACTGGAACAGATGGATTGTCAGGTGCACAAGGTCCAAAAGGTGACAAAGGAGAGCCAGGTCTGAGGGGCTTCAATGGTACACAAGGTCTTACAGGTAACAAGGGTGAGCCGGGTATAGACGGATTAAAAGGAGATATTGGTCCTCAAGGCATAAAAGGTGAGCCAGGTATAAATGGAACAAAGGGAGATATTGGTCCTAAAGGATTAGACGGAGCCATGGGGATAAAAGGTGATATGGGTGAGAAAGGAAAGATAGGTTCTAAAGGTGACAAAGGAGATACTGGGTCTAAAGGTGATAAAGGTAGAGATGCAAGTCCTGAAAAAGTTGCACAAAAATTAATTAATAATGGCACTATTGCTAATCAGGTGCTTGAATATCGTGACCAAGGCGGAGATTTAGTATTAGAGAAGCAAGTTGCAGGAAGAATTATTAGTAATCAAGATATTCAAACAGGAATAGCCATTGCACTAGCTGATAACAGAATGGAAGAGCTAGCAGATGTGTTACTAAGTGATGCTAATCATACATTAGTAGAAAACCTTGCAAATAATACCGGGCTAACACAAAGCATTGCAGAAGAACTAAGGAAAAATCCAGGAGAAGTCCAAGGTCCAAAGGGAGAAAAAGGAGATATAGGTCCTAAAGGTATAAAAGGTGAGCCAGGTATTGATGGAACAAAGGGAGATATAGGTCCTAAAGGATTAGACGGAGCCATGGGAATAAAAGGTGATAGAGGTGATAGGGGTGAGAAAGGAGAGATCGGAACTCCAGGCACGAATGGATTGCAAGGTCCAGAAGGTCCTAAAGGTGAGCCAGGTCTAAGAGGCTTCAATGGTACACAAGGTCTTACAGGTAACAAGGGTGAGCCGGGTATAAACGGATTAAAAGGAGATATTGGTCCTCAAGGTATAAAAGGTGAGCCAGGTATTGATGGAACAAAGGGAGATATAGGTCCTAAAGGATTAGACGGAGCTATAGGAATAAAAGGTGATAGGGGTGAGAAAGGAGAGATAGGTTCTAAAGGTGACAAAGGTGATATAGGTCTTCAAGGGCCCAAAGGTCAGGTTGGTAGATCTGGTCTTAAGGGTATGCCAGGTCCACAAGGTCCAAAAGGAGATACCGGAGCTCCAGGTGCGAATGGATTGCCAGGTTCCAAGGGAGAAGATGGAATAGGTGCTGACGTTGCCAATCAATTTTTGCGTGAGATTAATCAGACAAGGACTGAAATTAGGGGTGCTAAAGAAGCAGCAGAGGCAGCTAAAAATGCTTCAGAAGGTTTTGCAAACAAAGTCGAAGAACTGCACAATAAAACAGCTAATTTAACAAAAAATGCTAAAAATTTTAACACTCAAGCTTTGCGATCGCAAAGAGACACAGAGGCGCTCTATAGTCAAACAAAAGATATATTTTGTAGAACAAATCCAGCAGATCAAATTTGTGGTGCACGTAGAAAAAGGAGGGAAATTAAAAAGTCATCAGTGACAAGCGGAGCAAGCAGACCAACTTCATTTATACCTCAAATAATAAATTTCTTTTATCCTGCGGTAGGAGAGGATGAATATAAAGTAAAAAATGAAATACAGGAAGTAGCAAAAATAATAAATGCAGCAGATATTGTAACAAAATTTGAAGAAGTATTAGGAGCAACAGCTGTGAAATGTGGCATTTCAAAGAAAAGTCTAAATTTTGATCCAGTAGAACTGCAGTCAACCATTATCAATAAGTCATTACTTAATGATGAAAATCATAACGAGTTGTTGAAGTTCTTGTGTGTAACTGCGAAAAAATCACTCCCTAATTACAAACAAACTAGTAAATGTTTGTTTACTTTTAAAGATCATATGGAAAAAAGATTAAATGAACAACAAAGAGCTTTCGTTAATACTGAAAAAATAATTGCAGATAATGAGCAGCCAAGGAGTTTTATGAGTTATGTTGCTCCTCCTAGTAGCCTCAGTGCCATTAATCAGCAAGTTGTTGGTTATTTAAGGTAATATCATGGAAAAACATATATTTAAAATAGACGATAAAAGTCCGCTTTATAAAAAATTGATTAAACTTCCCACTGCGTATTATATAGTAAAGGAAAATGGTAATGTTAATACTGTTTCTTCACACATTGGTACAGTTGAAGTAGGGAATATTAATGATTTAAAGTTAAAGAAGCAGGGTAATGAGATAGTTTTATTTACAAATAACTCACCTCTGAAATTAAATGGCACGGACTTTATTATAGAACAAAAAGCTATCATAGGCGAGAATCAAGAGAATATTATAAAACAGCTTAAATTAGGAGAAGAAGCGTTAATTGCACGTAAGTACATAAAAGACAGTAATAATTTTAGTATTGAACTCATAATGAGTGATGATGAAGGAAATAATTTAATTGGAATGCTCAATTTTATCAATTTTTACGATGAAAGTGACCCAGTACTAGAAAAGATTAAAGAAGAAAAAGGTGGACTTTATTTTACAATAGAAGGTGATTATATCTATATATCAGATGAAGAAGGAAAATGTCTTCCAGTATGTAAAGATGGTAGTTGCTATAAGTATCAATACACAAAAAATGAACATGATATATTAGAAATTAGTGAGGTATCAACAATAATAAAAAACTTAACTAAGACTGAGCAGTGCAGTGCACCAGCTAAGGCAGGGCAGGATTTTACTTTGCAGAAGGGAAAAGAATTATCGGATGATATCTATCAAGCAAATATCATGTTGAATGGTAAGCTTGTAGCTACTTTACCAAAAATAGGTTACTGCATGCTTGATGACCAATTGGTCATACATAATCACGTTACAGAAGAAGAGATAAAAATTCCTAGAGACTTTCATTATCTTAAAGTAGTAAAGTCCAGTAATAATGATGATTATAAATTAACGTTTTGTAATTTCTTAGGTAATGAATTTTTTGAACATAAAAAATATGATCCTCAATACTCAAATATTCCAGATAAATATCAATATATAAGTTTAAACTGTATGAAAAAGGAATATAAGCCAAATTTCTGCAAGTTACTTAACGGTAAACCATCGTTTTTTATTGCGGAAGGAACTACTAATCCGAATTCTCCAGGTCACTGCCCAGTCAATGTATTTGAATTAGCAAAACGTGAGAAAATGGCTACATTCATTGATCAATTTGGCTTTTTCAATAAAGAGGGTAAGTTTCAATATTGTGATTACCATACAAAAGCAGATTACGATGTTTATGATTCTTATAAAATTAATAAAGAGTACAAAACAACAGATGAATTTCTCTTCAATGATGACATAGTTCTTTACACTATTCCAGAGCTATCTTAACCACGCACAAAGTATATGTATAATTGCTTTTTAAAAGTGAATTTAGTAGAATTCAAAGAAGTGTAGGGGTATATTTTTTTAGTATTTAATCTAAATAAAATTGTTCTCAGTTTAAAATCGATATAAGACAGTAAGATGAAAAAAATTGAAATCTCAGAATTACTCAAAAGAATTGCTATCTGTTTACTATGCATAGCAATTATGGTCTCTATTGCTCTTTTGTTTGCCTATATGCATACAATGTTTCTCAGCAAAGGATATGAGCTGGCTGCATATTATATTAGCGCAGCTATGCCTTTTGTGTTACTCATTGTTTTCTTTTTTATCGCTTGGTTTATATATGATCAAGTATTTAGTAAAATGAAGGAAGTAGAGCTGCCTATAGAAATAGAATTAGCTAATTCAGATAATAAAACAACATTTGCTAATGTTATAATTGACGATTCCTTAAAACAACGATTGCAGATTATTTGCTGTAACCAAATGACAGAAGAAATGCGTGAGATGTTTGGAAGTGAAAGCATTAACTCACTAAAAGGTTATATACTGCACGGCCCTCCTGGAAATGGTAAAACACTTATTGCCCGCGCAATTGCAGGTGAATCAAATATGAATTTTATAAGTATCTCAGGTCCAGAACTTATTGGAGTATATATTGGTCATGGTGCACATGCTGTACGCGAGCTTTTTAAAGTAGCGAGAAAATATTCTCCTTGTATAGTATTCATAGATGAAATAGATGCAGTTGCCCAAAAAAGAAGTACCGCTAATAACTCAGCTTACCACTGTCGAGAGAGCTTAACACAGTTACTAACTGAAATAGATGGATTTAAGAGCAGAAAAGATATAATAGTAATTGGTGCAACTAACCTGGTCAATGAGATAGATCCAGCACTTATTAGGCCTGGACGCTTAGGTCAAAGGGTTCATATACCTAATCCAAATGTGGAAACGAGACAAAAGATATTGGAGCTTTATACCAAAAATACAAAAACTGATGGAAGGCTAAATATTCAAGATATTGTAGAAAAAACAGAAGGCTATTCTGGAGCTGAGTTAGAACAATTAGTCAATGAAGCAAAAATATACGCTGCACTTGAAAGAAAGTCCAAGGTAGTGAGTAATGAAGATTTTAACCACGCGTTTCACAAGCTAAATCCAGGACAAGGAAGAGGGAGAATAACATTACCTTCATGTCAGACACAGACAGAAGCCTCTTTTGTACAATAAAAACTGGAAGTGTAGCAAGATGTGCCAAATTTCGTTATTGAAAATAAAATTTAAAACTTGGATTTGCTATCATTTTGCCACTCGTTAGTACCACAGTGGTTTTGTAATAGAACACAAGCTGCAAAAACTTAAGGAAAAAATGGTCAGTGCTTGACACTGGCATCTAGTTCTTTCCATCAAAAATGCTGTAAAGTGTTCACCAATTTAGTTGGATCCCAGTATCAAGTACTGGGATGACAAGAGAAAGAGGACACTGGGATGACATTATGAAGACCTAACAGTTTATGACGGTGTCATTCCAGTCTGGAATCCAGCTTTTTTGTAATTTTATTGAAAATATCGTATAGCTATTTGTTCACAATTAATTCTTCTGGATCCCAGTACTCGGATGATAAGAAAAGAAACACTGGTTTCAATATTTGCATGCATCTGAACAGATACAGATGGCTAAAATATTGAAGAAAGTATACGCGTCAAGTTAAGAGCAACTAGCCTTCTTTTACTTGTTAAAAAAGGTATTGTTTTCCCTAGATTCTATTATCATACCAATTCCCACTATATAAAGAACAGATAGACAATAATGGGAAAGAAGTGATACTAAAGTAGATAAAATAGAGAGGTATAAATGGCATTAAGGTCAAAACTATTAGACGAAAAAGTTGTAAATTTGGCGAAAGAAATGTTAAAAAAGGTCAGAAATAACGCATATGTTTCAAAAAAGTTACAAGCGGTGATAGCAGGAAAAGAAAGTAGTATAAGCGCTGTGGCAAGAATATGTAAAATTTCAAGGACTGCTTTGACTGAATGGATAAAGCATCTAAAATTTGGTAGAGTAGAAAGATTATTTTCCCCGTCTCAGCGGCGAAGAAAAAGCAAATTAAACAAAAATCAACGTGAGCAAATTGAAATATGGGTAGAAAGAAATCCAAATATTACTATTAAGGAAGTGCAAATAAAAATCTCAGAGGAATTTGGCCTAAACATTAGCAAATCAACAGTGCACCGTGAGATACAAAGGATGAAGTTTTCTTACATAACACCGAGGCCAATTCACCATAAACAAGATAAAAACAAGCAAGAAGAGTTTAAAAAATACTTCAATAAAATAGTCAATTCCCACCCTGAAAAGGAGGTATTTTTTTGATGAATCACGATTTGGAACTCATTCAAAAATCGGACACGGATGGTTTAAAAAAGGGGTCAGAACACAGGTTAAAATGAAAATTGGTAGACAAAATTTCTATATCTACAGTGCGTTAAATCCAAGAAGTGGTAAGAAAATTAGCCTACTTGCTCCATATGTAAACACTGATTGTATGAATATATTTCTGGAGCAGATGTCGAAAGATTTAGGCACGAAAGAAGCCTTTCTTGTAATGGATTGTGCAAGTTGGCATAGATCAAAAAGTTTGAAAATTCAGGAAAACATTACCATCATATACTTGCCTCCTTATTCACCGGAACTGAATCCTGTTGAAAGGTTGTGGCAATATATCAAATACAATACTTTACGCAATAGTATCTACGATACCATAGGTTTACTTGAAGATGTTTTGTGTAATTTTATTGTCAATATTTCCAGTACTACTATTAAACGAGTTTGTAATGTTTCTTATTTGTTCGGTCAGTAATGGATTTTGGTATCACATGCTGAAATGACATCTCTTGCTTCTTCATGTGATTATGAAAAAAGCCCTTTGAATTTTTACAGCTTGAAAAATCTTTATAAAATTTACTTTCTTTAAATGCTTTAACCTTCTCTTCATTATTTAATGAGCCATGCTTAGAAAAATACTCATCTGTTACTTGAATATAAAAACTAATCAGCTCAGGAAAAGTGTAATCAGTTTTGTTGGAAGACTTTAAACACGTAATTGGCAATTTATGTATATCTTTATCAGCTTTTTTCGAATCAATACACTCATCATTTTTTCTTAATATTGTATGCTGCTTGAAAAATTCTTCATATTCTTCAAAACCTTCAAACACTTCTTTCTTTTGGTAATCTTTCCTTCTACCGCTTTGCTCTATTTTTTCTATTTTTGTTGCAAGTTGCGCTGGCTGTTTAATCGTCCTATCTCCTTCTTGATTGAAGTACATCGTGTAAGGAGTAATTGCATTAACAATTTTATATGTTTTCCAATGGGACCCAAAAACCTTTAGTACTAATTTTATTATCGGAGCAAGAAAAATTTTTAATTTCGCTATGAATCCAAAATAATAAAGAGAAGCTTGTTTGAGTGAACTAGCAGCCTTATTAACGATACATCTTAGATGTATATCCTTATCTTTAAAATTTTTATAAACTTCTGCTGCTACATGTCCACCTAAGCAGTTTCCGAACAATATGATATCATCTGGTTTTATGCCTTTTTCCAATAAATTAGTTACAACTGTTATACCTGATTCAACTCTATTACTACGTATCAATGAGTTATTTTTACTTAAGCCAAATCCAGAATAATTAAAAAGATGTACAGTAATCCCTTGATCTGTAGCCCAATCCCAGTTTTGGGAATAGTCTTTGCTAGGACTGAATGATTTATTTCCGCCAATAAAGTATATCAGATGTTTTTCACTTTGATTGTTTATACTTTTACTAGGAAGCGTAATTGTATGGATTTTCATCCCGTTTTGAGTTTTTATAAATTCTCTCTCAGTTTGCTCTCTTATTTCTTTCATATTTTAACCCTCACTATGCTGATTTAATTACACAACAAAATCTTAAAAAAATCAACAAACCTTAATTTTATGAACAATATAAACCTTCTCAAATTCATTGAATTATGCTTTCAAACGGTAGTGCCGGGGTGTGAGTATAATGATTATCAATATATAAAAGTCATAGCAGATAGGCTTGAAGCAGCAAGTTCAGGTGAAGTGAAAAGAATAATATTCAATATGCCGCCACGTTCAATGAAGTCCATTTGTGTAAGTGTTGCATGGCCCGCATGGATACTTGGAAATCAGCCAACTGCAAGAATAATAGTTGCAAGTTACTCTCGGTTGCTTAGCGAGAAGTACTCACTCGATACAAGGTGCATAATGCAATCTGATTGGTATAGAGAGCTATTTCCGAAAGTAGAATTATGCAAAGATCAAAACACTAAATATAAATTTCAAACAGTGCAGAGAGGATGTCGAATTGCAACCTCAGTTGGAGGAACATTAACCGGTGAAGGTGGAGATTTCATTATCGTGGATGATCCACTAAGTCCCGCACAAGCTTTGAGCGAAACATTTAGAAAGCGTGCTGCAAACTGGTTTGATCAGGCTTTAGTAACCAGGCTCAACGACAGAAAAAAAGGAGTTATCGTTCTTGTGATGCACAGACTCCATTTAGAAGATTTAACTGGTCACCTCCTCTGTAAACCAAGAAACATATGGCATCATGTCTGTTTACCAATAATAGCTGAAGATAAGGAGATTATTTATTCAGTTAATAATCATATTCCAGAGCATGAACAGGAAATATACTCAAGAGAAGAAGGTCAATTGCTATATTCCCTCAATGAAGGAAAAGAAGAAATTGAGATGATAAAGGCTGAGCTTGGGAGTTATGGTTTTGCTGCTCAATACCAACAAAACCCTCTACCACTTTCAAGTGGTATAATTAAACGAGAGTGGTTGAAGCGCTATAAAAATTTTCCTGATAGCCTCTTGCATGTAACACAAAGTTGGGATACTGCAATTTCAACAAACAATACAAGTGATACCAAAATCCATTACTGACCGAACAAATAAGAAACATTACAAACTCGTTTAATAGTAGTACTGGAAATATTGACAATAAAATTACACAAAACATCTTCAAGTAAACCTATGGTATCGTAGATACTATTGCGTAAAGTATTGTATTTGATATATTGCCACAACCTTTCAACAGGATTCAGTTCCGGTGAATAAGGAGGCAAGTATATGATGGTAATGTTTTCCTGAATTTTCAAACTTTTTGATCTATGCCAACTTGCACAATCCATTACAAGAAAGGCTTCTTTCGTGCCTAAATCTTTCGACATCTGCTCCAGAAATATATTCATACAATCAGTGTTTACATATGGAGCAAGTAGGCTAATTTTCTTACCACTTCTTGGATTTACCGCACTGTAGATATAGAAATTTTGTCTACCAATTTTCATTTTAACCTGTGTTCTGACCCCTTTTTTAAACCATCCGTGTCCGATTTTTGAATGAGTTCCAAATCGTGATTCATCAAAAAAATACCTCCTTTTCAGGGTGGGAATTGACTATTTTATTGAAGTATTTTTTAAACTCTTCTTGCTTGTTTTTATCTTGTTTATGGTGAATTGGCCTCGGTGTTATGTAAGAAAACTTCATCCTTTGTATCTCACGGTGCACTGTTGATTTGCTAATGTTTAGGCCAAATTCCTCTGAGAGCCTGTTCATAATCTTTTCAGAAGCAAAGCAGCGAAAGCAAGAACGACCATTTGCAGGCTAGTGTTGAGTTTCCGCTCGCAATTTTTCCACAATCGCCTACATTTTTGCAACCAAGCAAAAGATCTCTCAACAACCCATCTTTTCGGCAATACGACAAAGGTGTGTAATTCGTTTCGCTTTATTACTTCAACGGTAGCGCCAATAGTTGCTTTTATTTGTGTTGCAAAATTTTCTCCTGTGTAGCCAGCATCAACTAGTATATTTTTAACTTCAGATAGGTTTTCTTTAGCATTTTTAACCATTCTCACAGCGCTACTACGATCAGTTATTTCTGCCGTTGTTATATAAATTGCGTGGGGTAAACCTTGTGTATCTACCGCAATATGGCGTTTTATTCCTGAAACCTTTTTGCCTGCATCATAGCCTTTTTCTTCAGCAGTATCTGCATTTTTTACGCTTTGTGCATCAATTATGCAGAAGCTGGTTTTTTCTTTCCGACCATTGTTTTGTCGGACCACGCCAACTATTTTTTTTTAATACCAGCTCCAGAACACTTTCTTTATTTGCATCTGCTTTTTCACTCCACTTCTTAAAATAGTCGTAACAATTCCGCCATTTTGGAAACTCTTTTGGTAACATTCTCCACTGGCAGCCACTTTTTAAGACGTATAACACTCCACAAAATACATGATATAAATCAAGTGTTCTTGGCTTTGTCCTCTTCCTGCAAGACTCCAGATCTGCTACAATAATCTCAAACTTTTCTCGACTTATATCACTTGGATATAAACTTCGCATATCCTACTTTATATACTTTATCCTCTCATTCTATCCCTTTTTTGAGATCACGTACAGGCTCTGAGATTTTTATTTGCACTTCCTTAATAGTAATATTTGGATTTCTTTCTACCCATATTTCAATTTGCTCACGTTGATTTTTGTTTAATTTGCTTTTTCTTCGCCGCTGAGACGGGGAAAATAATCTTTCTACTCTACCAAATTTTAGATGCTTTATCCATTCAGTCAAAGCAGTCCTTGAAATTTTACATATTCTTGCCACAGCGCTTATACTACTTTCTTTTCCTGCTATCACCGCTTGTAACTTTTTTGAAACATATGCGTTATTTCTGACCTTTTTTAACATTTCTTTCGCCAAATTTACAACTTTTTCGTCTAATAGTTTTGACCTTAATGCCATTTATACCTCTCTATTTTATCTACTTTAGTATCACTTCTTTCCCATTATTGTCTATCTGTTCTTTATATAGTGGGAATTGGTATGACTTTAGTGTCTGCACTACCTGGACAAAAGTAGATAATACATTCTATTTACTCGATGTATATCGCGCAAAACTTGAATATCCAAAACTTAAAGAGAAAGTTCTATCGCTGGCTGCAAGGTGGAAGCCACACGCAATTTTAATCGAAGCAAAAGCAAGCGGTCAGCAATTGGTTCAGGAGCTCAGGAAAAACAGTGATTTACCTATTATTCAAATAGTACCACATGATGACAAATTAACTCGATTTCACCGAATTGTCCCAATTATAGAATCTGAGCGGGTTTTTCTCCCTAACCAAGCAGTATGGCTTAGCGACTTTGAGTATGAGATTTTAATGTTTCCAGAAATCCGTCACGACGATCAAGTAGACAGTACCATGCAATATCTTCAGTGGGTGAGAAACAATATTGCTAGAGTGGTAGCTATACGTTCATTGTAGCTTGAAAAGGTTCCTCGGAATTGTGTATAATTTTTTTAACTGAGCTTATTTAACTTATCCATTTTCTGAATGATATTTTAGGGTTTATTGAAATAAATACTACGCAAAAATTCTATCTCTGGGTGCTTAGATGAATATCTTTATATTAGACGAAAATCCTGTAACTGCAGCACAAATGTTATGCGATAAGCACATAGTAAAAATGCCGCTAGAAACTGCTCAATTGCTTAGCAGTGTTTTTTCAATAGCATTAAAAGAGCCAAATCCTTTAGTCAGCATTACAAGCCAGAATATAGAAGTTCCATATAAACTTACTCACAAAAACCATCCTTGTTCTTTATGGGCTAGACAATCAAAAGGAAACTTTGATTGGTTAATAAAACATGGAAAAGAATTGTGTATAGAATATAGCTTGCGATACAAAAGAACGCATAAATCCGAAGAAGTTATAGATTGGTGCGATAATAACAAGGATTTGCTAATATTTCGATCAGCTGATATACAAGCTTTTACACAAGCGTTACCTGATCGATATAAATGTAGTAACCCAATAGAAGCATATAGAGAATATTACCTAAAAGAAAAGATGAGATTTGCTAAGTGGGAAAAAGGTAGAGAAGCACCAGATTGGTTGCTAGACAAAATGCTATAGGTTATAAAATTATCCAAATCGGTCATAAAAAAGGTAAATTGAAGCTACAAAAGCAATGCTGGCTGATAATGTTGATGTTTATCAAGTTTATTGATCTTTCTATTTGTGAGATTAAAGAATTTAGTGAACTGTTATTTCCAATACATGATGGGCTGCTTGCACTGTAGAGTATCATGTACATATCTGTACTAACAAGTAGAGGCAAATCTAAGTCAGTTTAGACATAACACTTACTTTAAAAAACTTTATTTTACTCTGATATTCTAGCGCTTTTCTGTGGTATTTTGTAGGAGTATAATTCGCAAAACTATCTTCCTTATAGATTAAAGAGTTACACTGCTTTATATGTAACTCTATCCACTCTGCATAATCTTGATGATCAGTTGCAATAAATATTTCCCCTGTGACAAGTATTTTTTTTGCTAATAAATTTAAAAATTCCGTATTAATTAACCGTCTTTTGTTGTGACTTCTTTTTGGCCATGGATCTGGAAAGAGAATAAAGAATTTTTCAACACTGTTGTCAGGAAAATTGGCAATTAATTCTCTTGCATCTTCTGTCCATATTAAAATATTTTTTATGCTGTGTGCTTCTATGCTTTTTAGCAAGGAAGAAACCCCCTTTAAATAAGGCTCACATCCTATAAATAATAGATCAGATTCATTGAATGCCTGATGGAGCATATTTTCACCATTACCGAAACCTATTTCTACCCGTATTCTTTTTTGTAAGTCTACGATCTTTTTTATAGATTCCTTGCTGTTTTTAATAGAATACTTCTCCAAAACATTCAACTTCAACCTAGATCTTCTGGAAAATGATCTAATCCATTTATTATTCCTAGATAGCATATCTTACATAACTTAATCTTTTATAGCTTAAACAATTCTCAAAATGAATTAATGAGAATTTACTTGTCACTAATTATTAATATTATATAATATATGAGTTCTAATGAAGTTAAAGTTAAAAGGTATGGAAAATACAGTTGCTATCAGGAGACTATTATCAAATAGGTTCATAGAAGAGATATTTCAAGATCAATTTGATAATCAAGATAATGATTTTTGTGAAGATTCTTTTGCTAACAAAATCAAAGAAGGAGATGTGGTAGAAGGTATAATCACAAGAAGAAATTCTAATGATATTGTGGTTGATGTTGGTTTAAAGTCAGACGGAAGGATTCTGATTAAGGAGCTCAGTTGTAATGATGATATCACTGTTGGCTCGAAAATTAGAGTTTATGTTGAAAGAATTGAAGATTACCATGGTAATGTTGTTCTTAGTCGTGAGAAAGCAATCAGAGACGAAAAATGGAATAAATTGGAAGAAAGCGCAGTTACAAAAGATGAAGTAACAGGAATCATTAAACGCTCAATTAAATGCGGTTTTATTGTTGATCTTGGTGATGGAATAAGTGCGTTTTTACCGCTGAGTCATGTGGATTTGAAGCAAATAAAAGATGCTAATCACCTTATTGAAACTGAACAAAAATTCATCGTTCTTAAAATGGATAAGAAGCAGGGGAATATTGTAGTATCAAGGAAGCTGGTATTAGAGAAGTTGCATGCTGGTGAAAAAATTAAGTTTTTAGAATCTTTAAATGAAGGTGATGTAGTAGAAGGCAAAATAAAAAGCATCACTCACTACGGTGCATTTGTTGGCATTCATGAATCAGATACAGTAGGAGTTATAGATGGACTGCTACATATTACAGATATCTCTTGGAGTAATGTAAGTCATCCATCTGCAATTTTTTCTTGTGGTCAGCATATAAAAACTAAAATTATAAAAATAGATAGAGAAAATGGAAAAATCTCCCTAGGTGTAAAACAATTAGGAGACAATCCTTGGCAAGATCTAGAGTCAAAATGTCCAATTAACAGCGTACACAAAGGATGTGTAACGGGTATAAAAGATTGTGGATTCATTGTTGAGATTAAACCTGGGATTGCGGGTTTGGTACACTCATCAGAAATAACTTGGAGCAAGAGTAATTTACCAATTAGTAGTTTTGTAACAATAGGACAAGAAGTGGATGTAAAAATTCTCGGTATTGACATTATTAAAAATAAGATGAGTTTAAGCACAAAAAGGTGCGTAGAGAATCCTTGGCAAGTATTTATTGATAAATATCCTCTTGGTTCTATTGTTTCTGGTAAAGTTAAAAGCAACAATGGTTCACAAATATCTGTGACTTTTGATAATTCTGAGATATCTGAGGACGTAGAAGGAACAATTTATATGCAAAATCTAAGTTGGTCGAAAAACAATTCAGATGAGATAAAAAAGTATAATGTAGGTGATGAAATAGAAGCAAAAGTGATAAGGGCTAACGTAGATCGGACAAGAATTTATCTTGGAGTAAAACAAATAGAGTATGATCCTCTTGAAGAACTGATAGAGAAAGTTAAAGTAGGGGATAAAATTCAGGTTACTGTAAGTAAGAGAGAGGAAAATGGTCTAATCGTTGAAATTGAGAACAATGTAACCCTTTTAGTAGATCAAGAGCATTTACCAGAAAATAAAAAGTTTTCTATATCAGAAAAAATACAAGTTGAAGTAGTAGGTGTTGAAAAATATAATATAATATTATCTGCCAAATAACTTCTTGTGCTTCATATAAATGGCAACGAAATCTGATATAATAGCAAAAGTGGCAAAAAAACACCTTTTGTTAGATAAGGTCATTATAGCAGCCATAGTTGATAGTTTTTTTCGAGTGTTTTCAAACACGTTGAAATATCATAATAGAGTTGAAATCAGGGGATTTGGTTCTTTTTCAATTAGAAGCTATAACTTGAAAGAAGCAAGTAATTTGACGTCACAGAAGGTTGCAAAACATCAATACTTTAAAACTTATTTTCGTAGCAGTAAAAAGTTATCCCTCTTGATAAATGAATGAAAATCTATATTGTAAATTTGAAAGTTGTACAATATAGCATCATATGCAAGTAGTAGAAATAGTTATACATAATAACACATATAAAATATCTTGCGAAAGTAAAAAGAAGGACCATTTATTACAACTTGCTAATAGCTTCAACAAGCTAGTTAGCTCCATATCTCAAAGAACTGGAGGTAAGGGCTCAGATGCATTAAATTTCTTACTTGCAGCATTGACTCTCGAAGACAAAATTTTAGAATTAACAAAGCGATTAGACGAAATAAATCAAGAATGCAAAAAGTATAGGGAGGAAAAAAGAGTAGAATATGCTGAAGTATTAGATAGGGTAAACAAGATTATTGGGTGCATAAGTGATTAAAGCAAGCAATCAAATCGACTACCTCACTACTCAAATCAGGGGGGAGAAGTTTCTTACGAGTTATGTAACAATATAATTCACAATCATCAAGATCAACTATTTTTTCGTATTCAATTAGTTCACTTAAGGAAAATTTATCAAGATATTTCAATGCAAAATGCCCTAAAAGTATATCAGTTTCTTTACAACCCCTATGCCAACTCCTATACATCAGTTTTCTTCTTAATAAGGAGATATCTATCATTATCATTAAACTTTTTTTTAATTTAAAGACTAAACTAAATACTTGTCAAGCAAGGCGCATTTTAATATACTCAACGTTTGATTAAGATTTAAAACATAGGTGGAATTAATTTCTCATCAACTTAGCGCTGGAATATATTATTTTTTATCGTTTTCTTTAATAATTTCTATCATAGTATTCGTGCATGAATGTGGGCATTATATTATCGCTAAAGCATGCAAGGTTAAAGTTGAATCTTTTTCTATAGGCTTTGGTCCTGAAATTTTTGGTTTTAACGACAAGTCTGGAACTAGATGGAAATTAAGTGCCTTTCCATTGGGTGGCTACGTTAAAATGTTAGGGGATACTAATGCAGCAAGCGTTCCTGTTGATCAACAAAAATTAACTGAAGAAGAAAAATTACACTCATTCCATACAAAACCTCGATATCAAAAAGCAGCAATAGTTTTTGCAGGGCCTTTTGCAAACATGATATTTACCGTTATAGCCTTCACAATATTTTTCAGCGTGGCAGGTTATTATCGTACTCCACCAGTAATTGGTAATGTAATTGAAGAAAGTGCAGCAAAGCAAGCTGGCCTATTACCAGGTGACACTATTACACAGATCAATGAGTACAAAATAAAATACTTTGAAGATATTTCACGCGTGATAATGTCCAACCCTGAAACAAGAATAGAAATTAAGTATAGCAGAAATAACGAAGAGTACAGAACTATTCTAACTCCGTTTACAGTTGAGGATAGAGATGTCTTTGGTAACATAATAGAAAGAAAAACTATAGGAATTACCTCAATTAATATGATAGGGTTAAAACAGTCATCTTTTCTTGGAGCTGCTAGCCTATCAGTGAATGAAACCTACCACACTATGTGTTTAACAATCAAAGCACTCTTTCAAATTGTTGTTGGTAAAAGGAGTATAAATGAAATAGGTGGGCCAATAAAAATTGCAAAATATTCAGGGCAATCAGCTAAAAAGGGACTTATTATGGTTCTATATTTTATGGCAATTATTTCAGCTAATTTAGCTGCAATTAACTTGCTGCCAATACCACTACTAGATGGTGGGCATTTATTTCATTATATTATAGAAGCAGTTATACGTAGAGATTTGAGTTTGAAATATCAAAAATATGCAGCCACTTTTGGTGCTACCATACTGTTTTTGTTGATGGCAGTTGCAATCACAAATGATATTAGGCATCTTTTTTAAGATACATATGAAAAAGTTATTTCACATACTAATAATAATATTTATTTCTTTTCCCACTCTACTTGTTGCTCTAGAAAATAAGGAAAAAGTACAGATAAAAAATATTAAGTATATTGGCAATGAGCGAGTAAGTGATCAAACAATAAGGTTTTATACAAAATTAGAACCAGGTAGTCATATAAATGATGATGATGTAGATTCAGTTATAAAAGATTTATATAAAACAAAGTTATTTGCTAGTATTAACGCCTATATCGATGATGAAAAAAACTTAGTAGTAAAAATTCATGAGAATCCATTGATTAACAAAGTAATATTGAAAGGCAATAAGTTATTTAACAGTAAAGAGTTGCTAAATAACGTTATCCAGTCAAAATCACTAACTATTTTCACTGAAACAAAATTACAAAACGATTTAATAAATCTAGCTACTCTTTATAGGAACAGTGGTAAAATTGGTGTTAAAATTGCATATGAGCTAGATAAGCTTGGTAGCAATAGGATAAACCTAATTTTTAAGATAAAAGAAGGAAGAACGTCTAAAATTAAGGGTTTACGATTTATAGGTAATAAAAACTTTTCAGCAAATGAGTTAGAGCAAGTTATCAAAAGGCATAGCAATGATATATTTAGTAAGTTATTTAGAGCCATTTTTAAAAGCGGAACTCATTATTCACCTCAATATCTACTGATTAACACAGAACTGCTTGATCGCTTCTATTCATCTAAGGGATATATTCAAAATAATATCCAACCAATTGTTGAGGTTGATAATAACAACCAAATAGAGTTAACTTTTTTGATTGATGAAAAGCAGCAATACTTATTTGGAAATAATGAAGTTGATATTGAAACTGAGATTCAGGATTTAAGTTTAAGGGAAGAAATATTAGAATTTATCAAAGAGGAAAATAATCAAATATTTAATAGAGTTAAAATTAACAATACAGCAGAAAAAATAAGTAAACATTTAAGCGAAAAAGGATATATATTTGCAAAAGTTAATCCAGAATATACACAACATAACAATATTGTGGATGTAACTTACAAAGTGCTACCAGGTAAAAAGATTTATATAAACCAAATTACTATTGATGGCAATGACCGCACTTTAGATAAAGTAATTAGAAGAAAACTTAGCATGGCAGAAGGTGACGCATATAACACATCTGAGATCCAAAAATCACGTAGAAAATTGATATATAGTGATTTCTTTGAAACAGTAAAAATAAATAGTTATACAGTGGATGACAATGCAGTGAATCTTGATTTAAATGTTAAAGAAAAAAGAACTGCCTCGTTATCTTTAACAGGTGGTATGTCTCTTCCTGGTGGAGTATTTGTTAAAACCGATTTCACAGATCGTAATTTATTTGGTAGTGGTAAAGAGGTATCTTTTGCTCTTGAAAAAAGTCAATATGTTCTTTCTACTAGTATAGACGCTGTTGAAAATAATTTTAATGACTCTGATACTTCACTAGGCATGGGTGTTTTTTATGAAAAACAAGACAAACCAAACACTACTTTCGATACCTGCAACTGGGGAGGAATAGCAAAAGTATCATATAAAATCTCAGAAAATCTAACCAATTCCTTTCAATATTCTTATAAGTATAATCACATACACATGGACAATAAGGGTGGAAAAGATGAGGATATCTCTGAGATAATAAGAGATCAAGAAGGTGAGTATCAAGTTTCATCAGTGGGATATACGTTATCATACAATAAACTGGATAACCTCTATACTCCTAAAGAGGGATATTTATTGCGCTTAAATCAGGATATTTCAGGATTGGGAGGAAATGTAAATTTCCTAAAATCTGAATTCTTATCTTTTTATACACACCCTATATTAAGCAAAATTGATGATGATATAACACTGCGCTTTAAAGTAGCAGCAGGTCATATTTTTTCTTATACCGATGAAGATCTAAACATTGGCCAGCACTTTTTTAAAGGGGGTAATGAGATTAGAGGATTTGACCTTTCCGGCATTGGACCAAGAGCAGAAGACAAAAATAAAAGCTCATTGGGAGGCAAAACTTATTTTAATTTAACACAGCAAGTAGATTTTCCACTATCTAAATTATACGACTATGCTGGTATCAAAGGCTCACTATTTGTTGACTATGCAACACTTTTTGGTTTAGATGAAAAGGAGGGATATAGTGGGAAATATTACGATAGTAAGCTTATAAGAGTATCACCAGGTTTTGGCTTTTCAATGCCTTCTCCTTTTGGTAGGCTGAGATTAGATTTTGGGTTTCCTTTAGTAAAGGAAGCTTATGACATAATACCATCGACAAACGTTAAAATTTCTATTGAAGCGGGGATTTAAATGAAATATATACAGTTATTTACATCAGTTATTGCCTTAATTATTTCCTTATTTGTGGGGTATAAGTTTGTAGGGTATCAACCTCAGAGCACGCTCAATACAAAGGCTGCCATTATTGATAGTGATAAGGTTATCAATGAATCTCTGGCTCTGCAAAATATACAACAACAAATAAAGGAGCAGAATTCTAGATTACAGAAGGAATTTGAAAATGAGTTAGAAAAATTTAAGCCATCGAAAGAAGAATTTGACCTTTTGTCAGAAGAAGCAAAAAAAGAAAAGACAGAACAATTCAGTAAGCATACTGTAAGTGTTAGGGATAATTACGCTAAGAAAATGTCACATTTAGAAGAAAATTATAGAGAAGCAGTAGAAAGTATCTTTAACAAGATAAAAGAAGTTGCTAAAAAAACAGCAGAAAAAAAAAACATAGATTTGGTACTATTTATTTCAAAAAAGAATCAAGTTTTATACTCTATGGATGAAGTAGATTTATCGGATGTAGTATTAAAAAATGTAAACAAGGAAATACCCGAATTTGCTTTGCAAAACACTGAATAGGCTTATGCAATGTAATATCAATGATATTATAAAAATACTACCACATTCTTATCCTTTTCTCTTAGTAGATAGGGTTATAGAATGCGATCCTGGTATGAGTATAAAAGCAATTAAAAACGTGACTTTCAATGAGCAATTTTTTATTGGTCATTTTCCTGGCCATCCGATAATGCCAGGAGTTTTGATAATTGAATCTTTAGCTCAGGCATCTGCAATATGTGTTCTCGGTAAAAAGGTAATGGAAAATAAAGTTGTTTACTTGAGATCAATTGAAAATGCAAAATTCACAAAGCCAGTTACTCCAGGAGACGCATTGATTCTTCAAGCTAATATTCAAAGTGTGCGTTTAGGTCTACACAAATTTGAGTGTGTTGCATATGTTAAGGAAGAAAAGGTTGCAGAAGCAATAATCTCAGCAGCATTAAAAAATAAATAAAATCTTCATCTGTAAGAAACAGTATGTACGCTGTATAGTATAAAGATGCAACTGAATTTCAAAATCTCATTTTCAAACTTATACACTCGTAGTGAATTAATAAAGTTAGATGAGGCGTTTTTAGATTACATAAAATCGTCCGATGAAAGCTTGTTTTGTTCATTAATTGAAGCAAGAGAAAAAGCAGCTTCTTCTTCGATGTCATCCCAGTGCTTGACACTGGGATCTAGAAAACAAGAAGGATGGATTCCAGTATCAGCTACTTGGATGACAGATGATTGTAATAGCCAGTTAATAATAGACCTTTCATATTTACTTGATGAATTCATTGCAAAACTTTTCAACATTGAAAAAGAAATAGAGGAACTAAAGAAAAAACACAACGACTTTGCTGTAATATACAGATGCAAAAGGTTTTTTGTTCAGCGCTATGCATTGAAGAAATACACTGATGTAGTAAATATTGATTATGTAACCAACAGGTTAAATAGTTTCCTTACTTTACCAACAACAGAAAAAAACTTTTCTGAGCAGGTAATGAATTGGCTTGAAAATAAAGAGGATCACAAAGAAGAAATAGAACTTGCGGCTCAATATGCAGTTTGGAGAGTGAAAAACAAACAGAGTATACTATTTAGCATACATAAGAAAATTGATTACGAAAATCTCGTATCATTCTTGAAAAAAGAAGTAGACGAGGTTGAGGTTCTGTATTCAAATGAGGTGAAAAGAAGATATGGTTTTGATCTAACAAGCAAAAAGGTGAGTTTGAATAAAGCACTAGATAATGCTCACTACTGCATATTTTGTCATAAGCAAAGTAAGGACAGCTGCTCAAAGGGGCTAATCAATGATGACAACACTTTCAAAAAGTCTCCACTTAGAGTTGAGCTGCACGGCTGCCCACTAGAGCAGAAAATATCAGAAATGAATCTGGTAAAAAGCGAAGGATATAGCATAGCAAGTCTTGCAATTGTGATGATAGATAACCCATTATGTGCAGCTACTGGGAATAGAATATGCAATGATTGCATGAACTCATGCATATATCAGAAACAAGAGCCTGTAAATGTGCCAGTGGTTGAAACAAGGATTTTGGACGACGTACTCAATTTGCCGTACGGATTTGAAATATATTCTCTGCTTAGCCGTTGGAATCCTTTAAATTTTCAGCGTCCATTGCCAAAAGAAAATACTGGAAAAAACGTTCTAGTTGTAGGACTTGGTCCTGCGGGTTTTAATTTAGCTCATCATTTATTAAATGATGGACATAACGTTATCGCCATCGATGGATTAAAGATAGAACCTTTGATTGATCATTTCCAGTTAATTAAAGATTTCGAGCATGAAAAACTAAGTGAACGCATAGCTGGCGGATTTGGTGGAGTAGCAGAGTATGGCATAACTTCCAGATGGGATAAAAATTACCTAAAAATTATCAGACTGTTACTGGAAAGACGTGAGAATTTCGCACTTTATGGAGGAATTCGTTTTGGAGGTACGATAACTGTTGATGACTCGTTCAACTTGGGTTTTGATCACATTTCCTTGGCACTTGGCTCTGGTAAGCCACGAATGATTAAAATAAAAAACATACTAGCTCGTGGAGTGCGCATGGCATCCGACTTTCTCATGTCGTTACAACTAACAGGTGCTCTTAAGTGTGATTCTATAGCAAATCTGCAAGTTCGCATGCCGATAGTTGTCATAGGTGCAGGACTCACTGCAATTGATACTGCTACTGAAGCTTTAGCTTACTATCCTATTCAAGTGGAAAAATTTCTTCTTCGTTATGAAATATTGGTTGATAAGTATGGAAAGAAATATGTCGAAAAAGATTGGACAGAAGAAGAATATGAAATTGCAAATGAGCTCATATCACACGCAAAATTGATCCAAGCAGAGCAAGCGCTAGCAAAAAAAGAAAACAGAGAAATAAAAATATTAGAGTTAATGCAGAGTCTTGGGGGAGTAAAAATTGTATATAGAAAAGATCTAAAAAATTCACCAAGTTATCGATTAAATAGCGAAGAGGTGCAAAATGCACTATCAGAAGGGATTTACTTTATTGAAAACTTAGAGCCAGTTGAAGTTGTGACGGATAAATATAACCATGCTGAATCAATAAAACTAATAGACACAAAATCCGGCGAAATCAAATGCATGAAAGCACGTTCTATTTTTATAGCAGCAGGTACTGAGCCAAATACAGTTATTGCAACAGAAGATAAAAAGCATTTTAAATTAAGCAATGGGTATTTTACTCATTTGAATTCATCAGAAAAAGAAATAGACCCAATATTTTCTCCTAAAATGCAGGATAAAGATAGAATATTAGTGCATAAGCAAAGCAATAAAACAATTAGCTTTTTTGGTGACCTTCATCCTTCGTATAGCGGCAGCGTCGTGAAAGCTATGGCAAGCGCTAAGAATGGTTACCCTATCATTTCTCAGCTTTTGAGCCGAGTAGCTAATCAACGTGCTTCAAAACACCTGGCCAATGAAGAATTCTTTAATAAAATTAAAGAAAAATTCACTGCAAAGGTTATAAAAGTTCAATATTTAACAAACAAAGTTGTGGAAATAGTGATCAAAGCACCTCTTGCGGCAAAGAATTTTAAACCTGGACAATTCTTTAGGTTGCAAAATTTTGAAACCAATAACAGAAAAGCCAATAATACAAACCTTGCTATGGAAGGTATAGCTGTAACCGGCACTGAAGTAGACAAAAAAAAAGGATTTATTTCCACTATTGTACTTGAAACTGGTGGCTCCACTAATTTGTGCGGAGGCTTAAGAGAAGGAGAGCAAATAATCCTTATGGGTCCAACTGGTAAACCTACTGAGGTTGATTAAATCCCCTTCGTACTAATTATACTACAGTATATATTATTTATTAATAGATCTATGCTACAATAGCATTTTTTATTAAGGTAGCATTATGACACATCAGTTAATATTCACACTTCCAAAAGAAAGCTACTCTATAGCTATAGGACCGTGTTCTGCAAAAAGTAGAAAGTGTAAGGAGTTTGTAGCAAAAAACGAAGACGTAAGTATGAAATTTCTTATTTCTACTAAAGATGATACTGGCAAAACAGGAAAAATGTCCCTTTGTAAAGATAATAACGGTCAAGATGAGTGTACAACATCCTACACAGTTCAATTTCCAGTAATTTATAATGATCTTTTTAATGATAGCTTGAGCTACGTAAGTGTTCTTTTGGATCATGATAAAGGACATTTAACTAGGATGCGCAATGAATTCGATAAATATAATATTGATTACACAGTTATGGATAATAATACAACACAGAATGTGCTGTCAGAGGATTTTATAATCTAATTTTCATTATACAGCTACTCAAGAGCTTTCTGAGTTCCAGTATCTGCTGCTCAAATTCCTTAATTACAACGCTTGATACAGGCTAAAAACAATTTAATATTCAGCGACTTGTTAGCGGAATTTATACTAAAACACCACAACGGTATCTAAAAAAACGTTAAAGACTATATTAACAAAGTTCTTTAATAGAATCAAACATTGCAAAAGTTATAAAAGTCGAATGAGTAAATTAAAAATTGGCAGCTTCATTTGACTTATGCAAATACTTAAAAGAAAGGGAATAAATAACTCTCAACTGGCAGACTTAATAAAGTTCTGGATATTAAAGTGATGCAAAATTTTATCTCAAAAAGTAAATAATTTACTAACGCTCGTGCACAAATTAAAAATAAATTATGCACGAGTGTAGCACTATGAATTAGGAGTGCTATATTAAAGCTTACCTCACTATTAAAGCTATCGGTCAGATTAGATTTTTAATCTAATCTGACCGGTTTCTCTATAACCCTCTAAATCCTGATATAATTATATGGTAATTAGTTTAATTAGTGGTTAATATGCAATTTGCTTTTATTCGTATATTGAGGTAGCATAAACCATACTGGTTTACATCACTGTGCAACTTTATAAATCGTCACTGTTACTTCTACTAACTGCATTAATAGTGATAGTCCTAACATTACCTGAAAATTTAGGTGCTATACTGAATTGGTCTCATCCAGTTCTAAATTTTGATTTATCTTTTCGTATCGTACTAATATCTTTTTTGTCAGTTGCATTTTTAGCTGTTCTACCAACACAAAATTTGACTTTTTCAGAGATGCTATCTTTTGCTGCTTACACTACCTGTTCACTCTGTGCAATTTTATCCAAGCAGATGATATTGGTTATAATATTCTTTGAATTAATGACCATCAGTGCATTTTTTATTATCGTAGCTAGCTGTAGAGATAGTGGACCTGCAATAAGGTACGCTTGTGTACACTTTTTCGTTGGAGTTATATTAACAGCAGGATTGGCACTGCAAAGTACTAACCTGATAATTTTAGGTTTATTGATAAACTGTGCTTGCTTTCCTTTTTCGTTTTGGATTGTTGATGCATATCCCGCTTCATCACTACATGGCACTACATATCTCTCTTTATTTACCACTAAAGTCTCTTTTTTAGTGATGCTTTTACACACTTATAACCTATGGCAAGATTGTACTGAAATATTAGCGCTTGTAGGCGCCCTCACTGTAATTTACAGCATTATATTTGCTTCTCTTGAGCAAAATATTCGTAGATTTCTATGCTATAATGTTGTAGGACAAATGGGCTTGCTGATTATTGCAGGAGGTTTACTCAGCCCTTCGGAAAAGGCAATACCAATTTTGATACTGCATATAATCTTCTCTCTTGTTTATCAATCATTATTGTTTGTAGTTAGTAATTCGATTATTTCACGAACAAAAACAATTAGTTTTAATGGAGTAGGTAAACTGATGTCAGTGGAAGGCATGTGTGCTATAATCGCAATACTTACAATGGCTGCATTTCCTGGAACTGCTGGATTTATCAGTAAATCATATATCACAGCTGAAATTGAAATGAACACTGTTGCCTTAAAAGGGTATAAAAATTTATATAAGGTTCTAAATTTGCTGCTTCATTTAAGTGTGGGACTCAAATTTCTTTACTACATATTTATTGCAAAAAGTAAGTCAAAACCTTTAGCAGAGAGGGAAGGCAAAATATCCATAATTATTTTGGCATTTATATGTGTAATCGCTAGCAATCCTTACTTGCCTATTTACAATAAACATTCAATTTTCGATTTTGTGTACAACACAAAAAATATTTTGTCGCAATTTAATTTGTTATTATGTACCACTTTACTGTTTATTCCTTTACGCAGGTTATTTTACCCAAGAATAAATTTTAAAATGGATGTTGATTGGATTTTTAGAGCTTTCATACCCTATATTGTCTTGCTGTTCAATCAACTGGTCCTTAAAGTGAGAGAAATGTCTGCCAATCTACTGCAAAACTTGACTAATTCACTTACTAGTTTATACTTTAATAATGTTACTAAACTTAAAGAAGTGCTGAGTTATAACTCAGTGAGTTTCGTTTCATCTTCTTCTCTCTTTTTAATGAGCATTCTACTAATTTTATTATGTTTAAATCGTTAACTGAAAGTTTAAATTCTGTATTTAATAAACTGAGAGGAAAGTCAATCATTTCTGAAGATGATTTTAATCTTGCCATGCGAGAAATACGCATGGCCTTAATTGAAGCTGACGTTTCACTTGAAGTTGCAAAAAAATTCATCAATGACATTAAAGATAAAGTGATTGGAGAAAAAGTCATAAAAAGTGTCTCTCCAGCACAAATGATAATTAAAATTGTGCAGGATAATTTAGTTGCAGTTCTCGGATCAGAGAAAAGTGACTTAAATCTAGCAGTTAAACCCCCTGCTGTGATTATGATGGTGGGCTTACAAGGTGCAGGTAAAACAACTACCTCAGGAAAGCTTGCTTTAAAGCTAAAAAAGCAAAAGAAAAAAGTGATGCTTGCCTCTTTAGACATTTATAGGCCAGCTGCTCAGAAACAACTTGAGGTACTGGGTAAACAAATAGACGTACAAACTTTATCTATAGTGATAAATGAGAGGCCTATTGCAATTACAAAAAGGGCATTGGCAACAGCAAAGAGCGATAGTTGTGATGTATTAATACTAGATACCGCAGGCAGGCTTCATATTGACAATAATATGATGAATGAGTTGAAATCCGTAAAGGAAATAGTTTCACCTGCAGAAGTTATTTTAGTAGCAGATGCAATGATAGGCCAGGATGCAGTCAATATTGCCAAATCATTCAATGAGGCAATAGGTGTAACCGGCATTATTCTTACCCGTGTTGATGGTGATGCACGTGGTGGTGCTGCTCTTTCTATGAAAATGATCACCGATTGTCCAATTAAATTTATTGCTTGTGGTGAAAAATTAAGTGACCTCGATGATTTTTATCCCGATAGAATTGCAAAAAGGATACTTAGCATGGGTGATGTTGTATCATTGGTTGAAAAAGCTGCTGAGATTGTTGGTCAGGAAGAAACTGATAAGTTACAAAAGAAAGTAAAAAAGGGTAAATTCGACCTAAACGACCTAGTGGGAATGTTAAAAACTCTGAGTAAAATGGATGGCATTAGCAACATAATGAAATTCATCCCTAGTTCATTCACAAAAAAGCTAAGTAGCAGTGTGCCAGATGACAATAAAGTGAAAAAATATATAGCCATCATAAACTCAATGACTGAAAAAGAAAGGCAAAATCCAGATATTTTAAATGGCAAAAGAAGACTTAGAATTTCTAAGGGTTCTGGAACAAGTGTAACTGACGTTAATCTTCTAATTAAGCAGTATAATCAAATGAGCTCTATGGTGAATAAGTTCAGTAAAGTTGACCATAGTAAACTCAAAGAATCTGATTTGATGGATATGCTAAGCAGAAAGTAAGTCAGCAGGTAGTGGAATGAAATAAAATCATCAGTTGTAATTGCTGTTGAATAGTAAAGTATATTATTTTAGCGTGAAGTAATAAATTCAATAAATTTCTTCAGTTGGAATTGGCATGATAATAAAAATTGATACAAGTTACTTTATCTATATTTAATGCGCTGTTTTATAGCTAACACACTATACCACCGTAGCACTACACTAGTAACAGACCGAAGGTTGTCGATATCTCAAGTTAGGCTAGTTATAGCATCCACAATATCGTTTGTAAACCTGTAGCTATATACAATAAATGAACTTTTTTATATATTCGTTGTTAGTATTTTGTATTTCCTGAACAGTTCCGTGAGAAATGATCTCCCCTTCATATAATACTGCTATTTTGTCAGCTATTTTAAATGCACTATGAATATCATGTGTAATCGTGATAATTGTAGGACGAAGATCTTGAGATAATTTTATTATTATCTCGTTTACTACATCTGACATGATTGGGTCTAATCCTGAAGTTGGCTCATCCAATACAATAATTTCTGGGTTGTGTGCAATTGCTCTTGCAAGTGCCACTCTTTTCTTCATTCCACCTGATAGTTCTACTGGAAACATGTCTGCTATGTTTTCTTCCAGTCCAACGTCATTTAACTTCTCGATTGCTAGGCGTTTTGCCTCCTTTATGCTGATATTAAAGCGTTTTTTATAATTAAAAGATATATTTTCCCACACTGTAACATAGTCAAACAAAGCGGAATTTTGAAATAAGACTCCAAATTTATTTTTGCTTTTGCTATTTATTTTAATAGACCCTGAGTCTGGTGTCAATAATCCAATAATTATTTTTGTTAATACAGATTTACCACTTCCTGAGCCGCCAAGTATGACTAATGATTCTCCTTTCGATATATTGAAAGTTATGTTGTTTAATATCGTTCTATCATCAAAGGATAAGCTTAGATTCAATATTGATATTATGGGGCTATGCATGTATTAAAGTAATCAAGTAATTTGCTAAAATTATCAATATAGAGGATATAACAACAGTTGATGTTGTTGCAATACCTACTCCTCGTGCACCTTCCCTACAATGGTAACCGTAATAACAACTTGAAACAGAAATTATGGCGCCAAAAGCAGTCGCTTTCATCAGCCCAACAATAAAATCGTACATATTAAAGAATTGAGCTGTATATTTTATGTATATATTTAAATTGTGGTTAAATTCAAAGACTGCGGTGACATACCCTCCAAATATTCCTATTAGATCTGCACATACTGTAAGTATTGGAAATACTATAACTGACGCTAGAATTCTTGGTACAATTAAATATTTGAAAGGATTGATGTCCAAAGTTGTAAGTGCATCTATTTGTTCAGTGATGCGCATCGTGCCAATTTCTGCTGCAATTGAGGACCCAACCTTTCCTACCATTATTAAGCTGATCAAAACTGGCCCTAACTCTTTAATGATAGTGATCGTAACAAGTTTAGGTACTACTTGTTCTTGATTAATCAATATACCACTTAAGCTACTCTGTAAAACTATCACTGCTCCTATAAAAACTCCAGTGAGCCCAACAATTGGCAAAGAGAAAAAGCCTATCTCTATAATTTGTCTTGCCACATTGCTAAAATAATATGGAGGAATAAAGCAGTGGTATAGAGATTGAATAAAAAATACAAATGCGTTACCAATCCTCAACAGAAAGTTCATAAAGCATCTACCGATTATTCTAACGCTGTCTATATTAAAGGAACTCACTTTACATTTATCTTAGCTAAAATTAGTTTTACTGATTTTATTAAAATTTTTATTAACTTCGCCAGAGTATAGTCAAGATATGTCTTAAGTTCAATATACTTTGATCAAAATGCTTGAGTTTAAGTTTATAAGACTGAATTGTATAAGAAAACCTTACTTATTTCGCTATTTACTTCTTGTAAAAAACATGCTACTAATAAATTGTGTTATATAATTGAATTGGAGTAAGTTTTGGCAGTTCCGAAGAGAAAAAAGTCAAAGTCAAGGCGTAATATGCATCGTTCTCATCATGCTATTAAGCCTAAGAATATTGTGGTATGTGCAACAACTGGAGAATTCATGTTGCCTCACAACATAGCAGTTGACAATAGTTACAAAGGAAAACGTGTTTTCATTAAACAAAAGGCGGAGTAACTCATGATATGTTACCCACGGTTAACAACAACATAGTTATCGCACTTGATGCTATGGGAGGGGATTTTGCACCTCTTTCCGTAATTCAGGGTGCTAGTTTTTTCTTGGATAATCTTGTTGACCCAGGTGTTGAAGTTTTTTTTCATATTTATGGAGATCAGGAAGAAATATCTCCTTTGCTTTCAAAATACAAAAAAGTAAGCGATAACTCCGAATTTACCCATTGCTCTGATAATGTTCTTCCAAATGATAAACCCTCTTTTGCACTGAGACATCGCAAAGATTCAAGTATGAAGGCAGCTGTTGAAGCAGTGAAAAAAGGTAAAGCTTTTGGAATGGTGTCTTCAGGCAACACTGGAGCATTGATGGCTATCTCCAGATTTATTTTAGGAACATTACCCAATATCTATCGTCCTGCTATTGCATCTATCTGTCCAACTAAGACAAAAAGCTTTGCATTGCTTGATCTTGGTGCAAATGTTGACTGTAATACTGACTCATTATTTCAATTTGCATTAATGGGGAGTATATTTGCAAAAATAGCATTAAAAGTTGAAAATCCTGAAGTCGCTTTGCTAAACATTGGTACAGAAGAAGTGAAAGGTACTGACTCAGTAAGAGGAGCTTTTGAGTTACTCAAAAATGCTCCAAGTATTAACTTCAAAGGATATATAGAGGCAAGTGAATTTTTAGATGGTAATATAGACGTAATTGTTGCTGATGGTTTTGTTGGTAATGTAATGCTCAAGACAGCTGAGGCAACTGCTGGTACTTTTATCAGTCTAATAAAACAGGAAGTATTTAATTCATGGATGACAAAAATGCTTGTCGGCATATTGTTGAAACCCAAGCTAAATAAAGCATTAGAGCGTTTTAATCCTAAAATTAGAAGTGGAGCTATGTTTTTAGGGCTAAATGGTATCATTATAAAGAGCCATGGAAATTCTGATGCTATTTCTTTTGCTCACGCTATAAAATTTGCAGTAAATGCAATCAGTGAAAATTTAAACCAGAAGATAATTAACGGGGTAAGTCATATTGAATAAAAGTTTCATATTGAGCACTGGTTCTTACCTACCAAAAAAAATTTTGAGTAATAACGAAATTGCATCGATAGTTGAAACAAACGATGAATGGATAAGGCAAAGAACAGGAATAGTTCAAAGACATATAGCAGATGAAGGAGAACTAACGTCAGATTTAGCTGTTAATGCAGCGAAAAATGCTATAGAAAAAGCGAAAATTTCAATAGATGAAATTGGTTTGATCATAGTTGCAACAACAACACCTGACAAAACTTTTCCTAGCTGTGCAACGATTATACAAAGTAAATTAAAATGTAAAAACGCATTTGCTTTTGATGTACAGGCAGCATGCTCTGGTTTTATATATGCAGTTACAGTTGCTGATTCACTTATAAAGTCTAACGATAGAATTAAATACGCGCTTGTTATTGGTGCTGAAATAATGTCTAGGATTGTTGATTGGGAAGATAGGTCAACTTGTGTACTCTTTGGTGATGGTGCTGGTGCAGTGATAATGAAATCAGAAATGAGTAGCAGTAGCATTATATCAACAAACTTACACTCTGATGGCAATGTGGACTTATTATGTACAAACGGAGGAATATCCTCTACTCGTGATTCTGGAAAGATACTTATGAATGGAAGAGAAGTGTTTAAACATGCAGTAGAGAAATTAACAGCCTCAGTAGAGGAAACTCTAAAATGCAATAGTTTGAAGATTACTGATATTGACTGGTTAATTCCCCATCAAGCAAACATTCGCATTATTGAAGCAGTAGTAAAGAAATTAGATTTTCCTATAGAAAAAGTAATTAATACAGTTGATAAGCATGCAAACACCTCAGCAGCGTCAATTCCACTAGCCTTAGACTATGCAGTACAAGAATCAAAAATAAAGTCAGGAAATCTGATATTGCTGATTTCAATAGGTGCAGGTTTAGCCTGGGGTTCTGTGTTACTGCGCTATTAGACTTCCTATTACCCACGTTTCTTTTTTCTCAGTTTTATCGTTACATGCTGTACTGACAAAGTTTTGAGATATTATCACAAACATTATATTCACAAGAAATACTTGACTTCACGTGTACTAAGAAGCATTTTATATATGATGTGTGCCCGTAGCTCAGTTGGATAGAGCAACAGCCTTCTAAGCTGTGGGTCGTAGGTTCGAATCCTACCGGGCACATTCTTCTATCAATGCTTTCTATAAATTTTCAAGTATTCTGGTACCACATTTTCAATTGCTAGTGGTCTAATTTTCATTGTTCCGAGATCATCTGACTTTTCGATTGAACTATTCATCATAACTTTCACCTGATCTCGAGTAAGTATAGGGCTTGCATCTCCGGTTATAGGTTTTAACAGCACAGAAACAACTTTACTTTCTAAGAAAAAGGCTATCAATCTTGCCATTGGAAAAGGTACATTGATCAGTAGACACTTTCTGTTAGTCACATTCAGAATAAACTTTAATAAGCTTTTAAAAGAGTAAACTTTTGGTCCACCTATATTATAAATTTTTTTATCTTGCTTATTAAAGCTGATAATACGATATACCACTTCAGCTAAGTTTGTTACACATATCGGCTGAAATTTCGTTATTCCACTACCGATTAACGGCAAAAAAGGAAGAATTGTTGCTAATCTTGCAAATTTATTGAAGAAACTATCTTCTTTACCGAATACAAGACTTGGCTTAATTATTATTGCTCCCTGAAATGCTGAAGTTACAGCTTTTTCACCTTCTAATTTACTTTGGGCGTATCTTGACAGCTTACTATTTTCTATTCCCATGGCAGAAAAATGTATCATCATGTATACACTTTTTATTTGCGCAGCTTTTGCTATTCTTTCAGCTACTCCAACATGAACGTCATAGAAATCGTATTTTCTTTTTTCATATAATATTCCTACTAAATTTATAACAACATCACACCCCTCCATACTTTCTAAAATTGATTTTTCATTAAAAAAATCTCCTTCAATTATTGATATTTGTCCTAAATTTCCACATAACTTCAGACAAGCAGCTTTTTCCTGATCACGAGTAAATATTCTTATTAAATACCCCGCCGCTGCCAAGCGTCTTACGATGTGTTTTCCTATAAATCCCGTTCCACCAAAAATAACTATACGTTTTATCACAGTTAAAACTTCCAATAACTTAACTTTAAATTAATACAATAGTTTTATTTAATATTCTATTGTGAATTCCTGCACTATAAGGTCCATTCTCATTCCATGAGAACCTTTAACTAAAATTACATCATTATCTTGAACAATATTAGCTAAATTACTTTTCAATTTGTTAGAATCATCGAAATGCATGCCTTTTATATTCTCCGGTAAAAGTTTATTCAATTCTAACATAAATTTACCAACCGTATGAACTTTATTCACATTTTGTTCTACTATAGAGTCAAGCAATTCTGTATGAAATACTATGCTTTCATTACCAAGTTCTAACATATCGCCAAGTAGTGCCACTTTTCTTAAATTAGAATATGTACCTAAAGTTCTTATTGCAGCCTTCATTGAAGTAGGGTTAGCATTATAGGAGTCGTTAATCAAATGTACTAATTTTCCATTGTATTTAGCTTGATGAACATTACCTCTACCTTCTGTTACAGTAAAATTCTCAAGTACTAGTGGTAATTTAGATAAATCAAGTTCGAGACTTTGCAAAACTGCTGTAACAACTAATGCAGAGTATGCAAAATGTTCGCCTTTTACAGGTAAATTACAGTTCATAATTTGACCATTGTTCAGTTTGATTTTTAAATTTAGACCGTTATCGTCTCTTATTAGGTCTAACAAACAAATAGTAGCACTTTCATTCTTACCAAAGCTTACTACATTTCTGTTAGCATTTGATAAGAGATAATCATAATGTTCATTATCCTTATTCAAAACCAAAGTACCATTATTTTTCATACCATGTAGAATTTCTAATTTCGCTTGCGCAATATCAAGTAGAGATGAAAAATTTTCAACATGCGCAGGTTCAATGTTGGTAATAACTGCAATATCCGGATTGCTAATCTCCGATAACTCTTTTATTTCACCAGCTCTACTCATTCCTATTTCAAGGATTAAGTACTGGCAATCTTCTGGCGCTTTTAGAATCGTAAAAGGCAATCCTATATTATTATTCAAGTTACCTTCATTTACATGAGATACTCCATAATGCAACAAAACAGTGTTAAGCATATCTTTTGTAGTGGTTTTCCCAACACTACCTGTAATTGTGATAACTTTAGCATTAACAAGAATATTTCTAATGTAATATGATGCCATATTATGCAAAGCTTTTAGAGTATCTTGCACAATAATTAGAGGAAAATTTCTATATTTATCTTCGCTTACTACCGCAGCAACAGCTCCTTTTAAAAATGCTTCATGTAGAAAATCATGCCCATCAAATTTCTTTCCCTTGAGAGCAATAAATAAATCACCTTTTTTTATGCTTCTTGTATCCGTTGAAATATTTGAGCTATATACCGAATTACAAACACCCTCCCCTCTTCCGCCAGTAGCATCGATAATATTATTTGCGTTCCATTTTAACATAATTTATCTTTAAAGGTAATTTGAACAAGAAAAGCAGCAAAAATACTACATACTTTGGTAATGTACAAATAATGATTGCTATTTCTATAATTTCATCTTATAATAGATATACAAGCTTAAATATTTTCGTCTATAATTAGGTGTATTTTACCATCTGATTGTAGAAAGTGATTTGGAGGTATGTATGGCAAAAGATGAGTCAAATAAAAAGTCTATTTTGGCTAAGATAAAAGGCGTGTTTTTTCTTGTGCCTAAAGCACTTATTTATCCTATAAAGAAACCGTTTGCTTCAATTGATGAAATGAAGCATGATGCTAAAGTTTCATTAAAAAACGCTGTGAGTGATGTACCTAAAGAAGAAGAGAAATATGACCCACCTATAAAAACCACAGAAGCTAGTAAGTACCTTGGCATACAAATAATAAAACAAGAAAAAGGTAAGGTAAGTTTTTTAGCGTCAAGAACTTTAACGGGGGATATACCTTACTTGAGTCCAGAGAAATTAGATGAAATAAGGGAAGATCTGCCCAATATAACTATTTTTAGAGAAGAAAACAAAATTGTAATTGAAGTTGATGTTGAAAAGATTATCCAAGAAATAAAAGATAAAAATCTAGGTATGGATGAAAAAGTAATGAAAAAGTACGCTCTTGAAGGAATTTATAATAAGATTGATTGTGATCTTAAAAATTTGGCAAAAATTACTGGTGGAGAGTTTAAAGTTCACACAGATCGGAAATTGCTGTATGGTATTGCAGAAAAGTTGTATAGTGGATATGATAGTAAAAAGCAGAAGTCACAGGAAGTTGTAAGGCCTATGGATAAAGAAAAATCATCAGAGAAAATTTTAAATAATTGGCAAAAAGCTATTAAACAAGATTTTGAAAGTTGCGAAAGCATAAGAGGTAGGGGGAAATAAATTATGGAGAGTGTTATGAAAGAAGTTCAAATAGAGGAAAGTTATCATAGCCTAACTGTTCCTGGAGATATGTATCATTTACAACCAGAAGTTATTGCTGCAAGAAGGGCAAATAGAATAGAAACGTTTTCAAAAAGACACCAAATGGACTATGGGTCAGTTTTGCGTGGACAAGATATACAGCTAAAAGACGTTTCAAGTCTTGAAGATGCTTCTAGCGAAGCAGCAATAAGCCCACCTTCTACACCAAATCATAAGCAAAATAGAAGAGGACCAGGAATTTAATAAAGTATGGGTAGTACAGCTTATGATGACACTAATATCTTTGCTAAGATATTAAGAGGTGAGTTGTCTTATGAGGAAATACATAAAAATGAAAATGTGCTAGCTTTTCGTGATAAGTATCCTGATGCACCAGTTCATATTCTAGTTATACCAAAAGCTCAATACGTTTCATACGATGATTTTGTTCTGAAAGCTTCCGAAGAGGAAATAGTAAGTTTTTTTAAAACTGTTAGAGAAATAGCACATAAATATAACTTAGAAAAAACAGGATATAGATTAGTTACTAATCACGGTAAAGATGGAGAGCAAGTTATACCGCACTTTCACATACATATTTTAGGTGGTAAAAGATTAGGAAAGCATGTAAATTCATAGTGTTATATGTTTTTTAAATGAGTGAATATTTAACTATATTAATTTTTATCTGTGTATCAATTGTATTATCCTTTACTTTAGGTGTATTACCTATGTTTCTTGCAGTCAGTAACCCAGATGGTGAAAAGCTTTCTACATATGAGTGTGGCTTTAATCCTTTATCAAGAGCCAGAAAAAGTTTCGACATAAAATTTTACTTAGTTGCAATATTGTTCATAATATTCGATTTAGAAATTGCTTTTCTTTTTCCTTGGGCCGTTTCTTTATCTAAAATAAGCTATTACGGATTTTGGTCTATGATGATATTCCTTGCAATACTTACTATAGGCTTTATTTATGAGTGGTGTAAAGGTGCGTTGGAATGGGAGTAAATTTATCTAATGGCGACTGGAATCGTTACAAAAAAGAAGGTTTTCTTATCACTAAATTTGGTGATTTAATAGATTATATAATGAACTGGGCAAGGTCTGGTTCATTGTGGCCAATGACATTTGGTCTTGCATGTTGCGCAGTAGAGATGATGCACACTGCATCCAGTCGTTATGATCTTGATAGATATGGCATAATCTTTCGTGCAAGCCCAAGGCAAGCAGATGTTATGATTGTTGCTGGCACGTTAACTAATAAAATGGCAGCAGCATTGCGTAAAGTTTATGATCAAATGGCAGATCCCAAATACGTCGTTTCTATGGGAAGTTGTGCAAATGGCGGTGGCTATTATCATTATTCTTACTCAGTAGTCCGTGGTTGCGATAGAATTGTGCCAGTTGATGTGTATGTTCCTGGATGCCCTCCAACTGCTGAGGCGTTGCTATATGGAATGCTATGTCTACAAAATAAAATAAAACGAACTAAAAATATATAGCATGGATAAAACTGCAAAATACATACAAAAAAAGACTAAATGTGAATGTATTCAGAAAAATGATGGCACTATTGTAATATATTCAGCTTTGAATGACATTGAAAATCACTTACTCTTTCTACGTGATGATGAAAAGTGTAGGCTTGAATTATTAGTTGACGTTTTTGGAGTTGATTACCCAGATAGAGAAAAACGTTTCGAGCTAATATACAATTTGCTCAGCGTTGTACACAATATCAGAGTGCACATAAAGCTTCAGTTATGTGAAGGTGATATACCTCTAAGTGTAGCAAAGATATTTAACGCAGCTTCGTGGTTTGAGCGTGAAGTATTTGATATGTATGGAATAGAGTTTTCTGATCACCCAGATTTACGTAGGATTTTAACGGATTATGGATTCAAAGGTCATCCAATGTTAAAAGATTTTCCTCTCACTGGCTACGAGGAAGTAAGATACGATATAGAGGCAAAAAAGGTTGTATATAATCCTATAGACTTACCGCAAGATTTTCGTATGTTTGACAGCTTATCCCCTTGGGAAGGTAGGAAAGCCACAAAAGTAAATATAAAGGAGTAGAAAATGACAGCACAAAGAAAAAAAATATCTTTGATTGGCGCAGGAAATATCGGTGGAACGCTTGCCCATATGATTGCACTAAGAGAGCTAGGAGATATTGTTTTGCTTGATGTCAGCGATGGAATACCACAAGGTAAAGCGCTTGACATTACAGAATCATCTCCTATTGATCGATCTAATGTCAATATTACTGGTACAAATAGGTATGAAGATATAAAAAACTCTGACGCAATTATAATAACTGCTGGCATTGCCAGAAAACCTGGAATGAGCAGAGATGACCTTCTGCAAACTAATGCTGCAGTAATGAAAGAGGTTGGGGAAAATATTAAAAAACATTCTCCAAACGCATTTGTAATAGTGGTTACCAATCCTTTAGATGCTATGGTTTCAGTAGTACACAAATCTTCAAGTCTGCCAACTAATATGATTGTTGGTATGGCAGGAGTGCTTGACTCTGCTCGTTTTCGTTATTTTCTTGCAAGTGAGTTAAATATTTCTGTCGAAGATGTATCTGCTTTTGTGCTTGGAGGACATGGTGATACTATGGTACCACTAATCAATTATGCTTCAATTGCTGGCATTCCACTTACCCAAATCATTGAGATGGGTTTGATTACGCGAGGAAAAGTTGATGAAATAGTTGAGCGCACTCGTAATGGTGGAAAAGAAATAGTTGATCTACTTAAATCTGGATCTGCATACTATGCTCCTGCATCTTCAGCCATAAGCATGCTAGAATCATACTTAAAAGATAAAAGGCGTATATTACCATGCGCTGCTTATCTTAATGGTGAATATGGTGTGAAAGACTTATTCATTGGTGTTCCTACTATTATTGGCAAAAATGGAGTTGAGAAAATTCTAGAAGTTAAGATGGATGATAGTGAACAAGAGATGTTCAATAAATCTGTAAATGCAGTGGAAGAGCTTTGTCGGCTAAATTAATTGTCCTATATAATTTCTTTGAGCTCAAGTTTTGTAAACAGCTTAAAAAAATTATTTGTAGTTATTTTTGCTACTTGTTCCGGCGATTCATTCCATAATTCTGCTAAACAATTCACAACATATTTCACCATTGCCGGTTCATTTTTTCTTCCTCTGTAAGGCTCAGGAGATAGATAAGGTGCATCAGTTTCAACTAAAACACGTTCACGTGGTACATTTTGTGCAATTTCTCTGAGTAAGCTCGCATTTTTAAAAGTAATAATTCCAGAAAATGAAATGTATAATCCCAAGTCCATAGCTTTATAAGCAAGCTCCTTAGAAGAAGCAAAGCAATGCATTACTCCACTAAAAGCGTCTTTCTTCATTTCTGAATTTAACATATCAATCATCTCACTATCAGCATTTCTAGTGTGAATAACTAAAGGTAATCCCGTTACTCTTGCTGTTTCTATGTGTGATACAAAACTTTCTTTCTGATAGCTTTTGTTATCAGATTTATAAAAATCTAATCCGGTTTCACCGATACTAATTACCTTTTTGCCCTTAGTAAATTCAATCAATTCATCAGCATTTATACACTCACCTTTTTCCACAGTAGTATCAAGCGGATGTATACCAACGGAGCAGTAGACTTGATCATAGGATGAAGAGATTTTTAATAATTTAGGGATATCATTAATGCTTATACATATGTTATGCAAAATTCTCACACCATTTTGCTCTGCTCTTGAAATTACCTTTGGTATTTCATCACCAGAAAAATAAATTAGATGACAATGAGAATCAATTATCATAAATAGATCCTTTTATGATAGAAGAAAACTCTTCTATCACTTTTTTATAAACTTCTTTTTTGAACGGTATGGCACTGGCTACCAAATCATCTACATTTTGCCAACGCCACTCTTTGAACTCTGGATGATCAGTATAGTTAATATTAATATCCTTATCCTTCCCACAAAATTTCATTAAGAACCACCTTTGCTTTTGGCCAGAATACTTCCCATTCCAGCATGTTGGTATAACTTCCTCAGGTAAGTTGTAGTATATCCAATCTTTATTTTGGGCCACAACTTCTGCTTTATCAGTACCAGCTTCCTCCAATAGCTCACGTAGCGCTGCCTGCTCTAGCTCTTCACCATCATCAATTCCACCTTGTGGCATCTGCCAATAAGAGTCACTATCAAAGCGTTTTCCAATAAAAATATTTCCTTGTTTGTTAAATAACATTATGCCAACACAAGGGCGATACTCTTTCTCTTCACTAATCACAAATGCTCTCTGCTGCTAAATTATCTATCATAGAAGTTCCAACTACTTTTTTACTATTCATTTTTTCAACAATTTTTTTTGCAACTTCTTTTGCGCTTAAGTTTGAGTTATCAATTTTAAGTGAACCTTGAGGCACAAATAGTTTCTTTTCTTTAATTCTTCTCATAGCAAAATCTGAATCAGTAATTTTTCTCTCCTGCTCTCTTCCCTTTGATTGAACGCGCTTTACTAGTTCTCCACTATTACAATATAACACCACAGGGAGAATCTCCACATTCATTTTTTTACTTAAATTCACCACTGATTTGTATACTCTTTGATCATAGTAATCACCTTTTATCAATTCGTTTGTAAATATATAATGCTTTGATTCTATATGGTGTTTTTCCAATATTGCTAACATATTCTCTCTAATCACAAAAATTTTTTCCCATATTTCACTTGTAACCTCAGCATTTCTGAAGTCAATCATATCAAATATAATATTATTAAACAGGTTATTGTCTACTATCACCCCATCAATAATATTACACAGCTCTTTTGCAATCGTAAGTTTGCCACTACCTGGAAATCCGATTAAGTAAATGATCATACCATCAGAAAACTATCATATATTACAAATATATGTATTATAAACGTTACACTAGAAGCATATCAAAATAATTCATATTCAGAAATTTTGAGTGTATAATTACAGATAAATTATATAATTTAGAATAATGAATGGTGATACAGAATCAATAAAAAATACAATTGTAGATTTAATAGATCAAAACAAAGGTCAAGATATAGTTACTTTTGATTTGCAGAATAAAACTGTCATTGCAAAATATATGATCATTGCATCCGGTGATTCGAGCCGCCATGTAAAAGCATTAGCTGAGCACGTGATGAAAAATCTCAAGCAATACGATAAAATAGATGTAGAAGGTATGGATGAAGGTAACTGGGTGATTGTGAATTTTCAAGGTATAATGGTTCACCTATTCAGGCCAGAAGTAAGAGAATATTATAAGATAGAAGAGTTATGGAATTGATTATTCAGGTAGCTGTTATACAATTGCTCAAATGTTGTAGTTTTGAAGGCAACTCTTATGAAGTTGGTGGTGTCATTCCAGTGCTTGACACTGGAATCTAGAAAACTTAATCATAAACGAGCACACTATACAACATTTTTGATGAAATTTCATAATAAACTGGATTCCAGCGTCAAGCACTGGAATGACGCCATCGTTAACAACACCGTTTACACACAAAATAACATATTATGAAACATAAATCCGAGTTTTTAAACTTCATTCAAGAAAGAGGATACCTATATCAATGTACAAACATTGATAGGTTAGACCAGCTATTATCACAAGATAATTATATAATTGCATACATTGGGTTTGATTGTACGGCACCAAGTTTGCATATTGGCAGTCTCATTCAAATCATGATGCTCCGTCACCTACAAAAATTCGGTTATAAGCCAATAGTTCTACTTGGAGGTGGCACAACAAAAATTGGTGACCCATCTGGTAAAGACAAAGCAAGAAGCGTCTTGCCGATAGAAGATATCAATCAAAATATACTTGGTATAAAGAAAACCCTCGAGAAGATGATATCTTTCGATTATGGAAAAACTGGTGCAATCATAGTAAACAACGCAGATTGGTTAGATAACATAAAATATATAGACTTTTTGCGTGATATAGGGACACATTTTTCTGTAAATCGCATGTTAGGCTTTGATAGTGTGAAAATTAGGCTAGATAGGGAGCAAAATCTAAGCTTTCTCGAGTTTAATTACATGTTGTTACAAGCCTATGATTTTGTCGAGTTGAATAAAAAATATGGCTGTTGTCTGCAAATTGGAGGGTCGGACCAATGGGGAAATATAGTAAACGGAATTGAACTTGGCAAAAAGTTAAATTTACCTGAGCTGTTTGGTCTTACCACACCTCTTTTATTAAACGCACAAGGAAAAAAGATGGGCAAAACTGAAAGTGGGGCAGTATGGCTTGATGGCAGTATGCTAAATTCTTATGACTACTGGCAATATTTTCGCGATGTTGATGATCAAGATGTTGGTCATTTCTTGAGACTTTTTACTGATTTACCAATTGATGAAATTAAAAAATTAGAGTCCTTGAAGGATCAAGAAATAAATGAAGCAAAAAAGGTCTTGGCAACAGAGGTAACAAGAATATGTCATGGTGATAAAGAAGCAGAAATTGCACGACTTACTGCAATCTCTGCTTTTGAAAATCAAGACAGTTCATTGCTTTCTGGTTACACTATCACAAGAGAACAAGTTACAAATGGCATACTCCTGATAGACTTGCTGCATGACACCGGTTTTGAACCTTCAAAAGGTGCAGCAAAGCGTTTAATACAGGGAAATGGATGTAAAGTTAATGATAATACTATAAATGATATTAACTATATAATAAACTCTGAAAGCTTTAAAGGTCAGCCATTTATCAAATTATCTGCAGGAAAGAAACGTCATATTAGAGTTATGGTGGGTGAAGTAAGAAAGTAAATTTGTCTCTGTTCAGCAGAGTGGTAAAGTAAGGTAGGCGAGAAAAGACAATTATAGGGACAAATGGATATCATTGAAACAGCTGACACTGTGGCAGAATCGCTAGGTAACCCTACTATTGCTAGCAGTTTCTTGTGCTAAGATTGGTTTATCAACTTGAGTATCAGGCTTTGACAATTTATATATAGCATTGCCAACTATTAGTGCTGTTGCTGTAATTGCAACTACTGCTATAACTATAGGTATTAACTCAGCTGTAATTGCTCCGGCTGTAAAAAGTGCTATAGATATAGCAGTACCTAATAATGCAGTTACTCCACCGGCAATCCACCCTTTCTTAATTGCTGAACGATTAAGATAGTGTAAAGGAGTCTCTCCCCATATATCTACTGAATTAACATCGGCACCTTTTTTTATTAGAGCATCTACCATGACCATATTGCCACGTAAAGCAGCCCAATGTAAAGGAGCCCTTCTCAATATATCTACTACATTAACATCGGCACCTTCTTTTATTAGAGCATCTACCATGACCATGTTGTCACATAAAACAGCACCACATAAAGGAGTCTTTCCTCCTGCACCTTTTTCATTAACATTTGCACCTTTTTCTATGAGAGCGTTCACTATATTTTCTAGGTTACAGAAAGCAGCTAAATGCAAAAGAGTCACTTTTTCACCATCTTTAAACACATAATTTATATCAAAGCCAGACTTTTCCCACTTTTCATATTCCTTTGAATATCTTTTCAGCTCATTTTGTATTTTTTCAATTACGTTATCTTTGCTTAAATCTTTGTCAACATTAACTAAACTCAATAATTCGTGCCAATTTGAAATTTCCATTGCCACAACCTTACCTTTAATTTTCAATAATATATTTAATTATATGATAAGAAGTCAATTTAAATAAATTACACATACATGGAACTTATCAGATAAATATATAATATGAACTAGATTTCAGCGGGCTTTGTTGCATCACTATCTATAAAAGGCTAACTATACAAGCAACTTATTGAAAATCTTATTTTTTGCAATCAATCCGATCAAATTTAAGAATAGTAATTTATTGTTTGTACTAGTAAATTTAATTCTACTTAAAATAGCTAAAGCATTGAAATTCTTGAATTCTAGCTAGATTAGTGAATGATAGTAAAACTTCTTTTACTTAAATTTAGATATTTACTGACTGTCCTTACTATAAATGCTAGAATAATAAGCTATTGATATTCAACATTTTTATCTTTTATCCACCGTAGATAGCGATGCAACAAAGCCCAATGGCGTCAACTTAAGGAAAGATGTTAAGGAGTAAAATACTGTAAAAAATAGGACCTTTGGTTTCTATTTTATTTCAATAAAGAAGATATCAGTAAAGCTTATCTATTAAGGTGTCACATAGAGGAGTGCTATAAACGACTCAAAGTAGAAGCAGAATTAGAGAATTTTTCTGGGATAAATTTAGAAACAAGAATTTTGTGCAAACTTGGTCATGTGCAATACTTCATATGTGTGATGCACAAGAACCTTGGAACCCAGATCAAATTGCTGAGTATCGTTTAAATTTTTCAGTTTTATTTGGTGTAATGAGACAGAAACTTTATCAGGTGCTTATTAGCACCAAAAAACTTTCAAACCCTTTTTAAAATACGCACTAAAGTTAACGTGAAGATTGTATAGCCGCAATAAAGTAGATAAGCCTAAACGCCATAATGTCTTTAGGAGAGCTTGCTAATTTATTCTCTTAAGTTAACGCCATTGCCTGAACAGATACATAAAAAAGTAGTACTTGCAAGAAAGAGTTACTTAAGAAATTAATTAACTTTGCTATTTTCTCTAACATACCTAGAAGAAATAGATACATTATCTAATGCAGTCCTAATACTAGCATTGTTCTCATTAACAACTACAGCTAGCTCACAAGCATTCAAAGTATATCTACCATATGGAAACAGTACAGTTCAGTAAATGCACCTTGTAGCATGCTACTATTTTTAGCTCGTATTAAAATAGAATTGACACATTCATTATTACCTTTATATATAGCAAAGGCAAATGGTTTAATGACATACGTCACGCCTGGAAGCTGCACAATATCTTTAGAAGTAAGGATATTTCGTAGTGTATCACTATTTTGAACTCGTATTAAAATAGAATTGATACATTCGTTATTGCCTTTATATATAGCAAAGTTAAGTGGCGTTAAAGTATACGCTATAATATTTAAATACTGTACAATATTTCTAGAAGCAAGAATATCTTGTAATATACCATTTTCTTGGGCTTTTGTTAAAATAACATTAATATACCTTCCCTTATTATGATGTATGGCAAAGCCAAGCGATGTTAAGGTGTACATCAAACCATTTTGATAGTTTATAATATTTGCAGTAGTAAGAATATCTTGTAGTATACCATTGTTTTGAGCTTGTTCTAAAATAGAATTAACACATTCATTATTGTCTCTATGTATAGCTAGGCTAAGCAGTGTTAAAGTGCGTCCTCCATCTGTTGGAAATCGTGTAGTATATCAAGTGATATAGAACTTTTAGTAAATCATTTCTTGAAGCTGCTTTCAAGATATTACTGATGCTCCTTCCATTCCATATGGATCTTTTTAGCTAAAAATACAAATCTTTTTGTTTTCATGTTAAATTTTGATGATTTAGCATATTTTTGTAACCTCGCTTTAAAGTCAATGTAGTTTAATTATTAAAATTAATGTGTCAATATACACCAGAGTGATATTAAAGGATTTTTGATGAGTAGAAGTAACCTCTGTGCAAAAAGTTCCTTATGAACCTGAGCGTTCAGGAAGGACAAGGTAATCAGAAAGTAATTCTATTTACTTGTAGTCTAGGAGGAATAGATACATTATCTAATGCACTACTAATCCTAGTATTCCTTTCATTAATCGCTGCAGTTGGTTGAAAAGTGGCACAGATATATCGTGGTATGTCATTAATTCGTACTATAATAGAATTAATACATTCAATATTACCTTTATGTATAGCGATGCCAAGTGGCGTTAAGCTGTACGTCTGATCAGTTGGAGATATTACAGCATTGTGATTAGCAAGAATATCTTGCAATATACCACTATTTTGAGCATGAGTTAAAATCGAATTAATATGTGCATGATTACCCTCATGTATAGCAAAGCCAAGTGATGTTAAGCTATACGTCCAACCACCTGGAGAATACAAAGTATTTTTAGCAGTAAGAACTTCTTGCAATATACCACTATTTTGAGCATGAGTTAAAATCGAATTAATATGTGCATGATTACCCTCATGTATAGCAAAGCCAAGTGATGTTAAGCTATACGTCCAACCATCTGGAGAATACAAAGTATTTTTAGCAGTAAGAACTTCTTGCAGCTTACCATTATTTTGAGCTTGTCTTAAAATAGAATTAACATATTCATTGTTATTTCTATATATAGCAAGGCCAAGCAATGTTAAAATGTATGTCCAACTATTCAGAATATCTTGCGATACAACATTATTTTGAATCATTGTTGAAATGTAGTTACAAAATTCCTTATTATTTTCATATATGGCAAAGCTAATTGGTGTTAAAATATGCGTCAGACCATCTGAAAATTGTAAAATATTTTCAGCAATAAAAACGCCTTGCAGCATATCATTATTTTGAGCTTTTTCTAAAATAGAACTGATACATTCTTTATTACCTTTATATATAGAGAAACTGAGTGGTGTTAAAGCATACTCCATAGTATTGAAATACTGTACAATATTTCTAGCAGCAAGAATATCTTGTAGTATTCCACTGTCCTGGGCTTTTGTTAAAATATCATTAATATATCTTGGCTTATTGTGATTTATAGCAAAGCCAAGCGATGTTAAGGTGTACATCAGACCATCTTGATAGTTTATAATATTTTCAGTATTAATAATCTCTTGCAGTGTACCGTTATTTTGAGAATGTATTAAAATAGAATTAACGCATTCGTCATTACATTTGAATATGGCGAGGCTAAGTAGTGTTAAAGTGCGTTCCCCACCTCTTGGAAATCGTGTAGTATATCCTATTGTAAGAACTTTTAGTAAATCATTCTCTGAGGCTACTTTCAAGATATTATTAATTCCCCCACCATTTGATATTACCTTTTTCAACTTAAAATGCAAATTTCGTTGTACTTGTGTTAAGTTGTTATCATTTAGCATATTCTTGTAACCTCGCTTTAAAGTCAGTGCAGTTTAATTATTCTATGTTAGTATACACCAATAGAAAAAATTTCATCATATGTTCTGGAAAAAATTTACACAGGTTAATGAGGAAATCGTAAGAGAGAGCCTAAAAAAGGTTATAGAGAAGAAAAGTGGTAAGAATGTTGGTGTAGTATCCTCAATTGTTATTAAGGGTAAAGATGTTGCTTTTGCTCTTGAAGTTACTGAACCAAATGAAGAATTAAGAAAAAATTGTGAGCAAGCTGTTAAGGCGATACCGGGAGTAGGAAAGGTTACTGTAGTTGCTACTGGTCAAAAACAAGCTAGGCAACAAAAAGCTAAACTTCATATCGAAGGAGTGAAAAATATAATTGTCGTTGCTTCTGGTAAAGGAGGTGTGGGTAAGTCGACAGTTGCACTAAATCTAGCTCTTTCGTTAGCAGAATTAAAACATAAAGTTGCGCTAGTTGATGCAGATATATATGGTCCTTCGATTCCTAAAATGTTGGGCACTGAGAAATTAAAACCAGAAATACAGAGTGGTAAAGCAATGCCTATAGAGAAACATGGTCTCTATACTATTTCAATTGGCTATTTTATTGATAAGGACCGCGCAGCAATATGGCGTGGACCTATGATCACAAAAGCACTTTACAATTTGCTAATGGGAACAAGGTGGTCTGATATAGAATATTTAATCATTGATACACCGCCTGGCACTGGCGATGTACATTTAAGTCTGATGGAGAATTTTAGTTTAACTGGAGCAATAATAGTTTCAACTCCACAGGAGCTTGCTTTAGTTGATGCACAAAAAATTTATGATATGTTCACAAAGCTCAGCGTGCCAATTATCGGCATTGTGGAAAATATGAGCTATTTTGTTCAAGATAATTCAAAAATACACATATTTGGAAAAGGTGGTGCAAAAAAAATGTCTGAAGAGCTGGGAGTCAAACTCTTGAGCAGAGTTCCTCTAGATCCGCAAATATGTAGTGCTTCTGATTGTGGAAATCCTTCAATACTAAGTGAGGATTTAGTAAGGATTTATGAAGGCATTGCTAAAGATGTTAGGTCTTTTGTATGCAGTCTATAAAGTTTTTTAAACTACTTTTAAAATAGGTAGAATGTAATTTTAGGTGAATAAAATATTTTAAATGGCAGCAGCTACCTCGTATCTGGACAGACAATAGACTTCTTGGATAACTTAAGAAACAAGTAGTAGAAGCAATATTAGAGAAGGTATAAATTTTGAGCAGGTAAGTAAACTTGATGAAGAGAAGCTTCGAAGACTAAGAGGAGTAAAAAGAAAAACATTGGAAAAATAATAGAAATTTTAATAGAGGAAGAGGCCAAGAAAAAGGCAAGAGGAGGAAAACCAAATAAACAATGCATATTTATTAATAGCACTCGAATATTTGTGTAAATACCGTACATATTTCCATATAGCGCAAAGCTATGGAATAAGTGAAAGTTCTTGCTAACGGCTGAATAGAAGATGCATTGATAAAACATCCAGATTTCAGGAAGATAAAGAGCTATTAAAGTTAAATAGGAGTATGCAAAAGTTTTATAAAAAGGGAATGTTCAACTCCCCCATAGAAGATCAAAAAGTATCCTTAGGTTATCCAAGAAGTCTATTGTTGGTAAACATAAAAGGCCTATTTGCCTTTTTATCTAGTTTATGCAGGAGGTCTAATATTTATTGTTGAGTGTGATTTTAGGCATTTCTGCTAAAACGCAACTTTTAAATCGCCAAAATTTCTCCTTGCCTTTACTAATTCCGATTCTTGGAGTGCACACATAATCTGGTTTGAGGTGATATTCATAGAGACAAAATTCATGACTTATAGTAAGGTCTTGTTTATTATGTTCTTTTGTAATGTTTAATTTTTTGCACAGTATGCCTGGCCCGCCTAAATTTGCTTCAAGCGGTTCAGTGAGCTTTAATCCTCGTATTAACACTGCTGCTGGGAATCCTTCTGCTTCTGTTACAATATTTAGACAATAGTACATTCCATATATAAAATATACGTACGAAAACCCTGGCGTACCAAACATTACTGAGGTTCGATTAGTATAGCCTCTTGCTGCATGACAAGCTGGGTCATCCATTCCTATATACGCTTCAACTTCAGTTATTATTCCACTAAAATGAGAAAATTTCAGCATCTTCCCTAGCAGCTCCCCAGCTACGGTTAAAGTTGGCCGTTCATAGAAATTTCTTGGTAATATTGTGTTATTCATCATAGAAGTACAAGTTACTTACATTTGTAAGCAAGTTATACTATTTTTGCTTTTTCTTATTTATTTAGTCAAGAGCATCTCTGAGAAGTAGAAGTTGGTGTTGTTGTCACATTTGTTACATCTGTTGAAGGCTGCTGTAAAACCTTGACTGATTCAGAGCTCTTTTGTTGCAATTGCGGTACTAACGCTTCATATAAAGATTTTGGCTCACGTCTCTTACCTATTTTGACTTCTTTATTTGCATGCAACTGCTCTGCAGTAACACCGTTGCCTTCAAGGAGAGTTACACCATTCTTACCATCAATGTTAACTTTAATTTTGCATTCTCTTCCATCAACATACCACTTTAAAGTCATTTCATATAACCCACTAATTATTTCATAAACTCTTTCCTCATTATCACTATCATTATTAATATAGCAACATGCCCCTCTCTTTTTTTCTTGATTAGGATGACAAAATGTAATTGTTCTTACACCATACTCTTTACATATACTACCGCCTAGAAGTTTAGCTATATCTACTCCTTCTTTATTGGCATGTAGCACAACTCTCACGGTGGGGTAAACAATACTATCTTCCCTTTTGCCTTCTTTTATCATTATGGATCCTATAGTATGATTTTTCATACCTTCAGATATCTCTGCTTTAATTTGGTCAGCAATTTTACCTATGATCTCTTTGCCATGATAGTGAGATTCTCCTTTCTTCGGAGAAAAAGGCTCTTTGTTCGTAGTATTAGTGTCTGGATCATTCTGTAACTCAAAGAATTCATCCCATTCTTCATCATTGTCTAATTTGATATATCCACGCTTATTCTTGCCTGATGCTGCATTCTGAATACTAGACGATCCTTCTGTTACAGTTGTACCAGAGCTATTGCTTTTACCTTTTAGAAGAACAAGATGCTCTTCTGACCTTTCTTCCTTACTCAACTTTGAAGCTGCATCACCAAAAGAAGGTTTCTCTACTATATGCGTGTAAGAATTTTTAACTCTACTCTCATTATCAGGTACTGTAGTAGCCCACAAAAGCTTTTTAATATAATCTAACATATGCCACCTCTTACCATTAACAAAATATTAGTATGCAAATTTTATCATAATTCATCAACAACTAATTTATCATAAATAAAATGAGCTGCTAAAAAGGTATAAATTGAGGTTAGGTAAAGCTTTTGGTATAATACCTAGTCAATTTGGATAGGCAAGTGATCTTAGCTACAAAGACGTTTTTTATCTCATTTATTTTTGGGTTTATTCTCTTTCCCTATTTTATAAAACTTCTAAAAAAGATAAGTAAAGATGGACAACCAATCAGATCATATGGACCAGAAAGTCATTTAATAACAAAAAAGAATATACCACCTATGGGTGGAATAATAATACTCACTTCTGCTTTATTACCAATCTTGTTTTGGACTCAATTAACACAAGAAATTTTATTTTTAGTATTTATAACCCTATTTTTTGCTCTACTTGGATTTATTGATGACTATTTAAAATTGAAGACAAATCACCACCGAGGTTTAAGTGCAAAAACCAAAATACTTATTCAGTTTGTCGTTACTCTGGTCTGTATGTTTATACTTAAGCTACAATCTGCTGAAGGTTTTACAAAAATTTCTCTATTTAGAGAAGTAGCAATCGACCTTGGCTATCCATATCTTCCGTTTGCTGCATTTGTTATTGTTGGCTCTGCCAATGCTGTGAATCTCACAGATGGTTTGGATGGCCTTGCTGCAACTCAAGCCATTACTTCCTTTGCTTTTTTGGGACTAGTTGCATACATCACTCAGACAGATGTAAACATTACTTTATTCTGCATTGCATTTATAGGAGCTATTTTAAGTTTCTTGTGGTTTAACACACATCCAGCAAAAATATTTATGGGTGATGTTGGAAGCCTATCAATCGGTGCAGCTTTAGGACTCACTAGTGTTTTAATTAAAAAAGAAATGCTTTTTGCCATTATTGGAATAATCTTTGTAATAGAGACTTTATCTGTGATTATTCAGGTATCATATTTTAAATATACAAAATTTAGATATGGAGCAGGAAGAAGAATTTTCCTTATGACACCAATACATCATCACTTTGAAAAGAAAGGGTGGTCAGAAAATACAATAGTTATAAAATTTTGGATAATTTCTATCGTTTGTTCGATTTTTGCTTTAATTTTCTTATTATAGGAACTATGAAATATCCAGATTTCACATTAGAAAATACATTATCAGGAATTATAGCAGGAGTAGATGAAGTTGGAAGAGGTCCGCTTGCCGGTCCAGTGATATCTGCAGCTGTAATATTTACTGATAGAGATACGGTTATTGATGGAATAAACGACTCAAAAAAGCTAACCCCTAAGTGTAGGCAAGTTCTATACGAAAAAATAACGTCTGTTGCAAAATTTGGTATAGGAATGGCAAGTGTAGAAGAGATAAACTCATACAATATCTTGCAAGCAACAAAGCTTTCAATGAAACGTGCGCTGGTAAATTTAGATTTAGAACTAGATTATGTGTTAGTTGATGGTAACCAACCACTTGAAGTGAAATGGCAAACAAAGTCTGTAGTGAATGGTGATAGTTTAAGTATATCAATTGCAGCCGCTTCAATCGTTGCAAAAGTTACAAGAGATCGGCTTATGGAAGAATTGCATAATAAACATCCTCAATATAATTGGTATAAAAATAAAGGATATGGAACAAAAGAACACCTCAGCGCTATTGGCCTTCATGGAATTACGAAGCACCATAGAAAGAATTTTGCACCTATAAGAATAATATAGCCTTTAATCACTTACCTTTTTTGAAAGGTATGTTTTCATTAAATAGGCAGACTGTACTTGATCCGTTTCTTAAGGTAAATACCGAGCTTACTCTTTCAATTATCAGGTAGTCATCAACTGTACGAAAATTTATCAAGGACTCATATCCTGCAGAATCAACCATAAAAACTGCCGGAAAATCAGAGTTTATTTTATTAAATTGTAGATATGTAAATTTTCCGTCATCAAAAACCTTAATTGGTATTATTGATTGACTGCCTTCAACGTGCGAGATGGAATAGTTAAAATTCAAGCCTTTCTTTATAATCTCAATATCACTTATATCAGGGATAGTGGTATGACTAGCTTGCTCTAGAATATCACCGTTACTCGTTGAATAAATTTCATCACTGTTGAACAGTGGATAAAGAAACCTTACTTCATATGCTAACCTTGGATCATCTAGCCCGTTTGCTTCTTCAGCATGAAACTCGAAATAATAAACTCTTTTATTGGTAATTATAGTTGCATTAGTATCGGCAATATCATCTATAGGCTTAATAAATAATCTATTACCTTGAGGAAGGAGTTGCCAACCGGTTGCATCACCCATTGAAAGACTCTCTATTACCTCCCCTGGCTCAAACAATATGCTGGATTGATAACCATAAAAGCCCGTGTACTTATGTATAGCCTGTGGATTATAATTCATTACCTTTATGTGGTTATCACCAGCTATTGGTCGTGGTTCCTGTTTTGCAAGTGCATCACCACCACAAAAAAATAATAGTGCAACAAAGAGTAACCTAATCATAGTATCAAAATAAACTGATCTTTATTTTATCATTGATAGACATGTACTGCAACTGTCAAGCTATCCCAGTAGTAAGCGACAGAAAATGCAAGCTTCATAATAATTCATTACTGCAGGAAAAAGCAGGAAAAAATTCTTTAAACATTATTTTCATATATGTTAAAATGAGTTGTGATACCAAAATCCATTACTGACCGAACAAATAAGAAACATTACAAACTCGTTTAATAGTAGTACTGGAAATATTGACAATAAAATTACACAAAACATCTTCAAGTAAACCTATGGTATCGTAGATACTATTGCGTAAAGTATTGTATTTGATATATTGCCACAACCTTTCAACAGGATTCAGTTCCGGTGAATAAGGAGGCAAGTATATGATGGTAATGTTTTCCTGAATTTTCAAACTTTTTGATCTATGCCAACTTGCACAATCCATTACAAGAAAGGCTTCTTTCGTGCCTAAATCTTTCGACATCTGCTCCAGAAATATATTCATACAATCAGTGTTTACATATGGAGCAAGTAGGCTAATTTTCTTACCACTTCTTGGATTTACCGCACTGTAGATATAGAAATTTTGTCTACCAATTTTCATTTTAACCTGTGTTCTGACCCCTTTTTTAAACCATCCGTGTCCGATTTTTGAATGAGTTCCAAATCGTGATTCATCAAAAAAATACCTCCTTTTCAGGGTGGGAATTGACTATTTTATTGAAGTATTTTTTAAACTCTTCTTGCTTGTTTTTATCTTGTTTATGGTGAATTGGCCTCGGTGTTATGTAAGAAAACTTCATCCTTTGTATCTCACGGTGCACTGTTGATTTGCTAATGTTTAGGCCAAATTCCTCTGAGATTTTTATTTGCACTTCCTTAATAGTAATATTTGGATTTCTTTCTACCCATATTTCAATTTGCTCACGTTGATTTTTGTTTAATTTGCTTTTTCTTCGCCGCTGAGACGGGGAAAATAATCTTTCTACTCTACCAAATTTTAGATGCTTTATCCATTCAGTCAAAGCAGTCCTTGAAATTTTACATATTCTTGCCACAGCGCTTATACTACTTTCTTTTCCTGCTATCACCGCTTGTAACTTTTTTGAAACATATGCGTTATTTCTGACCTTTTTTAACATTTCTTTCGCCAAATTTACAACTTTTTCGTCTAATAGTTTTGACCTTAATGCCATTTATACCTCTCTATTTTATCTACTTTAGTATCACTTCTTTCCCATTATTGTCTATCTGTTCTTTATATAGTGGGAATTGGTATGAGGTAAATTAGGGAGTGTTAAATAAACCATACGCGTCAAGTTAAGGAAAAGTGGTATAAGGAAGAAAGGAAATGAAAAAAAACTATTTTATATATTAAGTAATAAAGTTATTAATTTATAGATTCTTCTGAAAAAATTATCTTCTTCTAGATAAGAACTCCCTAAAAAAATAAATGTAACAAATAAAATGCCCATCTCAAATGTTGCTATATTTCACGATATTTCCTTAACTTGACGCGTATGGTTTATTTAACACTCCCTGCAAAGAAATTAACTACAGATTTTATGTCTAGGTTACTCCACAAAATTTTTCCTTTCCTTATCCAAGATTCAAATTTATAGTATCGAGTCCTTTTCATGAAATATGAAGCCATCTCAAGTTATAGTTAAGCCTATATTCAGTGAATTACTTTCACAAGTGCAATTGATTTTAGTGTTATACTGTTCTAACAGTAAAGAAGTCATATAGATAATAATGTCTTTTGTATCCAAACGAATATCATTTTTTTTTGTTAATTTGCTCACTAATAATGTACTTATTGATTTATGTTCATTTACTACTTTTATAGTTAGTAGTGTTTTATCTTCTGTTTTAGTCAGTAAAATAGACACTAATTCAATTTGTGCCACTGCACTGATTATAGCTATCACCATATTGGAAATTATCTTATTTATTTTTTCAATTAAGTTTTCTGTAGGACATTCACTTACTCTCCACTGAAGCTTTACTTTTTTTTTAATAAATAATTTTCTATATTGGATTTAGTCTTAACAAAGCTGCAATTATCTGATGAATGAGAATACGCTTGCTTCATAACTTTGTATTTATATATTAAATCATCAGAGCTTTCTTTAAGCAATGACAATGCTTCGTTTTGCATATTAGGATTGTTTTCTTCAAGCTCTTCCAATCCACCCACTATTCCTTGCATAGAACTAGCAAAATCATGAAGAATTCGTCCTGATAGGCACTCTGTTATTAACATTATGTTTTTATTCATTGGATAAAAGTATAAATGATTTAAGTTAACCCTATATTGGTAGGCATGTAGTAGTCAATTTAAGAGAAAGTTTCGTTGCGCTTTTTGTATCAAAGCATTAATGTAGTATTAATAATTATAAGATTTATGAAGGCGCTATGAATACTTATGCTAAATCTGGAATAGACCTTAAACTATATAATGAACTAATAAAAAAAGTTAAACCTATCATTGAAAAGACTAAAGGAGAAGAAGTAATTAGTGAAGTAGGATCATTTTCCGCATTGTTTGACTTTTCTTCGCTGAGTAAGAAATACGACCATCCAGTACTTGTTTCCTCAACTGATGGAGTGGGCACAAAACTATTAATAGCTCAAGAGGTGAATAAGCATGATACTATAGGTATAGACTTAGTTGCAATGTGTGTAAATGATTTACTTGCACAAGGAGCAACACCTTTATTTTTCCTTGATTACTTTGCAACAGGCGTTTTAAACAAAAACGTTTTATTGTCTGTAATCCAGGGCATTGCAGAAGGGTGCAAGGAATCTAAAATAGCATTAGTTGGTGGAGAAACTGCAGAAATGCCTGGAATGTATGGTAACAATCACTATGACCTTGCAGGGTTTGTGGTTGGTGTTGTTGATCGAAAGCAAATTCTTCCAAATTGTAGTATAATGAAAGCAGGTGACTGTGTAGTTGGTTTAGAATCAAATGGAATTCACTCAAATGGATTTTCTTTGGTACGCCATATTTTTAAAAGCTTAGGTATAAATTATAATGATATATCTCCATGGAATAATAAATCTTGGGGTGAAATATTACTTAAGCCAACAAAGATATATGTTGATTCTTTGTTGCCTATTATGCCAAAGGTAAAAGGCATTGCGCATATAACAGGTGGCGGGTTAATAGACAATATTCCAAGAATTCTCTCAGGAAATTTATTTGTAGACATAAATATTAATTCTTGGAAATGGCCAGATATATTTTTATGGCTGAAAGAAGAAGGCAAAATAGAAAAGAGAGAAATGTTAAAAACATTTAATTGCGGCATAGGTATAGTACTGATTGTAGATCCCGAGAATATGAAGGATGTGGAAAGCCATTTCCAAAAGCGTGGAGAAAAAATTGAGATTATTGGAAAACTTGATGAGGCATGTAACCCTCCACTTGATAGAGTAGTATTTAGTTAGTCTAACTTTACTGACAGTCTTTTTGCAACTTCTGAGTATGCTTCCTTTAAGTTTCCTAGATTTAAACGGAAAACATCTTTGTCTAGCTTTTTATGCGTATTTTTATCCCATAGCCTACAATTATCAGGGCTGATTTCATCGGCTAAAATGATTTTAGTGCTGCTGTTTATCAATTTGCCAAATTCTAACTTGAGATCAACTAAATATATATTTGCATTTGAAAATAGGTCGACTAAGATTTTGTTGATCTTTAAAGTTGTAGTTTTAACTTCTTCCATTTCTTTATGGGATAACCAACCAAAATATAGTATGTGATTTTCATTCACCATTGGGTCGGCTAGGTCATCATTTTTGTAAAAAAATTCGATTATAGGAGATGTAAGTGTCTCACCTTCTTTGATATTAAAACGTTTGCAAAAGCTGCCAGCTGCAATGTTTCTAACCACTATCTCAAGAGGTATTATCTTGAGTTTTTTGACTAGCTGTTCTCTTTCGTTTAGAGTGTTTATAAAGTGCGTGCTAATTCCTGCTTCTCCAAGCTTTTCCATGATAAAAGCACTAACATGATTATTAATTATTCCTTTGCCCTCAATAATTTCATATTTTTCCTTATTGAATGCTGTAACATCATCTTTAAAGTACTGTATAACAGTTGATGAGTCTTCAGTTTCAATAATGACTTTGGCTTTACCTTCGTATATCGTTTTATTCAGTGACATATTTAATTTAACTATGTATCATATCAATCTACTGTTCTTAGAGTATAGCCCCAAATAACTTAAAATAAACCTTAATGGCGTTCAATGTTACAATATTAACCATATTTCCAGAAATGTTCCCCGGATTTTTGAACTATTCTCTTGCTGGAAGAGCGTTGGAAAAAAAAATATGGAATCTTGAAATAGTAAATATTCGTTCTTTTGCTAAAGATAAACATTCAACTATAGATGATGTTCCATATGGAGGTGGAGCAGGGATGGTTATGCGCCCAGATGTGATTGGTAATGCAGTTGATAATGTGCTTTCTGCTCATAAAAATACTAGATTTATTTATATGACTCCATCTGGTACAAAATTTAATCAGAGCATTGCAAAGGAGTTAACAGAAATTCCTCATGTAACAATATTGTGTGGTCGATTTGAAGGTGTTGACCAAAGAGTAATTGATGTGTATACTCCTTATGAGTTAAGTATTGGAGATTATATACTTTCGGGAGGTGAGCCAGCTGCGATGGTGGTTCTTGATGCATGTATTAGGCTTCTTCCAGGTGTAGTAAATAATTTCGATAGCGTTGCTGAAGAAAGTTTTAGTTATAGTGGTGGTATGCTTGAATATCCTCAATATACTAGGCCTGAGCAGTGGAGTAGGTACAAAGTTCCTGAGGTTCTGTTGTCTGGCAATCACAGAAAAATAAGTGATTGGAGAAGGGAACAGTCATATGTTAGAACAAAGGAACGTAGACCTGAATTGTTGAATGGAGATGATAAATGACAAACTTGCTTGAAAAATTTAACGAACAACAAATACAAAGATTAGCCAAAGAGATGCCAGCTTTTTGTCCTGGCAATGATTTGAAGGTCACTTTTAAGGTAGTTGATAGTATGGGTGAGCGTATACAGATATTTGAGGGCGTATGTATATCAAAAAGAAATCGTGGATTACACTCTTCTTTTTCAGTTAGAAAGGTAAGTCACGGAGAAAGTATAGTATCACAATTTTTTGTTTACTCTCCTGCATTAATTTCAGTACAAGTGATAAGAAAGGGAAAGGTCCGTAGAGCAAAATTATATTATCTGTGCAAGCTATTTGGGAAAGCTGCAAGGATCAAAGAACGTACTACTTATGTTAAAAAAAAATCTAAGTAGATACAATAGGGAGTGATGTCAATTGTATCATCTCAAGACTCTCTCTTATTATCCCAGTGTGTGACGCACAACTGTACGTTTGCCTCCTGCTGTGGTGTCATCCCAATTTTTGACACTGGGATCCAGATTCTCCTTTTGGTTTGTGCTTTCATGAGAAATATAAAAATTATTTGCAGGCAAAGCCTGCTAGATCTAAGTGTCAAGCACTGGAAAAAGGAGAAAGTTTTTTCAAATCCTCATATAAAGAAAAGTAAATGAGTATAAAGAAAAACTTCCTTAAGTTACTTCAATCTAAGCGCGTACATGCTCGTGTAAAAAGAAAAAATAAAAAGAACAACATTTTATGCTTTTGCTCTTTTACAGCACTGATTGTCTCAATTGGGTGTCCTATATGTATATTACTAAGTATATTAGTTAACTCTTATAGTGCTTTAACAGTAACGAAAATTTTATTGCCAGTTGAAATAAATGCTGATCTTATTTTAACTAATAATCCTGGTGATTTACGATATAAGTCCATTAGCCTACTCAATAACTCTTTACATAAAGTGTTTGAAGGAATTGACTTTAAAGACAGTGACGAAATTTTAAGTCGTAACTCTTACAAGGAGCTAGAGAGGTTTTTTCTTAAGAGAGTAAAAAATAGTGGTGAATATGAGATTTGGTTTACCGCATCGAGTGTGATCAATTCACTATATAAAAATAAATGTTTGAATGATCATTATGCTAAATTACTTGATTGGTTAAAAGAGAAGGGAAGAGTAAGAAAATTTTTTAATAAGTCTCTGTTTCTTAAGTCTGATTCTCGTGAGCCTGAGAACGCAGGGATTTTAGGGGCATTTATCGGTTCATTAATGACAATTATAGTATGCTTAGCGTTGGCATTACCAATAGGAATTATGTCAGGTATCTGTCTTTATGAATTTATGCCTAGAAATAGTCTAATAACCAGTATTGTAGAAATTAGCATGAATAACCTTGCTGCAGTGCCTTCGATAATATTTGGTGTGGTAGGACTGACTCTCTACTTAGGCATATTTGGGTTACCCCGTTCTTCACCATTTGTTGGCGGGATGACTCTTTCATTTATGATGCTGCCTAATATTATTATTGCAACAAAAAATGCCTTTACAAACGTTCCTATTGCAATAAAAGATGCAGCGTTTGCGCTAGGTGCACCTCACATCAAGGTGATATTGGATCACTCTTTACCAATTGCGTTGCCACGGATAATACATGGTGCAGTGCTTGCAATTGCAAGGATTTTAGGCGAATCTTCCCCTTTACTTATGATAGGCATGGTAGCATTTATTGCTGATACACCTACATCCTTCTTCGATCCGGCAACTGTTTTACCTGTACAAATATACATATGGTCAAGTAGTCCTGAAATTGCATTTATTGAGCTTGCTGCCATTGCAATTATAGCTTTATTGTTAATGCTATTTGCTTTGAATTTAATAGCAAATTTTGTAAAAAGAAAGTTCGAGTTTTTTGATTCATGAAAATTACAATCCTATCTGGTTATGGCTTAAATTGCGAAAAAGAAACTGCATTTGCATTTATGGAATGCAGCAGAAAGCTTGGTATTAATAATATTGAAGTAAAAATCGTTCACATTAATGATATTATAGATAATCCAAGTGAACTGAAATTAAGCAATATACTTGCAATTCCAGGAGGTTTTTCCTATGGTGATGATACTGGTGCTGGTAATGCATTTGCTTTGCGTATAAAAAACAACTTGTTAGACGAATTTCAAAATTTCTTATCTCAGGATAAGCTTATTATAGGGATATGTAACGGTTGCCAGATATTAGTAAAGTTAGTTCCAGAATTCTCTAATCTAGCTTTAACCTCTAATGATATAGGCAATTATCGATGCTGTTGGGTTAGAGTGAGAGTTAATCTGCAGAGTAGTTCTGTTTGGCTACGGGGCCTGAGTAAGCTATATCTTCCTGTTGCTCATGGAGAAGGCAGGTTTTTTATGGATCAAGATATTTTAAATCAATTGATTGAAAATAATTCCGTTGCACTGCGTTACGTTGATGAAAATGGTGACTATGCAAATTTACAATTTCCTTACAATCCAAACGGATCTATATACGATCTGGCAGCTTTGTCAGATAAAAGTGGTAGAGTTTTAGCTTTAATGCCTCACCCAGAGAGAGGAATATTTTTTACTCAGCAGGACAACTGGCCTCTTGAAAAAGAAAAATGTAAACGTTCAGGAGTGACTATGCCAAAATATGGTGATGGAATGCTCATATTTGAGAATGCACTAAAATATTTTGCGTAAGTATTACAATACGTTACATACAACAAGTTTTTAAGCCATAAAAAGTTACTTGATCAGCTCCTTATCATGACAATAAATCCTTATTTTTGATCTGCAGAGTAGCTTTCTCTAACGTTAGGGATATAATTGTTCCACTTTCCAATTGCTTTTCTCAACAAGAGTGTATCTAAATCTAGTATGTCTCCTATGCTTACCTTCTTGCCAAAATTCAATTACTTTTGGGATTACACAAAACCCCACCCAAAAATCAGGACGAGAAACTTGTGTATTGTGAAATTCTTTCTCTTTTAATTCTATAGCCTGCTCAAAATCTTGCCAATTTTTCAGAACTCTTGATTGTTTTGAGCACCACGCGCTAATTTGACTATCACGTGCTCGAGAGGAGAAATATTCGTCAGCCTTTTTGCCGCTTAGAAGCCTAACTTCTCCTTCAATTCGTACTTGTCTAGAAAATTCTGTCCAATGCAATACGAGTGCAGCTTTGGGGTTCTTAGTCAATTCTTTTCCTTTTCTACTGTTTACGTTAGTAAAGAACACAAAACCTTCTTTACTATATTCCTTTAGTAATACCACTCTTGCAGATGGAATGCAGTCTTTGCTACACGTTGCTAGCGTCATTGCAGTTGGCTCCTTACACGGAGAATTAAGTACTTCTTGATACCACTTTGAAAACAAATCAAAAGGATCTTTTTCAGGTAAGAGTGTCATATGCAAAAATAAAATTTAATTCTGACATGCATTGCAAAAATAAGTGCTACGACCATTTTGTCGTATAAGTGTTATGATATTGTTGCAGATTCTGCAAGGTTTTTGCACTTTACCATATACGTAAAAGTTATTTTGAAAGTATCCAGCAGATCCAGATGGCTGTGCATAATCTTTCAGTGTTGAACCACCAGCAGCAATTGCATCACTCAGAGTATTTTTTATTTCGATAGCAAGTTTTTCGCACTCTATATATGTTAAATCTTGTGCTAGCCTAAGTGGTGATATGCGAGCTCTAAATAAGCTCTCAGAAGCATATATGTTACCTACGCCAACTATTAGCTTATTATTCATTAATACTGATTTGATATTTGCTTTTCTGTTCTTTAGCAACTTCTGTAAATAATGTCCGTCAAATTCATCTGTGAGGGGTTCTATTCCTAGGTTATTAAAAAAATTTAGTTCTTGCTCTCTGTTTAAAACAATCACTAATCCAAACCTTCTTGGGTCATTAAAGATTAGTGAAGTGTTGTCAGAAAATAAGAATATCACATGATCATGTTTGTTCTGTGCTTGATTGTCTTCAGCATATATAAGCTTTCCGCTCATGCCAAGGTGTATGATTACAGCCATACTAGCATCTATATTCGAGATTATATATTTACCTCTACGCTTGATATCATTTATAACTTTGCCCTTTAGCAAATCATCAATATTCTTCGTTATTGGTACACGTAAATTCCAATTATTGACTGTCACATTGCTTATTTTCTTATTTTTGATTTTATCAAATAAGAAGTTAGAGATTACTTCCACTTCTGGGAGTTCTGGCATCTTGTCTACTCTGTTGCTGTTTTTTTCTTTTTAGAATATTTTGCTTTAAAGCTTTTGCCAATCTTTTTCTCTCTTCTTCTTTTTCCTTATTTTTTTTCATGTTATTCATTATCATAATACGTGAACTTGCCGTTGTAGCTCAGGTGGTAGAGTACGTCATTGGTAATGACGAGGTCCCAAGTTCGAATCTTGGTAACGGCACACTGAATTATATTCATGTTATTGTAGACGTAAAGTAATTAATAAGGGTTAAGGTAGGAGCAATAAATGGTAGAAAATGTAGTTATAGATTTATCGCACTGGAAGCAGGATATAGATTTTAAGTTAGCGAAAGAAGATGGAATATTAGGAGTTATGCACAAAGCTACACAAGGGCTGAAATATGTGGATCCAACATATGAAGAAAGGAGAAAAGCAGCTGAAGAAGAAGGATTGCTTTGGGGAGCATATCATTTTGGAGTAGGAGAGAAAGGAAAAGATCAAGCAGAGCATTTTTTGGAAAAAATTGGAGATGCTTCTCAAGTGCTGCTTGCTCTAGATATTGAAGAAAATGGGGGAAACAATATAACGCCAGAACAGGCAGAAGATTTTGTTAATCAAGTTCATGAAGCAACAGGACGCTTACCATTGATTTATGGAAGTGCTTACTTTCTAAAAGATTTTGCAACGCCAACTTTAATGAAATGTCCCCTCTGGATAGCAAGATGGGGAGAAAGTCCAATGTTACCGAAAGGATGGAATGACTGGATTTTATGGCAGTACACTGACGGTCAGACGGGACCTGAGCCACATTCAGTGAAAGGGATTGGACCATGTGACAGAGATAAATTTAATGGAACATTGGAAGAGCTAAAAAAGTTCTGGCTAACAGGAGAATAATGCTATTAAAATTTTAGAACAATTATTTTGACAGGTGTGTTATGGGCTTCAAGAACGTCTTTAATAAGATAATAGAATTTGTTTTGGGTAGTAAATTAAGTATAGAGCTTGATGAATATAAAAGTAATTTTTCTTTTATGGTAGATGTTCTAGTTAGCTCTCTAAAAAATGATAATAAAAGCAATAGGACCGCAATTGATGGAATAGTAGGCCTAAAAGACAGGAACAACGACTTATTGGAATTTGGCAAAGTAAACAAAGACAACTTTTGTATATCTTTGTTAGTAGTCAGTGCCTTACTTATATACTCTCACTTGAAGTCTTTTTCATAATTAGCTGACACAATTACGAGTATCTTTACTTAAAATCAACTACAAAGTTTAAAAGAACCAAGGTTATAAAGGATTCCATATCCTTATCATCATAAGCACTGCTACTATAATAATAACACTAAGAATAACTACAAGTTTCTTTGAATGATAGTTGAAGTTTGATAAAAATTTTGAGACTGTAAAAACCGCAGGTACCAGTTGGTTTTTATTAGCTAAAGTAAAGGTCAAGTATCTGGAATTCTGAACATAAAATCCCCCTGTGAAAAAAAAGATTAGAAAAAAATGCAGTGCACATACGACAGAAATTAAGTATGTGTGTATGCACCCACATACGCTGAAGAGGATACGCTACATTTTTTTATGAGTTTGATTGTTTAATAAAAAAAAGTCTGCAGACAAAGATAAATTTTTGAGCTCTAAAAGTATCTCTAATTGTAATTATAATCAGATTTAAAATGTGCGGAAGTAATTTTTAGCTAAAGTAATACCAATTCCCACTATATAAAGAACAGATAGACAATAATGGGAAAGAAGTGATACTAAAGTAGATAAAATAGAGAGGTATAAATGGCATTAAGGTCAAAACTATTAGACGAAAAAGTTGTAAATTTGGCGAAAGAAATGTTAAAAAAGGTCAGAAATAACGCATATGTTTCAAAAAAGTTACAAGCGGTGATAGCAGGAAAAGAAAGTAGTATAAGCGCTGTGGCAAGAATATGTAAAATTTCAAGGACTGCTTTGACTGAATGGATAAAGCATCTAAAATTTGGTAGAGTAGAAAGATTATTTTCCCCGTCTCAGCGGCGAAGAAAAAGCAAATTAAACAAAAATCAACGTGAGCAAATTGAAATATGGGTAGAAAGAAATCCAAATATTACTATTAAGGAAGTGCAAATAAAAATCTCAGAGGAATTTGGCCTAAACATTAGCAAATCAACAGTGCACCGTGAGATACAAAGGATGAAGTTTTCTTACATAACACCGAGGCCAATTCACCATAAACAAGATAAAAACAAGCAAGAAGAGTTTAAAAAATACTTCAATAAAATAGTCAATTCCCACCCTGAAAAGGAGGTATTTTTTTGATGAATCACGATTTGGAACTCATTCAAAAATCGGACACGGATGGTTTAAAAAAGGGGTCATACCAAAATCCATTACTGACCGAACAAATAAGAAACATTACAAACTCGTTTAATAGTAGTACTGGAAATATTGACAATAAAATTACACAAAACATCTTCAAGTAAACCTATGGTATCGTAGATACTATTGCGTAAAGTATTGTATTTGATATATTGCCACAACCTTTCAACAGGATTCAGTTCCGGTGAATAAGGAGGCAAGTATATGATGGTAATGTTTTCCTGAATTTTCAAACTTTTTGATCTATGCCAACTTGCACAATCCATTACAAGAAAGGCTTCTTTCGTGCCTAAATCTTTCGACATCTGCTCCAGAAATATATTCATACAATCAGTGTTTACATATGGAGCAAGTAGGCTAATTTTCTTACCACTTCTTGGATTTAACGCACTGTAGATATAGAAATTTTGTCTACCAATTTTCATTTTAACCTGTGTTCTGACCCCTTTTTTAAACCATCCGTGTCCGATTTTTGAATGAGTTCCAAATCGTGATTCATCAAAAAAATACCTCCTTTTCAGGGTGGGAATTGACTATTTTATTGAAGTATTTTTTAAACTCTTCTTGCTTGTTTTTATCTTGTTTATGGTGAATTGGCCTCGGTGTTATGTAAGAAAACTTCATCCTTTGTATCTCACGGTGCACTGTTGATTTGCTAATGTTTAGGCCAAATTCCTCTGAGATTTTTATTTGCACTTCCTTAATAGTAATATTTGGATTTCTTTCTACCCATATTTCAATTTGCTCACGTTGATTTTTGTTTAATTTGCTTTTTCTTCGCCGCTGAGACGGGGAAAATAATCTTTCTACTCTACCAAATTTTAGATGCTTTATCCATTCAGTCAAAGCAGTCCTTGAAATTTTACATATTCTTGCCACAGCGCTTATACTACTTTCTTTTCCTGCTATCACCGCTTGTAACTTTTTTGAAACATATGCGTTATTTCTGACCTTTTTTAACATTTCTTTCGCCAAATTTACAACTTTTTCGTCTAATAGTTTTGACCTTAATGCCATTTATACCTCTCTATTTTATCTACTTTAGTATCACTTCTTTCCCATTATTGTCTATCTGTTCTTTATATAGTGGGAATTGGTATCAGAACACAGGTTAAAATGAAAATTGGTAGACAAAATTTCTATATCTACAGTGCGGTAAATCCAAGAAGTGGTAAGAAAATTAGCCTACTTGCTCCATATGTAAACACTGATTGTATGAATATATTTCTGGAGCAGATGTCGAAAGATTTAGGCACGAAAGAAGCCTTTCTTGTAATGGATTGTGCAAGTTGGCATAGATCAAAAAGTTTGAAAATTCAGGAAAACATTACCATCATATACTTGCCTCCTTATTCACCGGAACTGAATCCTGTTGAAAGGTTGTGGCAATATATCAAATACAATACTTTACGCAATAGTATCTACGATACCATAGGTTTACTTGAAGATGTTTTGTGTAATTTTATTGTCAATATTTCCAGTACTACTATTAAACGAGTTTGTAATGTTTCTTATTTGTTCGGTCAGTAATGGATTTTGGTATAAGAATATATTGTAGAAAAAAGAATCCAAAAGTTAGCGTTATTGGTAATCCAAGCGCTAGTATTGGTGTAACGGCACTGTAGACCTTACAATAAAAACTGAGAGGAAAGTTACAAAGGAAGATTATCATGCTTCTTCCATATTCTTTCTACTTTCTTGTTTTTAAGTAGCTCTAGTGCTTTGTGAAGGTGATACCTTGTTTTACTTGGCACTATTATATCATCAATATATCCATGTGATGCAGCAAAAAATGGGTTAGCAAATTTTTCTTTATATTCTTTAATTAGTGTTTGTTGATCTTTTTCGTGTCGAAATATAATTTCAACTGCACTTTCAGGGCCCATTACAGCTATTTCAGCGGTTGGCCAAGCATAATTTATATCACCTTTTAAATGCTTTGAGTTCATAACAATATATGCACCACCATACGCTTTTCTAGTGATAAGGCTAATTTTCGGCACGGTCGCTTCAGCGTAAGCGTAAAGCAGTTTCGCTCCGTGTTGTATTATATTATTGTATTCTTGATTTGTACCTGGTAGGAAACCTGGAACATCAATAAGTGTGATGATGGGAATGTTAAACGCGTCACAAAATCTTACAAACCTCGCAGCTTTTCTTGAAGAGTCAATATCCAAGCATCCTGCAAGGTGCATAGGTTGATTTGCAACAACACCAATAGTATTTCCTCCAATTCTGCCAAAGCCAATTATGATGTTACGAGCAAAATCGGGTTTTAGTGCAAAAAATTTCCTTTCATCACACACCTTTTCAATGAGTTCATACATATCATAAGGAGTATTAGGATTACTAGGAACTAGAGTGTTCAAAGATTCATCAACATCATCAATTAAATCGCAGATTGGTACAGTTTTTGGCAACTCTTGATTATTTGCTGGCAAAAAGGTGAAGAATTTTCGCATTTCTAGTAGCATTTCAACTTCATTATTGAATGCAAAATCTGTTACTCCTGTTTTGCTCGTATGAATTTTTGCTCCACCGAGATCTTCGTGGCTTACGTTCTCGTATGTAACTTTTTTCACTACATCTGGTCCGGTTATAAACATGTATGAGCTATTTTTTACCATGAAAATAAAATCGGTTAGCGCTGGAGAGTAAACTGCCCCACCAGCACATGGGCCCATGATTAGAGAGATTTGTGGTATAACGCCTGATGCATTTACATTCCTTTGAAAAATTTCTCCGTAACCAGCAAGGGAATTTACTCCTTCTTGGATTCTGGCTCCACCAGAATCGTTTAGTCCGATAATTGGAATCCTGGCATTAATTGCCATATCCATAATTTTGCATATTTTTTTTGCATGTGATGCACCAAGTGATCCACCAAAGACAGTAAAATCCTGAGAATAAACAAAAACTTTTCTGCCATAAATAGTACCATGGCCAATTACAACTCCATCACCTAAAAAATCAGCATTTTGCATGCCAAAATCAGTTGCGTGATGCTTCACAAACTTATCATACTCTTGAAATGAATTTTCATCGAGCAATATACTCAGCCTTTCTCTAGCGGTTAGCTTTCCTTTTTCATGTTGCTTGTTAACCCTATCAGGACCTCCTCCTTTTTCAGCTTCTAATGTTTTAGTTTCTAGTATTTTAAAGTCCTGCATATCAAGAGGAGTAATTCTTCAATTAATTAAGTATACATTACTTTTTTGAAGTGTCTATTTTTGACCTAAACACTTTCTTAAGGTCTAACGAAATTGATGAAACTGCACGCATTCACTGTAACTGTCACAAGCAGATTTATAGTCTAGCATTTTTAACGCTAAGCGATTGTACACTGTTAAACAGTGTACATGCTTTATCTATCAGTTTACTGTTAGAACTTCCTGAGAATGCTGAGATGCATTAGTATCGTCTAGAGTAGAAGAAGGTTTTGTTTGCACAAAGCTTTTGGCAGCTTCAACAATCTCATTTATATGAGGTTTTTCTTCTAGCTCTTTAAGGTACTTTGAGAAGATTTCACAATTTTTGTCGTTCATATAGACCATCATTTTACCAAATCCTGAAGCATCTTTTGAGGATAAAACCATTTCAACTGTTTCATCGTAAAAGGTAAAGGTCATTATTACGCTGCCTTTTATATCATGATATTTTCCATCTTTTATTCGAATTATACCATCTCCGATTTTTAGCGCTCCGTCTAAATCTTGAAGTTCTGGATGGCTCAGCAACTTTGTAGGAATGACAGTACACCCTGCTGGATACTTTACAAAATAGCATTGATTGTCTCTTTTTACTGCAACTTTGTTTATTTCACCATTATCAATACTTTCACTTGCAATTTTCTCTAGGTTTGATAAGTAATCTTCATATCTTTCAATTACATCTTCTGGCAATAATTCTAACACTCTCTCACTTACATCATTACCTTTTGAAACGAGATCACACACTTCTTCCCAAATAGGCTTTAATTTATCTTTGTCATTCCCCTTAATATTGTCATCCTTGTGTATGAGATGGTTAAGTCTACATATCAAGCTATCTAGTATTGCTGATCCTCTTTGGGGATCAAATGGAACACTCAGTATAACCTTTTTCTTTTTTGCATCTCTTATAGATTCTAGAAATCTATTTGCAATCCCTGTCACAGCCTGATCAATAGGCAAGTCTTCTGCATCATTATATATGTTATGAGCATTATGAAACTTTCGCGATATATCTAAAATATTTTTTCGCTCATGTTCGTCAATAAAAGCACTTATTTCTTCTGGATAACCTATCTCTTCCAAAGACCCTTTATATGTTGCTCTTTATTTGCACTTGATATTTTTTCTGGTATTAGCATAACTACCCCCATTTACATAATAAATTTAATATAAAACATACTAACCTTAGGATAAGCACATAATCTATTAAGTCAATAGTTAAAGTGAAAAATTTTGATTATAATTTACTATGTATAAAACACGCTCTTAAACTATGCTGAAAATAGTCATAATAGGCCTTCCAAATGCAGGCAAGTCAACTCTATTTAATAGGCTAGTAAGAAGAAAAGCAGCGGTGGTTAGTGACATTCCAGGAGTAACGAGAGATAGGCGTGAAGGAATTGGAAGAATTAGTGATTTAGAGTTTAAAGTTATAGATACAGGAGGATGGAACGACCAAACCAGTTTTTCACTACAAGTTATTGAACAAATAGAGTTTTCTTTATTAAGCGCAGATGTAATTTTTTTTCTTGTTGATGCAAAAGTGCAAAACGAGCAGAACAAAGAGTTTGCAAAGTGGCTGAAGAGAAAAACGAACAAACCTGTAATACTAATAGCAAACAAATGCGAAAGTCATAAATCGGAAAACGTTGATTATTTGCAGTTCTTCAACTTCATAGGTCCGGTGTACATCTCAGCTGAACATAATCTTGGTATGGTTGATCTTTATGATGCATTAGCTAGTGTTATTGAAGGTCTGAGCGAAGGCACTGAGCTGCCTGAAAGTGAGTCCATTAGACTGAGGATTGCAATCATCGGTCGCCCAAACGTTGGAAAATCAACTTTTTTAAACAGTTTACTTGCAGAAAATAGACTAATAGTAAGCTCAAAACCTGGTACCACGCGTGACTCTGTGGATATTTCATACGACCATAATGGGAAATTAATCACTCTCATCGATACTGCGGGAATCCGCAGAAAGGCAAATGTTGTTGATAACTTAGAATCAAGATTTGTTGAAAAAAGTATAGAGTCAATAAAGCGCTCTCATGTAGTGATTTTAATGCTAGATTCCTTGCTTGGCGTTGAGCAGCAGGATTTATCAATTGCTGAAGCTGCAATTAAAGGGGGGAAGGGAATTATCATTGTTTTAAATAAGTGGGATTTAATAGGTAAGGATGACAGAAGTAAGTTAATAAAATTTGTCAAACAACAGGAAGTGACTCGGTTATTTTTGGAAGTGCCAACTGTAACAATTTCTGCATTGAAAGGTATGCGCTGCGGTGATGTGATAGATAAGTGTCTTGAAGTGAGTGAATCCTTAAACAAGAAGATCAGCACTGCAAAACTTAATAATTGGCTAATAGATGCCGTGGAAAAACATTCTCACCCACTTATAAAAGGTAGAGCAATTAAAATGAAGTATATTGCTCAAATTGGCACCAAACCTCCAGCTTTTTCTTTGGTATGCAACGTCCCTGAAAGTGTTGATGAGAGTTATAAACGTTATTTGACTAATGGTCTTAGAAAAAACTTCTTTGCTCACGGTGTACCAGTCAGATTACTTTTGAAAAAGAACAAAAATCCCTATGTAAAGTAGATAATCTTGTTTTATTAATAATATAGCTTTTTATCTTGGGTAATATTATTAATAAGTAAACAATATTACCTAAATAAGTAGTTGATAAATTAATGTTATATAGTAAAGTATTAACTTATTTAGTACTTTTGCTATGAATTATAAAGGACAAGATTTAAGGCCTGGATCTCCACATACTTTCACGGTTGATACACCTTTAGTATTTCAGTGGCTTCCAAAAAGATATGGATATCCGATCCCAGAAAAATATTTGGAGAGATTGAGCGAATGGGCAAAAAGAGAAAATACACGTGTAGTGAAATTAGTAATAAATGGATCTGGTTTTACTCCTGAGCAACGTAAAGAGTTGGAGAATAAAATATCAAACAGAAAATTTAACCCAAACAAAAATATAGAACTTATAGATTTTAATGAGCTAGATTTAGGAGAGTATGAATTCAGCTTTCACTTGCAACCAAATAAGAAAACAGAACTATCTAAATGTCCTTTATACATTGTATCTCAATATTTCAAAGATCTATACTCTATTCCAGAAAGTAAAAGATTATCTTTTGGTGTTGAGATAGACAGCATGCGTATATTTATATTGTTGGTATTGAAATCTCCTATGATCTATTTTGATTTTGATATCTTACCTAAAGAAGATAAGAAAGTTGGTGAGATTCAGGCTATGCATGGCTTTTTGGTTGCTGAAAATGACAGAAAAGGTTATGACTATGACGGTATAGCAAGTATTGAAAATGCTATCATTGCTCTAAGCGATGCTGGTAGAGTAAAAATTATGGAAATTTACAATGAAGTAAAGAATAAGTTTCAAAAAGATTATCCTTTGTTTAAGTTATCAGAACATGAGATTTACAAAATTATGGAAGAGATAGTATATTTCACTCTTTCTAATGACGTTCTTCTTCTTATATCTAGCTATCAAGATTATAACAAACGTTACAATAGACGTTTGGAAGAAGCAAGATTGCTTATGCAAGAAACATTTGGGTTTAAAACCAATGGAGGAGAAGTTGATATTCAATATGACAATAGCTGGACGAAAAACAAGGATGAATTGTATACCAAAGAAGAAATTGCAAAAATAGATAGTGATACTAGAGTTGCAACTGATATGAAAGGGCTGATTATTGAACCAATATACAACGGCGAGCATATGTATAGAGGTGTAAAAGTAGTAACATAGTACT